>NZ_JBVJVK010000146.1:0-1020 GCF_055603705.1 Actinosynnema sp. NPDC037264 | reverse complement strand
ACCAGGCCACGCACGACGAGCTGACCGGGTTGCCGAACCGGGCTTTGGTCAAGGAGATGCTCGGGGAGTTGTTGGAGTCGCCGGAGCGGTCGAAGGTCGCGGTGTTGTTCTGCGACATCGACAACTTCAAGCGGGTCAACGATTCGCTGGGTCATGACGCGGGTGACGAGTTGTTGGTGGCGTTGGCGCGGCGGTTGGAGGGTGGTCTGCCCGACGGCTGCACGGCGGCTCGCCTGTCCGGTGACGAGTACGTGATCATCTGCGAGAACCTCGACCGGGTGGGCGGGGTGGACGCGCTGGCCACGAAGGTGGCGGGGTTGTTGCGCACGGCGGTGCCGGTGCACGGGCAGCTGGTCCGGGTGTCGGCGTCGATCGGGGCGGCGGTGCCGAACGGGTCGCGTGCGACGGGCAACGACCTGTTGCGCTTCGCCGATGCGGCGATGTTCGAGGCGAAGCGGTCGGGTGCGGGGCGGGTGTCGTTGGCGAGCGCGGCGTTGATCGCTTCGGCCGACCGGCAGGTGCACTTGGAGGGGCAGCTGCGGGAGGCGTTGCAGCACGACGGGTTGGCGTTGCACTTCCAGCCGGTGGTCGGGGTGGACGGCGTGGTGCAGACGGCGGAGGCGTTGGTGCGGTGGCCGCACCCGGATCGCGGGCTGTTGCCGCCGGACATCTTCCTGCCCGTGGCCGAGCAGGGTGACCTGTTGCGGGAGCTGGACCGGTGGGTGTTGCGGACCGCGTTGAAGGAGGCGTCGACGTGGCCGGAGCCGGGTGGTAGGCCGGTGTCGGTGGCGGTGAACCTGGCCGGTCTGGTGCCGGGTGACCCGGAGTTCGTGGACATCGTGGCCGACGCCATCGCCGAGGCGGGCATCCCGTGGGACCGGGTGGTGCTGGAGCTGGTGGAGACCGCGTTGGTCGACCTGCCGTCGCGGGTGCGGCAGGCGATGGGCGAGCTGGTGGAGCGGGGCATCCGGTTCGCGGTGGACGACTTCGGCACCGGCTACTCGTCGCTGGCCAGGTTGA
>NZ_JBVJVK010000145.1:0-1082 GCF_055603705.1 Actinosynnema sp. NPDC037264 | reverse complement strand
TGTAGTGGCTAATCAGGTTGTTGACGGCGTGTCGGGTTGAAGACGGGAGGACCTCCGGGCGGAGTGGATGTGTCTGACGCATCCCATCGGCACACGGAGGTCCTCGCGTGCACAGTAACGCCCGCACCACGGTCCACGCCCGCAGGCTCATCGTCGCCCGTCACCGGGCCGGGTGGTCGCCGTCCTGCATCGCCGAGCAGCTGGGTATCTCCCGCGCCACCGTGCACAAGTGGCTGGGCCGGTATCGCCGCGAGGGCGACGCCGGCCTGCTCGACCGCTCCTCACGTCCGCACCGCAGTCCCCGGCGCACCCCGGTCGAGGTCGAGCGGCGGATCCTCGACCTGCGCGGGCGGGTGCGCCGCGGTCCGGTGCACCTGGCCGGACTGCTGGGGCTGCCCGCCTCCACCATCGGCCGGGTCCTGCGCCGCCACCGGGTGCCGCCGTTGTCGGACACCGACCCGATCACCGGCGCCCCGGTACGGCGCCGGCACACCGGCATCCGCTACCAACGCCCCCACCCCGGCGACCTGCTGCACGTCGACGTCAAGAAACTCGGTCGGGTGCCCGACGGCGGCGGCTGGCGGGTGCACGGGCGCAGCGAGAAGGTCCGCGGTCGGGGCATCGGCCACGACTACCTGCACGTCGCGGTCGACGACCACACCCGCTTGGCCTATGTCGAGGCCCTCCCGGACGAGAAGGACGCGACCTGCGCGGGGTTTCTGCACCGGGCGGTGGCCTGGTTCCGCGGCCAGGGCGTGAGGGTGCTGCGGGTGCTCACCGACAACGCCAAGGTCTACCGCGTCGGCGGCACCTGGCGGGCGGTCTGCGTCGCCCTGGGCATCCGCCGCCGGTTCATCAAACCGGGCTGTCCGTGGACCAACGGCAAGGCCGAACGCTTCAACCGCACCCTGCAACACGAGTTCGCCTACGCCCAGGCCTGGACCGGCAACAGCCACCGTCTGGCCGCCCTGCCCGGCTGGGTGCACGACTACAACACCCGACGCGCCCACAGCGCCCTGGGCGGCCAGCCACCCATCACCCGACTGGCCCCCTAAGCATCAACAACGTCACGAATCAGTACA
>NZ_JBVJVK010000144.1:0-1134 GCF_055603705.1 Actinosynnema sp. NPDC037264 | reverse complement strand
TGTCCTCCGCCGGAAATCCGCCTACAAAATCGGGCGATTGACTCCAGGATCTCCTCGGCGGTCTTGGTCCACAGGAACGGGCGGGGATTGGCGTTCCAGTCGGCGATCCAGGCCCGGATGTCGCGTTCCAGCGCTTGGACGCTGCGATGCGCCCCGCGGGTGATCATCTGGTCGGTGAGGAAGCCGAACCAACGCTCGACCTGGTTGATCCAGGAGGAGCCGGTGGGGGTGAAGTGCACGTGGAACCTCGGGTGCGCGGCCAGCCACTTCCTGATCGCCGGGGTCTTGTGGGTGCCGTAGTTGTCGCAGACCAGGTGCACGTCCAACTCCGCCGGCACCGTCTTGTCGATCGTGGTCAGGAACTTCCTGAACTCCGTGGCGCGGTGCTGGCGGTGCAGCTGGCCGATGACCGTCCCGTCGGCGACGTTGAACGCGGCGAACAGGCTGGTGATGCCGTTGCGGTGGTAGTCGTGGGTGCGACGCTCGGGCATGCCCGGCATCATCGGCAGTACCGGCTGGGAGCGGTCCAGTGCCTGGATCTGGGACTTCTCGTCCACGCACAACACCACCGCCCGCTCGGGCGGGTTGTGGTAGAGGCCGACGACGTCGACGACCTTCTCCACGAACAACGGATCGGTGGACAGCTTGAAGGTCTCGGCGCGGTGCGGTTTGAGGCCGAAGTCGCGCCAGATCCGGCCGATGGTCGACGCGCTCAGACCGGTGCGATCGGCCATCGAGGTGCGCGACCAGTGCGTGGCGTTGCGGGGAATCTCCTCCAGCGTCGCCACGATCACCTCCTCGACCCGGTCCAACGGGATCGACGGCGGACGGCCCGGCCGCGCCTCGTCGGCCAGGCCGTCCAAGCGGTGCTTGAGAAACCTCGTGCGCCACTTGGTGACCGTCGTCGGATGGACCCTCAGGTCCTCGGCGATCTGCTTGTTGGGCAAGCCATCCGCGCACGCCAGCACGATCCTGCACCGCTGCGCCAACACCTGCGACGACTTCGCCCGACGCGCCCACCGCAGCAACGTCTCGCGCTCCTGCTCGCTCAACCTCACCTCGGCGGGCGGCCGTCCGATCCGCGTCATCCACCCACACTAGACTTAGTAGGCGGATTTCCGGCGGAGGACACTA
>NZ_JBVJVK010000143.1:0-1160 GCF_055603705.1 Actinosynnema sp. NPDC037264 | reverse complement strand
CCTAGCTTGAGCTTTAACCTGTTCGGCGGGGTCGTGGGGTGGTCGACTTCGTCTTCTTGTGCTGCTTTGGTTTCTGTGCGTTCGTGCTGGTGGCGGTGTGGACGTCGTGGCGCGGTGCCGGTTTGGTGTTGGGCACTCCGGCCGGGCGTCCGGGGCCCGGTCGGGAGGGTTTCGGGACGTTTGCCGGGCAGGCGGTGTGCGGGCGTAGGTGCCGAAACCCTCGCCGGATTCGGGCCGGGGACAACCGTTCGGGTGAAAGAGGTCTCTCCCAGGGACGGCGTAGGTCGACTGCCGACCGGCGGGCCAGCCGGAGTTGGGTGTAGGCGGCGATGAGCAGCCAGGTCCACCGGTCGGCCTGCTCGGGCGAGCGGAGTTTCGGAGTGGTCCAGCCCAGGGTCTGCTTGAGCATGCGGAAGGTGTGCTCGATGTCGAACCGGCGCAGGAACGCCTGCCAGGACAGGTCCACCGCGGCGTGGTCGAGACCGGTGCGGGAGTGCCATAACCACACCGGTTTCGGGAACGCCCCGGACGGCAGCCGGTCGACCTGCAGGCGGATCACGGTGCCTTCCAGGATCGGCAGGTTCCCGGCGTGGGAGGCCCAGGCGATGCGGTGGGTCAGTCTCGGGTGCAACCGGTCCCACGCCCGGATCAGGGCAGGACCGTAGAGCCTGGTCTCGGTGCGGGTGGTGATGTCGGGTTCGCCCCAGGTGTCCGGGTCGCCGAAGGCGAACTCGCCGCCGTGGCGGCGTGGCCGGCCCAGGGTGCCGGGCGGATGGGGCGGCGCCGGTCGGCGCAGGACCCGGTCCGAACGCATCCGCACCACCACGGTGATCGGCAGATCGGCCAACACGTGGGCCAGGCGGGGCCCGTCGTAGCCGGCGTCCGCGACCAGCAGGATGTCCGGATCCCCGGGCCGCCAGTGCCCGGCGACGATCAGACGGTCCACCACACCCCGAACCTGGACCGCGGTCACGGCCGCTGCGTCGTCACCGGGCTCCAGCCGCACCACGTCCAACGGCGCGGTCCACGAACCACGCCCCGCCTCCAGCGCCACGACCACCGAGTAGGGCCAACCCGGCACCATCATGTGCTGGTCCTTGCCGCGACCGTAGGTGTGACACAGGATCCGCTGCCGACCGGTGTGCGCCTCCGGGCGCAGC
>NZ_JBVJVK010000142.1:0-1211 GCF_055603705.1 Actinosynnema sp. NPDC037264 | reverse complement strand
ATGAGCAAGCTCATCAGGGGTCACCGGGACATGAAACCGCCCAGCCCGCCCCGGTGCCCCCCCGACACGCCGAAACCTAACAAAGCACTACTAGCGCGTGTTTCAAAGGTGAGGTGACCGGCGGCGTGTCGGTGGCCGAGATGTGGCGAGGTCTCCGGTAAGTGGGTTAGCGACCAAGCAAACCCGAACACCGGAGACCTCGTGGCCGGCGTAGCGGCAGCGGGGCGGGCCGACCTGACCGACGCGCAGTGGGCTGTGTTGCAACCGCTGTTACCCGTCGGGAAGAAGCCGGGTCGTCCGCCGAAGTGGAGCAAGCGGCAGTTGATCGACGGCATCCGGTGGCGGGTGCGCGTCGGTGCCCCGTGGCGGGACGTGCCTCCCGAGTACGGTCGTTGGCAGACCGTGTACGGGTTGTTCCGGCGTTGGCAGCGGGCCGGGGTCTGGCAGCGGACGGTGACCGCGTTGCAGGCCCGCGCGGACGCCGCCGGGCTGATCGTGTGGGACGTGAGCGTGGATTCCACGATCATGCGGGCGCACCAGCACGCCGCCGGTGCCCGCAAAAGGGGGATCTGCAGGTCGAACCGCCCGACACCCCGCTCGGCGGGGCCGAGCCCGACGATCACGGGTTGGGGCGGTCGCGGGGCGGGTGGACCAGCAAGCTGCACCTGGCCTGCGAGCAGGGACAGCGTCCGTTGTCGCTGCTGGTCACCGCCGGTCAACGGGGTCACAGCCCGCAGTTCACGCCGGTGATCGAGCGGATCTCGGTGCCGCGGGTCGGACCCGGCCGCGCACGGACACGACCGGACCGGGTCCTGGCCGACAAGGCCTACAGCTCCCAGGCCAACCGCGCCTACCTACGCCGACGCGGGATCAAGGCCACCATCGACCAGCCCCGCGACCAGGACGCCCACCGCAAGGCCAAAGGCCCCGCGGGCGGACGGCCACCCACGATCGACCGGGAGATCTACAAACAGCGCCACGCCGTCGAGTGCGGCATCAACCTGCTCAAGCAGCACCGGGCGGTCGCCACCCGCTACGACAAACTCGCCGTCCGCTACAAGGCCACCATCGACATCGCCGCCATCAACATCTGGCTACGCCACATCTGAAACACGTCCTAGTAGTGCTTTGTTAGGTTTCGGCGTGTCGGGGGGGCACCGGGGCGGGCTGGGCGGTTTCATGTCCCGGTGACCCCTGATGAGCTTGCTCAT
>NZ_JBVJVK010000141.1:0-1299 GCF_055603705.1 Actinosynnema sp. NPDC037264 | reverse complement strand
GGCGGATTCCAGGGGTCGTCGCAACACAACTGATCAACTGGCTTAGGTCAGGAGCTTAGCCAAACGCTCGGCTGGGGTGTCCCAGCCGAGCGTTTTGCGTGGGCGGCCGTTGAGTTCGGCGGCGACGGCGGCCAGATCCTCGGCGCTGTGGACGGCCAGGTCGGTGCTCTTGGGGAAATACTGGCGCAGCAGGCCGTTGGTGTTTTCGTTGCTGCCGCGTTGCCAGGGGCTGGCCGGGTCGCAGAAGTAGACCGGGATGTCGGTGGCCACGCTGAACTCGTGGTGCCGCGCCATCTCCGAGCCCTGGTCCCAGGTCAGCGACCGGGTGAGGTGGGCGGGCAGGGCCTGGACGGTGATGGTCAGGGCGTCGCGGACGTGTTCGGCGGTGCGGCCGTGGGGCAGGTGCAACAGCATCACGTAGCGGGTCGCCCGTTCCACCAGCGTGCCGATGGCGGAGGCGTTGTCCTTGCCCAGGATCAGGTCGCCTTCCCAGTGGCCGGGCACCGCCCGGTCCTCGACCTCGGCCGGCCGGTCGCTGATCATCACCATCGGGTGGACGAACCGCGGCTGCCGCCGCTGCGCCTGACGGCGGGGTTTGCGCACGGTGCGGCCGGTCCGCAACGCCCGCACGAGTTCACGGCGCAACTCACCGCGTCCTTGCAGGTAGAGAGCCTGGTAGATCGTCTCGTGGGTCACGTGCCACTCCGGCCGGTCGGGGAAGTCCCGCCGCAGCACCGCGACGATCTGCTCGGGACTGTGCTTCCTGACCAGATGGTCCTGCACGATCCGATGCAGCTCCGGATCGGCCGCGAGTTTCCGCGTCTTCGGACGCGGACGACGCGCGTCGGCGCGGACCTGGGCGGCGTGCGGCCGGTAGTCCCCGGACACCGGATGGGAGTTGCGGTCCAACTCCCGTTTGACCGTCGAGGGTGACCGGCCCAACTCGGCGGCGATAGCCCGGATCGACGCCCTCGCCCGTCGCCGGTCGGCGATCACGATCCGCTCGTCCTCGTTGAGATACCGCCCCGACACCGACGGGGACGCCGCCGAGGTGATCGGCGACGCCCCCGTCTCACGGCCTGTTGGATTACGCCCGTTGCGCCAACGCTTCCCGGTCCGGATGTTGATACCGACGATCCTGCACGCTTCCCGGTTGCCGACGCCCTGACGCATGAGCGCAAGGTAAGCCTCGCGCTCACGCGTCAGACGCCGACCGCCCAGGTTGACCGACCGATCCCGGATCTCGAAATCCACCACAACTCCCCAACTGGGGTGTTGCGACGACCACTAGAACCCAAG
>NZ_JBVJVK010000140.1:0-1331 GCF_055603705.1 Actinosynnema sp. NPDC037264 | reverse complement strand
GGATGCTCCTATGGATGTCAAGCTGCGGTTTCAAGATCGGTTGGGGTAGGCGTAGCGGGGCAGAGGACCGAGTAGACCTCGCGGGCGATGTAGCGCTTGAGGCAGCGCATGATCTCCTTCTTCGACATGCCCTCCTTGGTCCGGCGGTCGACGTAGTGACGGGTGCGGAGGTCCCAGCGGAGGCGGCAGAGCACGACGCGGTGCAGGGCTGCGTTGGCTTGGCGGTCCCCGCCGCGGTTGAGCCGGTGGCGGTTGGTCCGCCCGGAGGAGGCCGGTAGCGGCGCGGCGCCGCAGAGCATCGCGAACGCGGCCTCGGACCCCAGCCGCTCGGGGTTGTCGCCGGCGGTGACCAGCAGTTGCCCGGCGACATCGGGTCCGACGCCGGGCAACTGGAGCAGCCGGGGGTTGGCCGCTTCGACCAGTGGCGCGATGAGCTCGTCCAGTTCGGTGATCTCGGTGGACAACCGTTGGTGGCGGCGGGCGAGGGCGCGCAGGGCGATCCTCGCCGCCACCGTCGGGTCGGCGACCCGGCCATGGTCGGGCCGCGCTGCCGCGCAGATCCCGATCAGTCGGCGGTCGCCCAGGCCGCGCAGCTGTTCGCGGAGGCATTCGGGCGCGGTGACGATCAGGGCCTTCATCTGCTTCTGGACGTCGGCGCGTTGGGCGACGGCGCTGCGGCGGGCCACTCGAAGGTTGCGCAGCGCCTCCACTTTTCCGTCACGGTCCTTGGGTGTCCCGGTGCGTCGGGCGGCCAGGGCGGCGCGGGCGGCGGCCTCGGCGTCGACCGGGTCGGACTTGCCCTGCCAGCGGCGGGCCTTGCGGTCCGGGCGGTCGATCTCGACCAGCGCCACACCCTCGGCACGCAGGTAACGGGCCAGGCCGGCGCCATAGGCGCCGGTGCCTTCCACGCCCACCAGCACCAACGTCCCCAGGGACCGCAGCCAGGTCAGCAGCTGTCGGTAGCCGGCCGCGGACGCCGGGAACCGGGCCGATCCGAGCATCCGCCCGGTCGTGTCGACCGCGGCCGCGGTGTGGGTGTCCTTGTGCGTATCGACGCCACCGGTGACCTCGACGTCGTGTTGTGCCATCGTGGGCATGACCGTCCTGTTCTCTGAACCGGGCAGGGCGGCACGCACCAGCCAGGCGAGCGGACAAGACAGTGATGGGGCCTCTGGCCAGGCTCCTATGAGGTCACAACGCCACGTCCGGTGAGTGCAGGCGAGCGCCTCCCGGCCCGGGCCGACAGATCCCGTTGAGGACCCGAAGTCAGTCAGTCCTGGGGTCAGACCCCAGCCGGGAGGTGCTCACCTACATCCTCACTGTCAGTCCTC
>NZ_JBVJVK010000139.1:0-1411 GCF_055603705.1 Actinosynnema sp. NPDC037264 | reverse complement strand
TTCCTCTTTTTCCCCCCCCCCCCCTCCCCCCCCCCCCCCCCCCCCCCCCCCCCCCCCCCCCCCCCCCCCCCCCCCCCCCCCCCCCCCCCCGACGTTCCGCAGGAGAGGACCTGAGATGAGATTGCGGCACCGGGTGGCCGCGCTGGGTGTCACCGCGGTGGTGGTCGGCGGATCGGCCCTGTGGGGCGCGGGCGTCGGCAGCGCGGCGACGGCGAGGCTGACCCTGGTCTACAACTGCCCGTTCCCGTTGATCGGCGCGCAGGACATGAGCGTCGAGATCGTGGTCGAGGACCTCCCGGACACCGCGGTGGTCGGCGAACCCATCCCGGAGGCGCGCGTCACCGCCACCGCCACCGTGCCGGAGCTGGCGACGCAGGGCCTGGCGCTCGTCGGCGCGGCGACCGTGGAAGGCACCGCGTCCGCGCAGACCGTGATCGACAACGCCGGGTTGGTGCTCGACATCGTGCCCGACCTGACCGTGGCCAAGACCGCGGTCCCGCCGTCGGGCGAGTTCGACACGGTCGCCACGGGCACCACGCCGTCGGTGAGCTTCCCCTTCGCCGGCACCACGACCATCGACGTCGGCGACTTCGTGACCACCCTGACCCCGCGCACCGCCGACGGTTCGGAGACGGGGCTGGGCACGTTCACCTCGCCGTGCACGCTCAAGCCGGGCCAGTCGACCCGCCTGTACGAGTTCACGGTGCAGTCCGAGGGGACGACAACAACCACCACGACAACGACGACGACCGACCCCACGACAACGACCACCACCACGGAGCCGACGACCACCACCGACTCCACAACCACAACAACGGAACCCACCACCACCACGACGTCGCCGACGACCACCACAACCGATCCGACCACAACGGATCCCACCACTACCGATCCCACCACGACGACCACGACGAGTCGGACGACGACCACCACCACAACCACCACGACGACCACTCGTCCGACCACCACGACGACGACCACAACCACCACTCAGCCGACCAGCACCACCACCACGAAACCCACCACCACAACGGTTCCGACGACCACCAGCACGACGACGAGCGCCGGCACCACGACGTCGAGCCCGAGCGCCACGACCACCACGACAACGACGACGCAGGCCGTGGTCCCGATCGTCAACCACCCGAGCGGCAACGGCAAGCTGGCCGACACCGGGTCCTCGATCACCGGCCCGCTCGTCCTTGGCGGCGCGCTCCTGACCGTGGGCGCGGGCGTGCTCTTCGCCTTGCGCCGCGCCCGCCGCCGGACCTGACGCACCCCTTGCCCACCAACGAGACCGGCCCCCTCCGACGAACCCTTGGGTTCTAGTGGTCGTCGCAACACCCCAGTTGGGGAGTTGTGGTGGATTTCGAGATCCGGGATCGGTCGGTCAACCTGGGCGGTCGGCGTC
>NZ_JBVJVK010000138.1:0-1453 GCF_055603705.1 Actinosynnema sp. NPDC037264 | reverse complement strand
AGGGCGGCCACACCGGGCCGTCACCCCGACTTCCGCCTGGTTCCTACCACAAGCGCCACCCAGGCGCCCGCACGGAAGAGGGTGCACTAGTGACCCACACCGCCGTGGACGTGATCCGGGCCAAGCGCGACGGCGCCCGCCTGACCGACGACCAGATCGACTGGGTCGTCGACGCCTACACCCGCGGGCACGTGGCCGACGAGCAGATGTCGGCCCTGGCCATGGCGATCTTCCTGAACGGCATGGACCCGGCCGAAACCGCCCGCTGGACCCACGCCATGATCGAGTCGGGCGACCGGCTGACCCTCGACGTCGGCCGCCCCACCGTCGACAAGCACTCCACCGGCGGCGTCGGCGACAAGATCACCCTGCCTCTGGCGCCCCTCGTGGCCGCCTGCGGCGCCGCCGTGCCCCAACTCT
This sequence comes from Actinosynnema sp. NPDC037264, assembly GCF_055603705.1. Lineage (NCBI taxonomy): Bacteria > Bacillati > Actinomycetota > Actinomycetes > Pseudonocardiales > Pseudonocardiaceae > Actinosynnema > Actinosynnema sp. NPDC037264. Next base: position 1,033 of record NZ_JBVJVK010000138.1, on the reverse strand, counting down.
CCGGCCGCGGCCTCGGCCACACCGGTGGCACGCTGGACAAGCTCGAAGCCATCCCCGGCTGGCGCGCGCAGCTCTCCGTGGACGAGGTCGTCGCACAACTGCGCTCCGTGGGCGCCGTCATCTGCGCCGCCACCTCCGGCCTCGCCCCGGCCGACAAGAAGCTCTACGCCCTGCGCGACGTGACCGGAACCGTCGAGGCGATCCCGCTGATCGCCTCGTCGATCATGTCGAAGAAGATCGCCGAGGGCGCCGAAGCACTGGTCCTGGACGTCAAGGTGGGCTCCGGCGCGTTCATGAAGTCCCTCGACCAGGCCCGCGCACTGGCCACGGCCCTGGTCTCGATCGGCGTCGACCACGGCCTGCGCGTCTCCGCGCTCCTCACCGACATGTCGGTCCCCCTGGGCCGCGCCGTCGGCAACGCCGTGGAAGTCGCCGAGTCGATCGAAGTCCTCCAGGGCAACGGCCCCTCCGACGTCGTCGACCTGACCGTCGCCCTGGCCGAGGAAATGCTCTCCCGAGCCGGCATCTCCGCCTCCCCCCGCGACGTCCTCGCCTCCGGCGAGGCCTACGAGACCTGGGCGAGGATGATCAGGGCTCAAGGCGGCGACCCGGACGCCCCGCTACCGACCGGCCGCCACAAGCACGTCGTCACCGCCCCGTCCGACGGCTACCTGACCACCCTCGACGCCTACGCGGTGGGCGTCGCCGCCTGGCGCCTGGGCGCCGGCCGCGCCCGCAAGGAAGACCCGGTCCAAGCGGGCGCCGGCATCCTCTGCCTGGCCAAACCAGGCGACCGGATCGCCAAGGACCAACCACTGCTCGAACTGCACACCGACACCCCCGACGCCATCCCCGCCGCCCTGGAATCCCTCTCCACCGGCTACGAGATCGGCGACAACCCACCCCCGACCACACCACTGGTCATCGACACCATCCGGGGCTAGCGCCTGTTTCACAAGTCCGTGTTCGCGATAGTCGGGCCTGAGGCGGCTCCCGGGGGCACGGCCGAATGGGCCACATACAACAGCGGTAT
>NZ_JBVJVK010000137.1:0-1458 GCF_055603705.1 Actinosynnema sp. NPDC037264 | reverse complement strand
CCTCCATAAGCTCTTGATCGTCCGGGACACGATGTTCCGGACGCCCGGGTTGGTGGGGTGTGGCAATCAGTCCTCTGCCGTTGGATGGCTCTCGACGAGTGGCCGCCCCGCCGATCTGGACGCCTCGGCCTCTGATTGAGACTTGTGCGCGCGGTCGCTGTTTATGGAGGTGCCGGCGGGGTCGTCCACGGGCCTGAACCGCGGAAACGGAAGGAACGAGCCGCGTGGCGGTTCGCGAACGGATCTGGGTGGGCATCGACGTGGGCAAGACCACCCACCACGCCTGCGCCGTGGACGAGACCGGGAAGGTCGTGTTCTCCCAACGGGTCGACAACGGCCAGACCGCGATCGAGCAGCTCATCGCACGTGCCGGCAAAGCCGCTGTCGAGGTGCGGTGGGCTCTGGACCTGACCTCGGGCGCGGCAGGGCTGCTGGTCGTGCTGCTGCTGTCCACCGGACAGCCGGTGACCTACGTGTCCGGACAGACGGTCAACCGCATGGCCGGCGCCTTCGGCGGCGAGGGCAAAACCGACGCCAAGGACGCCAGGGTCATCGCCCAGACCTGCAGAATGCGCGGCGACCTGCCCCGATTGTCCGTCCCGGACCAGGTCGTGACCGACTTGGCGGTGCTCACCGCGCGACGCGCCGACCTGGTCAACGACTGGGTACGTGACGTCAACCGACTGCGCGAACTACTGTCCTCGATCTTCCCCGCCCTGGAGAAGGCGCTGGACTGCACCACCCGCGCCGCACTGTCCCTGCTGACCGGGTTTCAGACACCGGCGGCGATCCGCACGGCGGGCGAACCCGGCCTGACCCGCCACCTGCACGACCTCGGCGTTCGCCCCGGCACCGCGCACTCGGTGATCGTCAAGGCCCTGGCCGCCGCGGCGGAACAGACCGTCACCCTGCCCGCCGAGGCCGTCACCGCGCCGTTGATCGCGCGCCTGGCCCGACGGCTGCTCGACCTGGACCGCGAGGCCAAGGACCTCACCAAACTGATCGGCGACACCTTCCGCGCCCACCCCCACGCCTCGATCATCGAAAGCCTGCCCGGCCTGGGTCCGGTGCTGGGTGCGGAGTTCCTGGTCGGCACCGGCGGCGACCTGACCGCCTTCCGCGGCCCCGACAAACTCGCCGCCTTCGCCGGCCTGGCCCCGATGCCCCGCGACTCCGGCCGGATCAACGGCAACCTGCGCAAACCCCGCCGCTACCACCGGGGCCTGCGCCGGGTGTTCTACATGGCCGCCCTGTGCTCCACCCTGCGCGAAGGACCTTCACGGACCTTCTACCAGCGCAAACGAGCTGAAGGTAAACACCACATCCAAGCCCTGATCGCCCTGGCCCGCCGCCTGGTCGACGTGCTGTGGGCACTGTTGCGCGACAACCGGCCGTTCACAACGACAAGTTCCGCCACACCAGCGCCCACAGCCACTTGACACGGGTCATTAAGACTCG
>NZ_JBVJVK010000136.1:0-1495 GCF_055603705.1 Actinosynnema sp. NPDC037264 | reverse complement strand
CAATGCCGTTTAGTTAGGCGGTGTTGGTGAAGATGTGCAGGTGGGGCGGGCCGGCATGGCGCTTCGTGACGTGGTGGGGGCGTTTGAGGAGCTTCGCGCCGACGTGTTTGCGTTTGACGACCCGGGGACAGGACCGGTGGCGGCGTTCGGGCGCGCGGAGGTGGCGGCGGATCTCCTCACGCGTCTCCCGCATCGCCTCCGTCAGGCGCTGAGGGGGAAAACCCGGCCTGATTGAGGACCTGGCGGCGGGTGGCGTTGAGGCTGCGGGTGAACGACAACCGGTCGACGTCGAGTGTGGTGTCGTCGGGGCCGAGCGGTTCGGCGGCCTCGTGCATCAACTCGCGCACGGCGTAGTGGGTCAGCAGCAGCGCCCAGATCTCCTGCTCGACCAACTCCGGGGTCTTCGAGCGCAGCAGCCGGGTGGCCGACATCTGATGGGTCTCGATCTCGTCCAGGGTGAGCTCGAACTCCCACCGCTGCTGATACAGCGCCGCCAGTTCGGCCGCGGCGGCGTGGTCGGGATCGGCGATGGTGGTGATCAGGCGGATGGTGTCGGACGGTCCGCGGTCGGTGACCATGTACTCGACCACCCGCACCGGCACCCGCGACTGCTCGGCCCGGGGATGCGATCCGTGTCGTCCCAGCTCGCCTTTGACGTGCTTGGGCAGCAGGAACGACCGGTAGGAACCGTCGGGCAACCACTCCAGCACCGGCAACTCGAGGGTGTCGGTGACCCGCCACACCAGGTCCGCCCCCGTCGCGGCGGCGGCGGTCCACATCCCGTAGCTGTAAAAGCCCCGGTCGGCCAGCACCAGCATGCCCGGCTCCACCCGGCCCAGGATCCGATGGAGCAGTTCGCGTTCCTGCACCCGCCAGGAATCGAACGCCGCCGCGACGATCGCGTGCGTGCCGCACTCGGCCAACCCCACCGCCCGGACCTGGGGGAACGGCGTGTCGTCCCGACGATCGAACACCTCGCTGTTGGCGGGGGTGTCGGGCACGTCCAGCACCACCCCGTCCACCGCCATCACCCGCCACCCCCGCAACCAAGCGCCCTTCGTGCCCGGCACCGCCATCGGCACCGCGACCCGGTCGAACAACACCCGCAACGGCTCCGCACCCAACCGCGACCTGGCCTGCGAGATCGCACCCGCCGTCGGCACCCGCCACTCGTCCCGCCAGGTGCCCAGGAACCGCAGCCCGTTGACCAGCTTGCGCATCACCTCTTCGTAGGAGTCCTCGAAGAACAGGCACAACGCCAGCACGTAATAGACCACCACCCGCGCCGGCAGCAGCCGCGACCGCTTCTCCCGCCGACCGGTCTCCGCCAACACCTCGTCCACCAGATCCCGATCCACCAACCGGGTCAGGACCCCGAGACTGATCCCGTCGGTGAACCGACGCTCCACCCCAGACGACACCCACCACACCGTAGTGACAACACACCCCGCCACCAGCACCAACACACCTACCAGCGCCTAACTAAACGGCATTG
>NZ_JBVJVK010000135.1:0-1523 GCF_055603705.1 Actinosynnema sp. NPDC037264 | reverse complement strand
GCCATGACACCCTCAGTGTCAACCTCAAGAATTAGATCAAGCGGCTGCGGCTTGGTCGGTGAGTCGTTGCGCGCCGCCGTGGAGTTCGGGGTCGTAGGGCGTGTGGTTCTGCCAGCAGCGCCAGAGCACGCGGATCCAGGCGCGGGCCAGGACACGGGTGGCGTGTTGGTGGTCCTTGCCGGAGGCGCGGGCGCGGTCGTAGATGTCGGCGGCCCAAGGGCTGGCGAAGCGGCTGTTGGCGGCGAAGGTGGTCAGTGCGACGCGGAGGCGTTTGTTGCAGGCCCTGCGGAAGGACACGCCGCGTTGCCTGCCCGAGGCCTTGGTGACCGGGGTGACTCCGGCCAGGGCGGCGATGGTGTCGGGGTGGTCGAAGACCTCGCGGGCCTCGCCCCATTCGGCCAGGATCTGGGCGGCGTTGACGGTTCCGGAGCGGGGCAGCGAGCGGAAGACATGGCCGTCCGGGTGGGCCTCCATCTGTTCGGCGGCGGCGCGGTCGAGGTCGCGGATCGCGGTGTTGAGCGAGGTCAGGACACCGACTTGGGCCAGGACCGCCGCGCGCAGGCCGACGGTGGCGATCGGGTCGGTGGTGCCGGTGGGGGCGGCGCGCAGGCGGCCGAGCAGTACGGCGGCGGGCTTCTTGCCGGAGTAGCCCTGGCGGGCGAGGAAGGCGGCCAGGCGCTTCTCCCCCAGGGCGGTGGCGTCGGCGGAGGTGGGGTAGCGGGTCGGGAACGCCAGGCTGATCGGCGACCAGAGCGCCGCGAAGACCGCTTTCGCGCCCGGCCAGTGGGCGTCGAGCAGTGCGGCGAGTCGGTTGGTCGCGGCGACGCGGGCCGCGACCAGGTCGTCGCGGGTGCGCATCACCGCGCGCAGTCCCTTGGTATGGCCCGACAAGGGCTTGGCCGGGGTCAGCCGGTGCAGGCGGACCCTCAGGTAGTCCGCGATCACGTGGGCGTCGCCGGGGTCGCTCTTGGCCCCCGAGGGGACCTCGGACTCCCGCCGGCTCTTGATCGCGGTCGGCTTCACCGGCAGGACCGGGTGCCCCGCCTCCAGCAGCGCGTCGACCAGGCGGCCGTCCGGGCGCTCGATGGCCACTACGACCTGCTCGGGCGGGCCGAGCCTGCCCAGGCGGCGGATCAGCGAGGCGAAGCCCTCGGCGGTGTGGGCGACGGTGAACGCCCCGGCCTTGCCGCCGGTGGAGTCCAGCACGCATACCGCGTGCTCGGCCGAGCCCCAGTCGATCCCTACGAAGAACAGCGCGTCGTGCAGCGACAACCCCGTCGCCTTTCCATTCCGTCGGCGCGGCAGGGGCCAGGCGGCGAGGGAACCGACGGCGGAGTGGTCACTAACCGGCGCTCTACGGCGCGTCCCTCAGTCATCGCTTCACGGTTCCGGGGAAGCCGGGGGCGGCAGTGTCATGGGAGCCCTCGAAGGGCGGCCACACCGGGCCGTCACCCCGACTTCCGCCTGGTTCCTACCACAAGCGCCACCCAGGCGCCCGCACGGAAGAGGGTGCACTAGTGACC
>NZ_JBVJVK010000134.1:0-1562 GCF_055603705.1 Actinosynnema sp. NPDC037264 | reverse complement strand
CTAGTAGTGCTTTGTTAGGTTTGTCGATAGTTGTTGCGGTGTAGCGGTTTCACGGTTTGGTGGCAGGTCGGGCATGCGCCGGTCCAGGTCGCGAGGAGTAGTTGCAGCTCGCGGATGGCCTTGTAGAGGGTCAGGCCGGCGCAGCCGCTTTTGGGTCGCCCCGCAGCAGGGTGAGGAACAGGTGCGCGGCGGTGACCAGGGTGACGTGGCGGTGCCAGCCTCGCCAGGAACGCCCCTCGAAGTGGTCCAGGCCGAGGCCGGTCTTGAGTTCGCGGTAGTCGTGTTCGATGCGCCAGCGGATCTTGGCGTAGCGGACGAGGTCGGCGGGGCTCGTGGTGGCGGGAAGGCTGGACAGCCAGTAGGTGACCGGTTCGGGCTCGTCGTCGGGCCATTCGGCGATCAGCCACCGCTCGGGCAGGCTGCCGTCCTCGCCGTCGCGGGGGACGCGGTGTCCGCCGGGCCGAACCCTCAGGAACACAAACCGTGAAGTCAGTGGGCCTTTACTGCCTTCACGCCAGGTGAGGGTGAGCGCGGCCTCACGGCCGGCGGCGGCCACGTGCCGGGCCAGGTTGACCGGCTCGTCCGGGTAGACGGGCTGGTCAGAGGGCGGGCGGCCGCACCGGCCCGTGCCGGACCATTCCCGCGTGACGGGGACCGCCTCGCCGGTGTGGGCCAGGGTCTCGCCTTTGAGTTGCACGCTGTAGGCGATGTCCCGCTCGTCGAGCGCTGCCCGGAACCGGGCGTTGTCGCCGTAACCGGCGTCGGCGACCAGCACCGGTGGACGCAACCCGTGTTCGGCGAGTTCGTCGAGCATCTCGACCGCCAGCGTCCACTTCGGACGGTGTCCCTCGTCTTCGGGTATCCCGCACCGGTCCCGTCGTGCCCGGGCGGCCTCGGTGACCGCCTCCACGTCGACCTCGGCGCCGGAACCGGCCTCTTCGGCGGCCTGTGCGGCCACTCGTGGCGCGTTCTTCAGCGTCCTGCGCCGCTTGGCTTTGGCCGCCTTGACCGCCGCCGGACCCGCCTTGGCGGTGTCCCAGGACTCCGGCAGGAACAACCGCCAGTCCAGCGGGCAGGAGGCGGTGTCGGTGACCGCGTGCACGCTGACCCCGATCTGGCAGTTGGCGACCTTGCCCAGCGTTCCGGAGTACTGCCGGGCCACCCCGGGCGAGCTCTTGCCGTCTTTCGGGAAGCCGCTGTCGTCGACCGCCCAGGCCACCGGAGCGATCGCCTCCACCGCCTTGCGGGCCAACCGCACTCGCACCGCGTCGGTGTCCCAGGTCGAGGTGGTCACGAACTGTTGCAGCCCTTGATGGTCGACTCCCAGCCGCTCCGCCATCGGCTGCATCGACTTGCGCTGTCCGTCCAGCAGCAGCCCTCGCAGATACGTCTCGCCCTTGGCCCGCTGATCGGAACGGGCCAAGGGCGCGAACACCTCCGCCGCGAACTCCTCAAGGCGTTGCCTGACATGAGCAAGCTCATCAGGGGTCACCGGGACATGAAACCGCCCAGCCCGCCCCGGTGCCCCCCCGACACGCCGAAACCTAACAAAGCACTACTAG
>NZ_JBVJVK010000133.1:0-1580 GCF_055603705.1 Actinosynnema sp. NPDC037264 | reverse complement strand
CTTGTCTTTTAACCTGTTCGGCGGGGTTTGGTGCCCACCTTGTGGTGGGCCGGTCGGGTGTGTGCCTGGCCGGTGGCCAGGACGAGTCCGACGTCGAAGCGCGGTGCGGTGACGCGGTTCTTCGAGCCGGGCGGTCGTCCCGGTCCGGGGCGGACCGGTTTCGGTGCAGTCGCTGGACAGACGATCTTCATATGGAGGTTGCGGAACCCGCGCCGGACGCGTGCCGGGGTGAGCTTGGCGGGTTCGGCAGGGCGTTCCCAGGGGTGGCGCAGGTCGGCGACCAACGGACGGGCCAGGCGCAGCTGCGCGTGGGCGGCCAGGACCAACCAGGTCCAGCGGTCGGCCGCCTGAGGGCTGCGCAGCTTGGGCTTGGTCCAGCCAAGGGTCTGTTTGAGCAGGCGGAAGGTGTGCTCGATGTCGAAGCGGCGCAGGAACATCCTCCAGTAGCGGTCGACCTCGGTGGCTTCGGCGTCAGCATCGGAGCACCACAGCCAGACCGGTTTGTTCACCCCACCGGAGGGCAGGTGCTCCACCGTCAGGCGGATCACGGTGCCCTCGATGATCGGTAATGGTCCATTGTGGTCGATCCAGGCGCTGCGGCGGGTCAGTCGTGGGTGCAGGCGGTTCCATGCCTGTGCGGTGGCGGTGCCGTAGAGACGGGTGTCGGTGCGGGTCAGCGCGTCCTCGGTGCCCCAGGTGGCCGGGTCACCGAAGACGAACTCGCCGCCATGCTTGGGGAATCGTCCGCCCAACGGGTTGTGGACCCGGGGTGGGGTCGGGCGGCGCAGTACCCGGTCCGACCGCATCCGTCCCAGCACCCGCACCGGCAGATCCGCCAACAGGCAGGCGATGCGGGGCGCGTCGTAGCCGGCGTCGAACACCACCAGCATCTCCGGATCGCCCCGCTTCCACTGGCCGGCGGCGATCAGCCGTTCGATCACTCCGCGCACCTGGGTGACGGTCACCGCGGCGAGATCGGCGCCGGGGGCGAGGCGGACCGCGTCCAGCAGGGCGGTCCACGACGTGCCACCGGTCTCCAGCGCGGCCACGAACGAGTACGGCCATCCCGGGATCATGCGGTGCTCGCCTTTGCCGCGGCCGTAGACATGGCAGAACGCGCGGTCCGGACAGGTCGCGCCATCCGGTCGCAACCAGGGTGAGACGTCGACCGCGAGCACCAGGCGGCCGTCGGCCGCCCGCGGCAACGGCATCCCGGCCAGCGCGTCGCGTAACCGGTCGACCTCGATACAGCCGTTGTTGACCGCGTCGTAGAGACCGCCGTGCCCGCGCCGATGCTCTGGCACCAACGACAGACCGACCAGTGTGCGCACTGGTCCGTCGGCGCACAGCACGGCGTCGGTCAGCTCGAACAGCCCGTCCGCCCGACGGGTCAGACACCGGTGGAACTCCCGCCGGAACCCGGACAACGCCCCGAGCGCCTGCTTGCGGTCGAGATGGTGCACACTGATCACGCAGCCCTTTGGTCGATCATCCTTCTGTCGCAAGAGTGATGATCAACCAAGGGCTGCTTCCATGATCAATCGGGGTGGACATCACCGACCGGGACCTAAAAAGACAAG
>NZ_JBVJVK010000132.1:0-1641 GCF_055603705.1 Actinosynnema sp. NPDC037264 | reverse complement strand
ACGGACCCAGCAGCCACGGAAACGGCAGCCCGAGCGGCGGCTCACCCAGCAGCGGCAGCGGCGGCGGCGCTCCGAGCAGCAGCAGCAACCCCAGCCCTGGTGGCGGCAGCCCGAGCACCGGCGGCGGTCAGGGCGGCGGCAGCGGCAGCAACCCCAGCCCTGGTGGCGGCAGCCCGAGCACCGGCGGCGGTCAGGGCGGCGGCAGCGGCAGCTATGGCAGCGGTAGCGGTAGCGGTTCGCACGGCGGCGGTGGCGGCGGCACTGGCAGCGGCGCTCCGAGCGGCGGCAATCCCGGTGGCGGCAGCAGCGGTCATGGCGGCGGTAGCGGTAGCGGCTATGGCAGTGGTGGAAACGGCGGTTCGCACAGCGGTGGGGGCGGCAGCCCCAGCGGTGGGGCGCCGACGCCGCACAGCTCCCCTCGTTTCGACCAGACCTCCGCGGCCAACGCCGCGGCGCCCGAAGCCCCATCACGCCCCGACCAGCCCCACACCGGTGGCGGTCCCAACACCGGGAACCCCAACACCGGTTCACAGCCCAACCAGCCCGGTCCGGCCGGTGGTGCGCCGTCGGCCGGCGCGCCAGGTGGCGGCAACCCCGGTGGTGGCGCGCCCGGCGGCAGCGGACGTCCGGGCGGCGGTGGTTGGACCGGTACCCCGGGCAGCCGGGGTGACGTCGGCTCCGGCATCCCGACCGCACGCGGGCCCGAGAACGTCAGCCCGTCCGCACACGGGCCGTCCCGTACCAACCCGTCCCAGGTAGGGCCTTCACACGCAGGTCCCGCACACGCAGGACCTTCACACGCGGGTCCGGCGCACGCTGGTCCGGCGCACGCAGGTCCCGGCACGCCTCACCACGGCCCGGCCTCGCCCAACACCGGCGTGCCGGGCACCCCGCACAGCGGTCCCCGGCACGCGGCCCCGAACCCCTCCCACACCAATCCCACCGGCGCCGGCCCGGGCCACACGCGCCCGCAGAACGGTCCGACGCCACCGCCGGCCGGTCCGCCGCACGCAGGTCCGCCGCGTCCCGGTCCGACCTACCCCAACGCCCCGCACAACGCGCCGCACAATGGGCCGGCCACCGGGCCCGCGCGGCCGTACTCCCCGAACGGCCCGGCGCACACCAACCCCTCCCAGAACACCCCGCACAGCGGGCCGCCCAACCGAGGCCCGGCCGGCCCACCGCACCAACGCGACGCCGGCCCCGACTTCACCCGCCCACGCGGCGACGGCCCGCCGGCCCCGCGGCACCCGGACACGCACACACCCGCTCCCCGCCGGGACCCGGATGGCCAAATCCCACCGCGGCGCGATCCCGACGGCGTCCCCGGCCAACGCCGAGACCCCGACGCGTGGACCCCGCCCCACCGCGACCCCGACCCGAGCACCAACCGGCCGGACAACGACACCCCGAACGGCGACCGCCCCGACAGCGACCACGACACCGACCGCCCGGACTCGGATCGGCCCGACTCGGACCGGCCCGACACCGACCGCGCCGACACCGACCGCGCCGACAGCGACCGGTCCGACGGCGACCGGCCGAGCATCGACGAGGCGCACGCCCGGCACGGTGAGACCACCCCGGCCGGTATCTCGCACCACCGGGGCGACAGCGACATGGGCGACCTGCCCCACCGCG
>NZ_JBVJVK010000131.1:0-1911 GCF_055603705.1 Actinosynnema sp. NPDC037264 | reverse complement strand
ACCGACTCCTGGCGCGCCTCCGGCACCCCCCTGCTCTTCGACGGCTCCGGCAACAAGAAAGCCGCCTACACCTCGGTCCTCAACGCCCTCAACGCAGCAAGCCCGACCGGCCCCACCACGACCACGACGACCAACCCGACCGGTCCGACCACGACCACCCCGCAGAACCCCGGCGGCTGCACCGCGACCTACTCCGAGGGCCAGAAGTGGAGCGACCGCTTCAACGGCCAGGTCACCGTCTCGGGCACCGACAACTGGGTCGTCACGGTCACCGTGAGCTCGCCCCAGCGGATCATCGCCACCTGGAACACCAGTCCCACCTGGGAAACGGCCAACGTCATGACCGCGCGCCCCAACGGCAACGGCAACACGTTCGGCTTCACCATCCAGCACGGCGGCAACTGGAGCTGGCCCAGCCTCACCTGCCGGGTCGGCTGACCCGCCGCGGGAGGGCCTGATCACCACAGGCCCTCCCGCACCCACCCTCACGACACCAAGCCGCCGCCCCGCAGTGGAAGGAGCAATGCCTTGCTCAGGAACGATTCCCGTGCGCCGCGGTCAGCCGCGCTGGTGGCCGCCGTGGCGCTCGTCGCGACGACCGGCGGCTTGATCGGAGCGCAGTCCGCGTCGGCCGCCACCGGTTGCCGGGTCGACTACTCGGTCGGCTCGCAGTGGCCGGGTGGCTTCACCGCCACCGTGGCCGTGACGAACCTCGGCGACCCGGTGAACGGGTGGCGGCTGTCGTGGGCGTTCCCCGGTGACGAGCGGATCACGCAGTCGTGGAACGGCACGCACACCCAGTCCGGCGCGCAGGTCACCGCCGCCAACGCGGCGTGGAACGGCGGCATCGCCACCGGCGCGACGGTGTCGTTCGGCTTCAACGCCACGTCCGGCTCCCGTCCGACGTCGCCGGCGGCGTTCACCCTCAACGGCACCGTGTGCACCGGCTCGACCACGACAACCACCACCACGTCTACGACTACGACTACGACTACGACCACAACCACGACGCCTCAGCCGAGCCGACCCATGATCGAGAACAACTTCTCCGTCACCAGGGAAGGCGCCTACGGCGACCGCCGCTTCACGGTGTTCCGCCCGTCGAACCCCGAGGCGGTCGGCCGCCCGCTCCCCGTGCTGGCCTTCGGGAACGGCGCGTGCGCGCACACGGACAACAGCGAGGTCACGCGGATCCTGACGTTCGTCGCGTCGAAGGGGTTCGTCGTGGTGGACACCGGCTCGGTCGACGGCTCGCCCAACGGCGTGCCCAGCGGGTCGCCCATCCCCTCCCTGCTGACGGACGCCATCACGTGGGCCGAGCGGGAGCAGGGCCGCTCCGGAGCGCCACTGCGCGGACGGCTCGACCTGACCGGGGTCGCCACGGCCGGCCACTCGTGCGGCGGCCTGGAAGCCATGGTCGCCGCCCAGGACCGCCGCGTGTCCGGTGTCGTGTCGTTGAACAGCGGGTTCTTCGCCGACGGCTCCTTCGGCTACCCGCGCTCCGAGGTCGGCAAGCTGCACACGCCCGCCCTGTTCATGGACGGCGGCTCCTCCGACATCGCCTACGCCAACAACCAGGCCACCTACGACCTGGCCGCCGTCCCCGCCGTGCTGGCCCGCCACCCGCAGGCCGGGCACACCGGGTTCATCACCGGCAGCCAGCTGACCGACGGCATGACGACGGTGGTGCAGTTCCTGGACATGGTGCTCAACGACAACGAGACCGCCCGCGCCTACATCCTCAGCCCGTCCGGGCTCGCCGCCAAGGCTCCCTGGGTGGTGACCACGAAGAACTTCTGATCGCCGCACGAGGGGTGCGGTGCGGGGGGGGGGGGGGGGGGGGGGGGGGGGGGGAGGGGGGGGGGGGGGGGGGGGGGAGGAGCAAAAGAAAGGGGGGGTGAGGGCCGTCCT
>NZ_JBVJVK010000130.1:0-2218 GCF_055603705.1 Actinosynnema sp. NPDC037264 | reverse complement strand
CGCCGATGCTCAAGCGTCTGGTCGAGGTCTTCGAGAAGATCATGAAGGTGGTCGGCAAACTCGCCGGCAAGGTCACCGGCCTGGACGTGCTCAGCCCGAGCAACATCAAGCCGGGTGGCTTCCTGCAGACCGGCAAGGCCGACATCGACACCCCCTCCGGCAGCCCCGACACCAGCCCCTCCGGCACCAACTCCTCCGGCAACAGCTCCTCCGGCAACGGCGACTCGTCCACTTCGGACACCTCCGGTAACGGCACGGGGACCGGCAATGGCGACGGCACCGGCACACCGCCGGCCAACCGTCCGGGCGACAGCACCACCACCTCCGGCACCACCACCGACCCGACGACCTCCTCGGCGTCACGGCCCGGCCGGGGCGACCCGACCGACGTGCCCACCCCGACCAGCCGCCCCGGACGCGACCCCGGCAGCCCCGACAACGACCTCCCACGCGGCAACACCGCCGGCAACCCGCCCCTCGGCGAACACCGAGGCGGCCCCGGCGGACAGCCCGCACCCGGCAACCACGGACCCAGCAGCCACGGAAACGGCAGCCCGAGCGGCGGCTCACCCAGCAGCGGCAGCGGCGGCGGCGCTCCGAGCAGCAGCAGCAACCCCAGCGGCAGTAGCCCCAGCGGCGGCAACCCTGGCGGCGGTAGCGGTAGCGGCTATGGCAGTGGTGGCGGCGGTTCGCACGGCGGCGGTGGCGGCAGTCCCAGCGGCGGCAGTGGGGGCGGCAGTCCCAGCGGCGCTGGCGGCGGCAGTGGTGGTGGTTCACACGGCGGCAGTGGTGGCAGCAGTGGTGGCGGCGCGCCGAACCCTGCGCCTTCACCACGTTTCGACCAGACCTCCGCGGCAACCGCCGCGACCCCCGACGCCCCGGCACGCCCGGACCAGCCCAACACCCCCGCACCCTCCCGCGATCCCGGCACCACCCCGCAGGGCAACCAGCCCACCGCAGCACCCGGAGCCACGCCCGCGGGCGGCGGTGCACCGGGTAGTGGTGCACCAGGCGGCGGTGCACCGGGTGGCGGCTCGCCTGGCGGTGGTGGCAGGCCGGGCGGTGGCGGCTGGACCGGCACGCCCGGCAGCCCCGGTGCCCCGAGCAGCCCCAACGTGCCCAGCGGCCGTGGGGACCTCGGCTCGGGCGTCCCGACCCCGCGCGGCCCGGAAGGTCCGAGGCCGTCGTCGTTCGGCCCGTCGAGCACCAACCCGTCCCACGCCGGCCCACCACACGCAGGCCCGCCACACGCCGGTCCACCGCACGCAGGCCCACCGCACGCAGGCCCACCGCACACCGGCCAACCATCCTTCGGCCCTACCGGCAACGGTCCTGCCCACGGCCCCGGCCATCCCGGCCCCGGGCACAGCGGCGCACCCAACCAGGGCCCCGGCCCTCGCCCGACCCACACCGGCCCGGGCAACACCGGACCTTCCCACCACGGCCCAGGTAGCACCGGACCTTCCCACGCCGGGCCGAACGCACCAGGCGGTCCACACCACGGTCCGGCCAACCCGGGCCCCGGCAACCCCGGTCCGGGCAACGCGGGCCCCAGGCCTCACGGTCCGGCGGGCGCCGGACCGACCCACACCGGTCCGAACGGCCCAAACCCGCAGCACCCGAACGCGCCGCACTCGAACCCGCCGCACTCGAACCCGCCGCACTCGCCCGCGGGCCCACCCCAGCAACGCGGCGGCCCCGCCCCGGGCTCGCACCCCAACGGCCCGGCTCCGCACACCCCGAACCGGCCGTTCGACGGGCCGGCTCCCCAGCGGCACCCCGACGCGCAGGCACCCACGCCCCGGCGCGACCCGGACCCGCAGTCCCCACCGCGCCGCGACCAGGACGGCATCCCGTCCCAGCGCCGCGACCCGGAAGCGTGGACCCCGCCCCACCGCGACCCCGACCCGAGCACCAACCGGCCGGACAACGACACCCCGAACGGCGACCGCCCCGACAGCGACACCGACCGCCCGGACTCGGATCGGCCCGACACCGACCGGCCCGACACCGACCGCGCCGACACCGACCGCGCCGACGGCGACCAGCCGAGCATCGACGAGGCGCACGCCCGGCACGGTGAGACCACCCCCGCCGGTATCTCGCACCACCGGGGCGACCCGGACATGGGCGACCTGCCCCACCGCGTCCCACCCGACCCCCGCTACTTCACCGCCGACGTCCACATCACCCCCGACGGCCGAGCCCGCATCGGCAA
>NZ_JBVJVK010000129.1:0-2976 GCF_055603705.1 Actinosynnema sp. NPDC037264 | reverse complement strand
TTTCCCCCCCCGCCCCCCGTGTTTCTTTCGTGGGTTTTCTGTTTCCTTTCCCGCCCCAGACCCCCCCCCCCCCCCCCCCCCTCTCTTTCCCCCCCCCCCCCCCCTCCCCGCCCCCCCCCCCCCCCCCCCCCCCGGCAGGTCGAAGGGTCAGCTCGCGGTGCAGGACGCCGTCGGCGCGCTGTTCGCGCCGCCCGACGAGGCCGTGAACCCGAACGAGGCGCTCGCGCCCGCGCCGAGGCTGCCGTTGTAGCTCGCGTTGCGGGCCGTCACGGTCGACCCGCTGCTGGTCACCGCGGCGTTCCAGGCGTTGGTGACCCTCTGCCCGTCGGCGAACGTCCAGGTGACGGTCCAGCCCTTGATCGCCGACGTGCCCGCCGTGACCCGGACCTCGCCCTGGAAGCCGCCCGGCCACTGGTTGGTGACCGTGTACGTGGCGGTGCAGGCGAGCCCGCCACCCGGCGTAGTAGTAGTGGTCGTGGTGGTCGTCGTCGTGGTCGTGGTGGTGCCGCCGAAGATCGACGCTTCCTTCGCCGTGGCCTTGATCCCGTTGGCCCCGTTGAAGATGCGTTGACCCCACGTGGTGAGGCGAGCCGGGTCGAAGTCGGTGGCCATGTCCAGGATCGGGTCGCTGTTGCCGCTCCACGACCAGGCCAGGTAGCCGAGGCCCCGCTTCTGCGACTCGCTCAGGATCGTCTCGTGGTCGACCTCGTTCGCGGCGAACCTCCACCCGAACTCGCCGATGACCAGCGGCCACCCGTTGGCCTGGAAGCGGTCGAGGTAGTCGGTGATGGCGGAGGCGGTGTTGAACACCGAGTACATGTGGATGGACAGCACGGTGTTGCGCGCGCTGTCGGCGTCGAGGACCTTCTGGGCGTTGTCCCGCATCACGTACTGCCAGTCCTGGCCCCAGTTCGGCCCGTCGACCATGAGCAGGTGCCGGAAGCCGTTGGCGCGCAGCTTCTTGATCGCGGCGGTGGTCGCGTCGGTCCACTGCGCGGCGTCGACGTTGCCGATCGGCTCGTTGCCGATGTTGATGACGACGTAGTCCTCCTGGCCGACCAGGTTGTCCTTCTGGCTGATCCAGTAGTTCGCCGCCTCGTCCAGCGACGCCGCCGCGGCTTCCTCGCCGTAACCGGTGGTGTCGTGCACCTCCAGCACGCAGATCATCCGGTTCCGCTTGCACAGGTCGATGACGGCCGCCGTGTCCGTCGACGGACCCCACCGCTTGCCGGTGCCCAGCACGACCCGGACCGTGTTGGCGCCCAACGCCTTCACGTCGGCGAACGAGCTCGTCCGACCGGTGTACCAGACGTGCGGGTGGTTGACGCCGCGCATCACGAACGGCTGCCCGTTGGCCTCGACGATCTTCGTGCCGCTGACGTGCAGGCCGACCGCGGCCTGGGCCTGCGGCAACACCGTCAGCCCGACGCCCGCGACGACCAGCAGCGCGGCTGCGATCAGGGCGATTCTGCTTCTCATGGCTCCTCGACACCTCATTGAGTCGACGTTCCCGCGCTCCAACGCTCCGGGAGCGCTCCCAGGAAAGCTCTCGCTCAGTGACGTCCAATAGGCCACGCCATTAGTTTCTGAGCGGAACTTATGCCACCAAGCTACGGTCAACGCGGTCGAGACGTCAAGATCCGGCCAGCGCAACATTGCGGTGGGTAATCATCCGATGGTTCGACGACTGGGAGCGATCCCAGAACGCCGCTATGTTCGAGCGGTGATGTCCGACGCCGCCACCCGCTCCGTCACCTCCTCCTGGCCGAAGCTGCCCGAGGTGACGCGCGACGTCCTGCTGGAGGTGCTGATCCACGGGCCGCTGTCGCGGGCCGAGATCGCCGACCGGCTGCGCCTGTCCCGGCCGACCCTCACCCGGGTCACCAGGTCGTTGGTGGCGAAGGGACTGCTGGTCGAGGGCGACACGAGACCGCGCGCCTCGGCCGGCCGCCCGTCGGAGATGCTGCACGTGCGCGGCGCGGCCCACCGGTTCCTCGGCGTGAAGCTGACCGCCGAACGGCTCTTCGCCACGGTCACCGACCTGACCGCCACCCCCGTCGCCACGGCCGAGGAGCCGTTGCGCTCGTGCGACCCGGACGAGGTGGTCGCCCAGATCGCCGCCGTCGCGCGCCGGTTCCCGGGCATCACCGGCATCGGCGTCACCCTGGGCGGGATCGTGCTGGACGGCCTGGTGGCCCGCGACGAGTTCCTGCGCTGGACCGACGTTCCGCTCAAGGCGGCGGTGTCCGCCGCGACCCGCGTGCCCACCGCGGTGGACAACGACGTGCAGGCGCTCACCGCCGCCCAGCACTGGTTCGGCCCCGGCGCGGGGCTGCGGTCGCTGGCGGTGATCACCGTCGGCGCGGGCGTGGGCACCGGGCTGATCGTGGACGGCAGGCTGGTGGCCGGGTCGCACGGCCTGCCGCCCCACTTCAGCCACACCCTGGTCGACGCGCGCGGCCCCCAGTGCGGCTGCGGCCGGCGCGGCTGCATCTCCAGCTACCTGCTCACGCACGTGATCCTGCGGCGACTGACCGGCAACCCCGCCTACGACGAGGCCCTCGACCGGGTCCGCGCCGGCGACCCGCAGGCCCGGCAGGTGTTCGACGAGGCGGGCTACGCGCTCGGCGTGCTCATCGGCACCGTCGCCAACGTCATCGACCCGCAGAAGGTGCTGCTCACCGGCGAAGGGCTGCCGCTGTACGAGGTGTCGTCCCCGCTGGTGCACGACGGCATCGAGGACACCTACGAGGACGACCCGGACCTGATCGAGCTGGACGTGCGGCCGTTCGACTTCACCGAGTGGGCCCGGTCCGGCGCCGCGCTCGCCATCAAGGAGACGATCACCGGCGCCATCACCGCGCGGCCCGGGGGCACCCGGCGCTAGTAGTGCTTTGTTAGGTTTGTCGATAGTTGTTGCGGTGTAGCGGTTTCACGGTTTGGTGGCAGGTCGGGCATGCGCCGGTCCAGGTCGCG
>NZ_JBVJVK010000128.1:0-4768 GCF_055603705.1 Actinosynnema sp. NPDC037264 | reverse complement strand
CCCCCCCCCCCCCCCCCCCCCCCCCCCCCCCCCCCCCCCCCCCCCCCCCCCCCCCCCCCCCCCCCCCCCCCCCCCCCCCTCCCCCCCCCCCCCCCGCGAGGGATGGTCAGCCGACGGTGTACTCGGGCAGGACGGTGTCCTTGTACTTCTTGGCCACCTCGTCCAGCGCCGTCTTGGCGTCCTTCTTGCCCGCCAGCACGTCGGCGTAGGCGATCTTCAGCGGGTCGAACAGCTCGCCGCCCTCGGGGATCCACGCCCGCGGGTGGGCGGCGGTGACGACCGGCTCGAACGAGGACACGACCGCGTTGGCCTTCACGTCGGCGTTCTCGTAGGCCGACTTGCGGGTGGGCAGCAGGCCCAGTTCCTTGGCGATGCGCACCTGCGACTCGGTGCTGCTCATGCAGGCGATGAACTTGACCGAGGAGTCCTTGGCCTTGGTGCCCTGGCGGATCACGTAGTCGTGGCCGCCGACCGGCGCGGAGCCCTTGCCCGCGGTGGCGCCGGGGACGGGCGCGATGCCCAGGTTGGCGGGGTCGGCGAACGCGGCGCCCTTGAGGTAGTCGGCGACCGACCACGGGCCGTTGACCACCATGGCGACCTCGCCCGAGGTGAACGCGGCCTGCATGTTGTTGTAGGAGTTGGTCGGGTCGAGCGCGGTGGACGCGGCCTTGGCGTCCAGCAGGCCCTTCGCGGTCTCCAGCGCCTTCACGTTGTCCGCGGAGTTGACCACGATCTTCTTCGCGTCGGCGTCGACCAGGTCGCCGCCCTCGCCGTAGATGAACGGCAGCGCGTAGTAGGCGTCGTTGTTGACGAAGATGGTCTTCTCGCCGCCCAGCTTGGCCGCGGCGGCCTTGACCTCGTCCCACGTCTTCGGCGGCTCGACACCGGCGTCGGCCAGCAGCTTCTTGTTGTAGAACAGCGCCAGCGAGTCGGTGACCTGGGGGACGCCGTAGGTCTTGCCGTCGTACTTGGTGGAGCCCAGCGGCGTGTCCAGGAAGTCGGACGTGTCCTTGACCAGGTCCGTGCCGGCCAGGTCGGCGACGTAGCCGAGCTTGGCCAGCTGCGACACCCACGCGACCTCGGCGCGGAAGACGTCCGGGCCCTGGCCGCCCTGCGCGGCGGTCTTGTAGTTGTTCAGGGCCGCGTCGAAGGGCACGGTCTCGGTCTTGACCTTGTAGCCGCCCTTGGTCGCGCACTCCTGCGCGATCGCGGCGAACGCCGGGCCCTCGTTCGGGCCGCTGGTGTCCCAGAAGGTGATCTCGCCGGAGTCGCCGGACGCCGATCCGCCGTCGCCACCACCGCACGCGGTGAGGACGAGGGCGGAAACGGCCGCCACTGCGGTCACGAGGGTGGTACGTCGCATCGTTGCTGTCGTCCCTCCTGCGGGCCTCCACCGTGATGAAGGCTCTTGCAAGAACTTGCGAAATTGTTGACGCGGATTTCATCCCGCCGACCAGGGCCGGGTCAAGGGTCTTGACGTAACCAAGCCGTAACGGCCCGGTCCGGCCGACGGAAACCAAGGTGGGCGTTGCAAAAATTTGCCGCTGACGGCAGGCTGCACGTCACCCACAAGTCTGCGAGGAGGCACGGTGTCCGGTCTGTCCGAGATCGCCAGGGCAGCCGGGGTGAGCATCTCCACGGTCAGCCGGGTGCTCAACCGCCGGGCGGGCGTGAACGACGAGACGCGCCAGCGGGTGCTCGCGGTGCTTGCGGAAATGCCTTACACCCCGCGCGGGCTGGGCGCGCTGCAGCGCACCGGCGTGATCGGCCTGCTCGTGCCCGAGCTGTCGAACCCCGTGTTCCCGGCGTTCGCCGAGGCGCTGGAGGTGCGGGCCGCGCGGCTGGGGTACTCGTCGCTGCTGTGCAACACGCGGGCCACCGGCGCGGGCGCGATGGGCGAGGAGGAGTACGTGCGGATGCTCCTCGCGCGCGGCGTCGAGGGCATGGTGTTCGCGTCGCCGGAGATCACCAACGTCGAGGTGCCGCTCGGCCAGGCGCCGCGGCCGTCGTACTACGCGAAGCTGCTGGCCGACGGCGTGCACATGGTGTTCCTCAACGGGGCGACGCCGTCGCTGGACGTGCCGGACGTGACCGTGGACGAGCAGCACGCGGGGTACGCGGCGACCCGGCACCTGGTCGAGCTGGGCCACCGGCGGATCGGGTTCGTGTCGGGGCCGGCGCGGGCGCTGCCGTCGCGGCTCAAGCGGGCCGGGTGGGCGGCGGCGCTGGAGGAGGACGGGCTGCCCGCGACGTCCGACTTCGTGGCGCACGCGCCGTTCGGGCCGGAGGGCGGGGCGGAGGCGGTGTCGACGCTGCTGGACACCGTGCGGCCGACGGCGGTGATCTGCTCGTCCGACCACATGGCGATCGGCGTGCTGCGGGAGGCGCACCGGCGCGGGCTGACCGTGCCGCGGGACCTGTCCGTGGTGGGGTTCGACGACATCCCGCTGGCGTCGTACTGCTCGCCGTCGTTGACCACGCTGGCGCAGCCGATCGAGGAGATGGCGGCGGCGGCCGTCGACGAGCTGGTGCACCGGCTCGACCCGGACCGGCGACGACGTCCGGCGGGCAATTACACGCGTGTTTTCCGACCGCGGTTGGTCGTGCGCGAGTCGTCCGCTGAGCCCCTATTGGTTTAGACCACTGTACCCTGAGGTAACCCACCCCCAGCTGCACTGATGACGATTTAGAGGGACGCCGGTCACCCCCACTTCTGCAAATGGTTCTGAACCGTTACGGTCACTTCATGGCGCGGTCGATGCATGTGCGACGCCCCGCGACGCTCGCCTCACTGGCGGCGGAGCTGGGTGTTTCCCGGACAACGGTGTCCAACGCGTACAACCGTCCCGACCAGCTCTCGCCAGAGCTGCGACGCCGGGTGTTGGAGACAGCGAGACGACTCGGGTACCCGGGGCCCGACCCCGTGGCCCGTTCACTGCGGACGAGGAAGGCCGGTGCGGTGGGCCTGCTGCTCACCGAGAACCTGTCCTACGCGTTCCGCGACCCGGCGGCGATCGGGTTCCTGGAGGGATTGGCGCTCGCGTGCGAGGACGCCGGCACCGGGCTGCTGCTCGTGCCGGCGAACCCCGAGCGCGAGGACGTGGCGGCCGTGCACCGGGCCGGGGTGGACGGTTTCGTGGTGTACTCCGTGCCCGACGACGACCCGCACCTGGCGGCGGTGCTGGAGCGGCCCGTGCCGACGGTCGTGTGCGACCAGCCCGATCTCGGCAACGTCGACCGCGTCGGGATCGACGACCAGGCGGCCATGCACGCGCTGGCGCAGCACCTGATCTCGTTGGGGCACCGGCGGGTCGGCGTGGTGTGCATGCGGCTGGCCCGTGACCGCAACGACGACTTCGTCGTGCCGGAGCGGCAGCAGGCGGCGCACTTCCACGTGCAGCGGGCCCGGTTGGCCGGATTGGCGCAGGCGTTCGCGTCGGTCGGCGTGGACTGGGCGACCGTGCCGGTGGCGGAGCGGTTCGACCACACCATGGCGTCGGGCGCCTCGGCGGCGGCGCAGGTGCTGGAGCGCGACCCGCAGATCACCGCGTTGATCTGCACGTCGGACATACTGGCCCTGGGCGCGATGGCGGAGGTCCAGCGGCGCGGCCTGCGCGTGCCGGTCGACATCACCGTCACCGGTTTCGACGGCATCCGCGAGGCGGAGCAGGCCGGGCTGACCACGGTGCGCCAGCCGGTCCTGGAAAAGGGCCGCGCGGCGGGCAAGCTGCTGCTCGACTCGGCCGAGCGCACGCGCCCCCGAGCCGTCACCCTGTCCACCGAACTGATCCACGGCACCACCGCCGCCCCACCGCGCGGGACGGCGGAGGAACGCTGGTTCGGCCCGTGACCGCACGTCCGGCCTGACACCGCCCTCGAACACCACGCAGGGGTCCCCGCACGGGGACCCCTGCTTCCGTTTGCGACGAGGAACGTCCGTCGGGGACCGGACGTGGGACGTGAGCGCCACTCACCGAATCGGCATGATTCCGAATGGCGACGGAATAGCATTAGTCACCTATCCGAGAAATGCGGAATGGGCCGTTCCGGTCACCACCGTGCATACGAGTAACACCGCGGGTATGTCACCGATAGTACCGGCGAGGTTCCACCGAGCGGAGCTAGGTCGTCGGAGCGAGCGCAAGGACAATGGTGTCGGGCCGGGAGGCAGCATGAGTCGCGATCATCGTGACACGGACGGCGGGGGCGGGCGATGAGCGCCGCGATCGACACGGATGCCGCCGAAGACGTCCTCGACCCGGGCGAGAAGAAGCGCTTGCACGAACGCGGTGCCCTCCGCTTCGCGTTCGTCGTCACCATGGTCCTGTCCTTTTCCTCGGTTGTCGTGACGGCCAGCGGGTCATGGCAGTACGCGGAGTCGCATTGGCACGCCTACCTCGGTTTCTCGTTATTCATGCTCATCTCCTCGACCGCGTGCCACGTCTACATCTTCCAATTCCTGCCCACTCGCAAGCGGTTCAAGTCCGACATCCAGGTCGTGGACGCCGACTACGAGCGGTTCCGGGATGAGAAGAGCGAGTTCAGCAGCTCCCTCTCCGAAGCGCAGCTGCCGATGTTCGTCGACTCGCTGATCAACCCGAAAGCGACCCGGAGCCGCATCATCGAGGAGATCCGGCCGATCCGGCGGGTCCTCCACCAGTCCGTCTCCACGACAATGCCGTTTAGTTAGGCGCTGGTAGGTGTGTTGGTGCTGGTGGCGGGGTGTGTTGTCACTACGGTGTGGTGGGTGTCGTCTGGGGTGGAGCGT
>NZ_JBVJVK010000127.1:3558-5165 GCF_055603705.1 Actinosynnema sp. NPDC037264 | reverse complement strand
CCTACTCTCCCACACCCTCACGAGTGCAGTACCATCGGCGCTGGAAGGCTTAACTACCGGGTTCGGAATGGGACCGGGTGTTCCCCAACCGCTATGACCACCGAAACACTATGAAATTACCAACCCGTAGGCACCCCAACCCACCCAGTCCTACACGGGTGGACCAAGGCGGTCCGGTTCGGTTCTTTCAGAACCGCACAGTGGATGCGTAGCGTCTTCATGACAAGTCCTCGGCCTATTAGTACCGGTCAACTCCAGCCGTTACCGACCTTCCATCTCCGGCCTATCAACCCAATAGTCTCTTGGGGGCCTTAACCCACAAAGGGGTGGGATACCTCATCTAGGAACAGGCTTCCCGCTTAGATGCTTTCAGCGGTTATCCCTTCCGAACGTAGCCAACCAGCAATGCCCTTGGCAGGACAACTGGCACACCAGAGGTCCGTCCGTCCCGGTCCTCTCGTACTAGGGACAGCCTTCCGCAAGTATCCTACGCGCGCGGCGGATAGGGACCGAACTGTCTCACGACGTTCTAAACCCAGCTCGCGTACCGCTTTAATGGGCGAACAGCCCAACCCTTGGGACCTACTCCAGCCCCAGGATGCGACGAGCCGACATCGAGGTGCCAAACCATGCCGTCGATATGGACTCTTGGGCAAGATCAGCCTGTTATCCCCGGGGTACCTTTTATCCGTTGAGCGACCACGCTTCCACAAGCCATGGCCGGATCACTAGTTCCGACTTTCGTCCCTGCTCGACCTGTCGGTCTCACAGTCAAGCCCCCTTGTGCACTTGCACTCGACACCTGATTGCCAACCAGGCTGAGGGAACCTTTGAGCGCCTCCGTTACCCTTTGGGAGGCAACCGCCCCAGTTAAACTACCCACCAGGCACTGTCCCTGATCCGGATCACGGACCGAGGTTAGACATCCAGTACGACCAGAGTGGTATTTCAACGACGACTCCACCATGACTGGCGTCACAGCTTCACAGTCTCCCACCTATCCTACACAAGCCGAACCGAACACCAATACCAAGCTATAGTAAAGGTCCCGGGGTCTTTCCGTCCTGCCGCGCGTAACGAGCATCTTTACTCGTAATGCAATTTCGCCGGGCCTGTGGTTGAGACAGTCGAGAAGTCGTTACGCCATTCGTGCAGGTCGGAACTTACCCGACAAGGAATTTCGCTACCTTAGGATGGTTATAGTTACCACCGCCGTTTACTGGCGCTTAAGTTCTCAGCTTCGCCCCGAAGAGCTAACCGGTCCCCTTAACGTTCCAGCACCGGGCAGGCGTCAGTCCGTATACATCGTCTTGCGACTTCGCACGGACCTGTGTTTTTAGTAAACAGTCGCTTCTCGCTGGTCTCTGCGGCCGAAAAATCCTAGCCCGCAAGGGGCTTCAAATCCCTCGGCCCCCCTTCTCCCGAAGTTACGGGGGCATTTTGCCGAGTTCCTTAACCACAGTTCGCCCGATCGCCTCGGTATTCTCTACCTGACCACCTGTGTCGGTTTGGGGTACGGGCCGCATGAACACTCACTAGAGGCTTTTCTCGGCAGCATGGGATCACTCTACTTCGCCTCAATCGGCTATGCATCACGTCTCAGCCTG
>NZ_JBVJVK010000127.1:1765-3462 GCF_055603705.1 Actinosynnema sp. NPDC037264 | reverse complement strand
GCATTACACTGAAATGACACGGCTTCGGCGGTGTGCTTGAGCCCCGCTACATTGTCGGCGCAGGACCACTTGACCAGTGAGCTATTACGCACTCTTTAAAGGGTGGCTGCTTCTAAGCCAACCTCCTGGTTGTCTGGGCGACCCCACATCCTTTCCCACTTAGCACACACTTAGGGGCCTTAGCCGGCGTTCTGGGCTGTTTCCCTCTCGACTACGAAGCTTATCCCCCGCAGTCTCACTGCCGCGCTCTCACGTACCGGCATTCGGAGTTTGGTTGATTTCGGTAAGCTTGTGGGCCCCCTAGACCATCCAGTGCTCTACCTCCGGCACGAAACACACGACGCTGCACCTAAATGCATTTCGGGGAGAACCAGCTATCACGGAGTTTGATTGGCCTTTCACCCCTAACCACAGCTCATCCCCCAGGTTTTCAACCCTGGTGGGTTCGGGCCTCCACGCGGTCTTACCCACGCTTCACCCTGGCCATGGCTAGATCACTCCGCTTCGGGTCTAGACCACGCGACTCTGACGCCCTATTCGGACTCGCTTTCGCTACGGCTACCCCACACGGGTTAACCTCGCCACGCAGCACTAACTCGCAGGCTCATTCTTCAAAAGGCACGCCGTCACCCCGAAAGGCTCCGACGGATTGTAGGCACACGGTTTCAGGTACTATTTCACTCCCCTCCCGGGGTACTTTTCACCTTTCCCTCACGGTACTAGTCCGCTATCGGTCACCAGGGAGTATTCAGGCTTAGCGGGTGGTCCCGCCAGATTCACAGCGAATTTCACGAGTACGCTGCTACTTGGGAACACCGTCAGGAGACACCGGGTTTTCACGTACGGGACTTTCACCCTCTACGGCCACGCTTTCCAGACGCGTTCCGCTAACCACAGTGTTTTATGACTCCTCGACCGTCCGGCAGAACGATCAGACAGGTCCCACGACCCCGTACACGCAACCCCTGCCGGGTATCACACGAATACGGTTTAGCCTCTTCCGCTTTCGCTCGCCACTACTCACGGAATCACGGTTGTTTTCTCTTCCTGCGGGTACTGAGATGTTTCACTTCCCCGCGTTCCCTCCACACGCCCTATGTGTTCAGGCGTGGGTGACCCCACATGACTGGGGCCGGGTTTCCCCATTCGGACACCCTTGGATCTCAGCTCGGTTGACAGCTCCCCAAGGCTTTTCGCAGTCTCCTACGTCCTTCATCGGCTCCTGGTGCCAAGGCATCCACCGTATGCCCTTAATAACTTGCCACAAAGATGCTCGCATCCACTGTGCAGTTCTCAAAGAACAACCAGACACCGCCCCGCTACTGCCCACGCCTACCGGCCCGAAGACCAGCGGTTCGCGGACGGAGACCGTCCTGTCGTTTCTCGCTGAAAGAGACACAAGCGTGTTCTCTCAGGACCCAACAGCGTACCGAACAGAAGACTTGAACCCTCGACGATCCCTTCCACGCCCTTACGGACAGTACTAACACCGTCGACAACCCGAGATTCTGTATATAGCCAGCATCCACATCATTGAGCAACCATCCGACGATCATTCGCCGCCGGCATGGCCCTCCATCCTGGCAAGCCAGGATGAGAGATGCTCCTTAGAAAGGAGGTGATCCAGCCGCACCTTCCGGTACGGCTACCTTGTTACGACTTCGTCCCAATCGCCAGTCCCACCTTCGACCGCTCCC
>NZ_JBVJVK010000126.1:0-5385 GCF_055603705.1 Actinosynnema sp. NPDC037264 | reverse complement strand
ACGACCCCGAACTCCACGGCGGCGCGCAACGACTCACCGACCAAGCCGCAGCCGCTTGATCTAATTCTTGAGGTTGACACTGAGGGTGTCATGGCTTCACCTTCCGGATCCACTGGTCCAGCGACACCGCCACGATGATCAGCACGCCGACGGCCAGGGTCTGCCACAGCACGTCCACCCCGGCCAGCGCCAGCCCGTTGCGGAACACACCGACGATCAACGCGCCGATCAGCGAACCGACGATCGCGCCCCGACCGCCGAACAGGCTGGTGCCGCCGATCACGACCGCGGTGATCGAGTCGAGGTTGTCCATCTGCCCGGCCTGCGGGCTCGCCGAGGCGATCCGCCCGATCAGCACCCACGCCGCCAGCGCGTACACCAGGCCCGCCATCGCGTACACGCTGAGCAGCACGCGGGCGGTGCGGATGCCGGACAGCCGGGAGGCTTCGAGGTCGTCGCCGGTGGCGTAGACGTGCCGACCCCACGCGGTGTTCTTCAGCGCGAACGCCATCGCGGCCACCAGCACCACCATCATGATCGAGCCGTAGGTGACGCGGGTGCCGCCGAGGTTGACCGTCTGCCCGGTCCACAGCAGCAACGACGGCATGTCGGCGCCGCGGATGGTGGCGCTCTCGGAGTACCAGAGGTTCAACGCGAAGAACACGTTGAGCGTGCCGAGGGTGACGATGAACGGGGGCAGCTTCAGCCGCGTGACCAGCAGGCCGTTGAGCAGGCCGCACAACGTGCCGACGACGAAGCCGAGCAGCAGCGCGGGCAGGCCCGGCAACCCGGTGTCCGCCGCCACCTTCGCCATGACGATGGACGTCAGCACCATGACCGCGCCGCAGGACAGGTCGATGCCGGCGGTGAGGATGACGATGGTCTGGCCGACGGCGAGCGTGCCGATGACCGCGACCTGTTGCAGGATCAGGGAGACGTTGCCCGGCGTGAGGAACCGGGGTGACAGCACGGCGAACACGACCACGGCGACCAGCAGCACCACCGCGGGCCCGATGGTGGCCTGCGCGTGCAGCAGGTGCTGGAGGCGGGTCAGGGGTGACGGACGGGCCTGGTCACCGCCCGGCGTGCGTTCTTCGGACAGCGTGGTCGACATGGCTCAGCCCCAGCAGTTCTGCAGGCCCCAGGCGGAGTCCTTCGACTCGACCCCGGACGCGGGCTGGTCGGTGATGAGCGTGACGCCGGTGTCCACGAAGTCCTTGCCCGCCGTGTTCTGCGGCTTGGTGCCGTCCTTCGCGAACTTCGCGATCGCCTCCACGCCGAGCTGCGCCATCTTCAGCGGGTACTGCTGCGCGGTGGCGCCGATGATGCCGGACCTGACGTTCTGCACGCCGGGGCAGCCGCCGTCGACCGAGACGATGGTGACGTCCTTCTCCTTGCCCGCCGCCTTCAACGCCTCGTACGCGCCCGCCGCCGCGGGCTCGTTGATCGTGTAGACGAGGTTGACGCCCGGGTCCTTCTGCAGCAGGTTCTCCATCGCCGTCCGACCACCCTCGGGCGCGCCG
Source organism: Actinosynnema sp. NPDC037264 (assembly GCF_055603705.1). Classification (NCBI taxonomy): domain Bacteria; kingdom Bacillati; phylum Actinomycetota; class Actinomycetes; order Pseudonocardiales; family Pseudonocardiaceae; genus Actinosynnema; species Actinosynnema sp. NPDC037264. The sequence continues at coordinate 3,862 of NZ_JBVJVK010000126.1, read as the reverse complement.
TCGGTCACGTCGTGGCCCACGATGCGCGGGTCGCTCTCGTCGCCGATGCGGCCCTTGTCCTTCACGTCGACGCCGAAGCCCTCCAGGAAGCCCTGGTCGCGCTGCACGTCCACGGACACCTGGTTCGGGTTGAGGTCCAGCAGCGCGATCTTCGCCTGCTTGCCCTCGGACTCGAACTTCGCCTTGGCCCACTGCCCGATGAGCTTGCCGGCTTGGTAGTTGTCGGTGGCGAAGGTCGCGTCGGCGGCGTCGGCCGGCTCCAGCTGGGTGTCCAGGGCGATGACCAGCAGCCCGGCCTGGCGGGCCTTGTCCACCGAGGGCACGATCGCCTTGGAGTCGTTGGGCGTGATCAGGATGCCCTTCGCGCCCGCGCCGACCAGGTTCTCGATCGCGTCGACCTGCGACTGGTTGTCGCCGTCCTGCTTGCCCGCGAAGGACTGCACCGTCGCGCCCGTCCCACCGGCCGCCTGCTGGGCGCCCTCCTTCATCTTCACGAAGAACGGGTTCGTGTCGGTCTTGGTCACCAACCCGACGAGCGTGCCGCCGCCGGCCGCGTCGCCACCGTCCCCGCACCCGGTGACCAGCGCCAGCAACGACGCCGACACCAGGGCCGTGAGCCTGACGCCCGTCCGCGACGGTCCGGTCATGTCTCCTCCTACGTCAACGTTGACGTAACCGGCAGCGGAACACGAGGGCGTTCACGTCAGGCCTGGTTACGCGAGATCAAAAGCAAGAAGTCCGGCGCTTCCACCCTCACTGGAGCGACGGGGGAGGAAGGGGGACTGTTGTTAAGTCATCGTTGACGCTAGCTTCGTGCTCCAAGCCGCGACAAGCCGCCGTTACGCAAGCGTTACCCAGGATGGAGCAGAGGTCCATGGACTCACGGGGTGCACGGCGCGAGCCGACCATGAGGGACGTCGCCGCACTCGCCAAGGTCAGCACGAAGACCGTGTCGCGGGTCATCAACGACCTGCCCGGCGCGGGCCCCGACGTGGTCGAACGGGTCCGCGCCGCCGCGCGCACCCTCGGCTACCGCCCCAACCTGACCGCCAGCAGCCTGCGCCGCTCCGACCGGCGCAGCGCGACCCTCGGCGTGCTGTTCGAGGACCTGTCCAACCCGTTCGACGCCGCCCTCCTGCGCGCGGTCGAGGACCGGGCGCGGCAGAACGGCGTGCTGGTGCTGGCGGGCAGCAGCGAGGACGACCCGGAGCTCCAGCGCGAGCTGCTCACCTCCCTGGCCACCCGCCGCGTCGACGGCATCGTGGTCATGGCCGTGGGCGGGCACCAGGACGCGTTGCAGCAGGAGCGCGAGCGCGGCACGCCCATGGTGCTGGTCGACCGCCCGCCGACGTTCGACGGCACCGACAGCGTGACCACCACCAACCGCGACAGCTCGCGCGAAGCCGTGCTCCAGCTCGCGGGCCTGGGCCACCGGCGCATCGCGTTCCTGGGTGACCGGCAGACGCTGTGGACCAGCCGGGAGCGCTACACCGGCTACCTCGAAGGGCTCGCCCACGCCGGCCTGACGCTGCGCGACGAGCTGGTGCGCACCGACCTGCACGGTCCCGACGCCGCCGAGAGCGCCGCCGCGACCCTGTTCGACCTGGACGAGCCGCCGACCGCCCTGTTCACCGCGCAGAACCTGGTCACCGTCGGCGCGATGCGCGCCCTGCGCGACCGCGACCTGCACCGCTCGGTCGCCCTGATCGGCTTCGACGACTTCCCGCTGGCCGACATGCTCGAACCCGGCGTCACCGTGCTGCGCCAGGACGTCCCGGCGCTCGGCCGCCGGGCCGCGGAGCTCATCTTCGCCCGCATCGGGGGCGAGCAGTCGCCGCCGACGCACGCCGTCGTGCCGGCGACGCTGGTCCGGCGCGGTTCGGGCGAGCTGCCGCCCCCGTCGTCGGACACGGGCGCGTAACGGGCCGTTGACACCCGCTTCGTCGGCGGTTGGCGGCCCGCCGACGTGACGGCCGAGTGGCAGGGCCGACGTCCTCTGCCACGCCCAACGCGTCGCAACCATCACGTGCACCCGGGACCTGAACCGGGCGCATCCCCCTACGGCGGAACACCCCGTTCCCGTCAAGGGCCGCCCGCTCGTCCTTCGCCGGGGTCCGGATCCTCGTTCGCCGGCGTCCTGGTCTCCGAGTCCGCGCCTGCCGGTGTCTCGCCGGCGGCCGGCCCGGGCAGCTCGGGATCGGGAGCCCTCAACAGGAGTCTGAGGACCTCGCGAGCTTGATCGCCCTGCTCCTTGGTTTCGGCGCCGAGGGCTCGTTCGATGGCTCTTCCCTCGTGCGTCACCCGTCGCCGGACCGGGCCGGAGCGCACCCACTCCTCGACGACCCGCGTGAGCGCCAACCACACCGGCTTGGTGATCCACAACGCCGCGACGGCGAGGACCGACTTGCCGTAGCCGGACTTGAGCGCCTCGACCAGGAAGTCCCGCAGAGCCTGCATGAGCTCCTCCAGCCCGATCGGCTGGAGGGAGCGCCTCTCCAACCGATCAAGACGTGCTTGATCGATTGGAGGTCTCCTCCGCCGGACGGACCGACCAACGGCACCGGGGTGCGCGAACACCCTTAGGCGACACCGCTGCTTGGGAGTACTCCCCTCGCTGGTTCGAGGTTAGCAGGCATCGACGACACCTGGACATCTCCGAGTCCCGCGTCGGAGCGGTATCAGGGTTCCTGCATCCGGGCACGGAGCACGTCGAACTCGCACCCCGGCGCGTCCGGGTCGAAGCCGTGCTCGATCAGCCAGCGCGACGCCGTCAGGCTGCGCAACGACCACCAGGCGCGGATCACGTCCCGGTCCACGTCGTCGCCGTAGCCGGCCAGCAGGTCGTCCAGGCGTTCCTCGTGCCCGAGCGTCAAGGTGGCGAGGTCGAACATGGCGTCGCCGGGGGCGGCCTCGGACCAGTCGATGACGCCGGTGACCTCGTCCCCGTCGACGAACACGTGCGTGATCTGCAGGTCGCCGTGGATGAACGCCGGTTCCCACGGCCGGAGCGCGGCCTCGGCGATCTCGCGGTTGCGCCGGATCACCTCCGCGGGCAGCACGGCGTTGGCGAGCAGCCACGCGCACTCGCTGTCGAGCTCCGCCGCCACGTCCTCGAGCCTGGGCCCCGGCCACGGCGGCAACGGCGCGTCGTGCAGCTCCCGGACCGCGGCGCCGACCGCGGCCCACGCCGCCGGCGACGCGGGCGACGGTTCGCCGAGGACGCCGAGCGCCTTGCCGGGCACGGCGGCGATCGCGAGCACGGGCGGCTCGCGCCAGAGGACCGCCGGGGTCGGCACCGGCGCCATCGCCATCGCCCGCACCTCGACCTCCGCGTGCGCCGCGTCGCCGTCGACCTTCAGGAACACCTCGCCGACCCGCAACGTCGCCCGCTGGCTGTGCGCGACGACGACCTCGACCTCGTCCATGCCGGCCATCCTGTCGGGCGAGGCCGCCGATGTCGCCGGATTTCACGGCTCGTCCGGTCGGTCAGTCCGCGGCAGGGACGTGCAGGGGACTCATGGCCAGCAGGCTCCGGATGTCCTCGGCCGGGACCGGGCGGGAGAACAGCCAGCCCTGGAACGCGTCCGCACCCAGTTCGCGCAGCAGGTGGAACTGGGTCGCGGTCTCCACCCCTTCCGCCACGCACGTGCGGCCGAGAGCCCCGGCCATGTCGACGACCGCCCGCGCCACCGCGAGGTCCGACCTGTCGTTGCCCACCCCGGACACGAACCGCCGGTCGACCTTGATGATCTGCGCCGGCAGGTCCCTCAACCTGGCCAGCGACGAGTAGCCGGTGCCGAAGTCGTCCACCGCGAACCGGATGCCCCGCTCCACCAGCTCGCCCATCGCCTGCCGCACCCGC
>NZ_JBVJVK010000125.1:0-5951 GCF_055603705.1 Actinosynnema sp. NPDC037264 | reverse complement strand
CCAAGGATGGGGGGCGGGTGGGGGGTGGGCGTGGTTTTTGGGAAGGAGGGCAGGTTTTTGGGGGTTTCCCAACGCAGCACCGTGTGTGGGGGGGGGGGGGGGGGGGCCGCCCCCCCCCCCCCCCCACGTCCACCACCAGAGAGGTGGCTGTGAGTTCCTGGTGGGAGTACTGGTACGTCCTTCCGTTCGCCGTGGCGGTGTCCGTGGTGGCCAACGCCTCCGGGTTCTCCGGCGCGGTGCTGTTCCAACCGTTCTTCGCCTTCGTCCTCGGCCTGCCGGTGCACCAGTCCATCGCCACCGGTGTGGCCACGGAAACCATCGGGATGTCCAGCGGTACCGCGCGCTACCTCTTGATGCGCAAGGTGGACCTGCCCGCCGTGGTCCGCTTGCTGCCACCGGTGGTGCTCGGGGTCGTGGTGGGTGTCTTCGTGTTCGCCCACGCGTCCCGCGATGTGCTGCGCCTCATCGTGGGCCTGGTCGTGGGAGGCGTCGCCCTGGACCGCTTGCTGCGCCTGCGCTCCACCCACCGCGCGCCGGAGCACGCCGACCTGCGGCTGCTCGGCAGGCGGCGGTGGGTCGCCGGAGTTGCGGGGGCCTTCTCCGCCTGCACCGGCACCGGCGTCGCCGAGCTGAGCCAGCCGCTGCTGGAGCGCTCCGGCGGGCTGTCCGTGAAGCGCGCCAACGCCACGGCGATCGCGGTGGAGGCCGTGGCGGACTGGTTGATCACCGCCACGAACCTCACGCTGGGCAACATCCGGCCCGAGGTGCTGGTGTTCAGCGCGTCGGGTGTCCTGGTGGGTGCCCAAGTCGGAGCGCTGCTCTCGCCCCGGCTGCCCGACCGGCTGCTCAAGGCGGTGTTCGGTACGTGCGTGCTGGCGATCGGCGCGGTGTACGTCACCACGGCGACCCGAGCCCTGCTGTGAACCGGCGAAGGGCCGGCGCGGTGACCGGCAGACGCGTGCGACCGCGGTCGCGGCAACGAGTTGATGACGACCCTTGGCGCGAACGGTCGTGAAGTCGGAGAGTGGTCACATGTCGGAGCCGCCACCGGTCGTCCACAGCGCCGGCGTGTTCCTCAGCCACAGTTCGGTGGACAAACCGTTCGTGCGCACCCTCGTCACGTTGCTGAAGGCCATGGGCGTGGACGCGTGGATCGACGAGCTCGAGCTCGACTTCGGTGACGGGCTGCTGGAGCGGATCAGCGGCCAGATCGCCAGGAGCACCGCGGTCGTCGCCGTGCTCTCGGAGAACTCCGTGCGCTCGCGCTGGGTCAAGTACGAGCTGTTGCAGGCGTTGAGCCTGGAGCTCGAAGGACGCGGGCCACGCGTCATCCCGATCCGGATCGACGACTGCCAGGTGCCGCCCTTCCTCGCCGACCGCGTCCACGGCGACTTCTCCCGGGTGAACAACTGGGACCAGGCCATGCGCTCGCTGGTACGGGCGATGACGTCGACCCGGACGCCGCCCGCGGTGACGATGAAGGACGAGTTGGAGCACGAGCTGTTCCTCACCACCTTGAGGGATACGGACCTGCGGTTGGTGGCCCAGCTGGTGGCGGACATCCACAGCGCCGCACGCACGGTCCTGCTCACCTCCTACCGCCTCGTGGACGGGGCGGCGTACCGGCACGTGCCGTTGATCAGGGTGTTGCTGTTCACGGTGCACGAGCGGTTCAAGTGCCTGCGGCTGCAGCTCTACGTGACCGACACCGGTGTCGTCGTGCACGCCAGGCACCGGTTCACCCTCGACCCCGCCCGCCAGCCCCACCTCAACCCGGCCGCCCGGGCCTGGCACGACCAGCGGGTGCACCACGTCGACTACGACGTGGAGTACGCGCAGGACCCCGATGCCTACATCGAGGAGGCGGTGCAGCACGGCTTCGACCGCGCGAAGGTCGCCAACCTCCTCGTGCACGTGGCCAGCAGCGTGTCGATCCCGGTGGCGAAGCTGCGCTTCCACTCGCTCGGCACCGACTACCCGGCGGTGATCTGCATCGACAGCGAGCGGCGCGCCGTGTTCCCCGAAGCGTCGCACGCCGTCCTCGCCGAGGTGGCGCAATCGCTGGTCGACGAGTACAACACGGGCCGCCGCAGCCCGTGGCAGTACGAGGACCGCGACTTCCAGACCGACAACCGGGGCGTCATCGACGAAGTGACCGGCCCCTGAAGCGGCCGCCGAGCCGCTGTCACCGGTGGGGGATGGGCACGCCCGCGGCGCGCAGCCTGGCTTCCACGAGCGCGTTCAGCCGCGTCCAGGCCATCCGGTCCTCGCGGTGGTGGTCGATCAGCCGGTACCGGGTGGCGTCGTCCGGCCCGGGCTGGTAGCCCGGTGGCACCGCGAGCAGCTCGGGGTTGCCCAGCAGGTGGTCGGCCAGCGCGTCCGCCAGCTCGTCGACCCGGGGGTCGTCCGGCTCCCAGGACCGGGCGTCCCAGGCGCGCTTGGTGAGGTCGACGTACGCGGGGTCGGCGAGCCGGCGTTCGAAGTGGTTCAGGAAGAGGTCGAACAGCTGCGGCGACATCGCCCTGGCCAGCACCAGGGCCTCCTGCTGGCTGGTCACGTTGTCGGGGCTGTAGCCGAGTTCGGTCAGGCGGTCCAGGACCGCGTGAGCGCGGTCGGGCAGCAGGAGCCGGTCCCCGTCGGAGAGCCGCCGCAGCCGGTCCCGGCGGGCGACCAGGTCGTCGATCCGCTCGGTGAGGTTCCGCTCCACGTCGACGAGTCGGGCGGCGAACCGCTCGACGTCGGCGTCCAGCAGCGGCCCGACTTCCGCGAGCGGCACGCCGGCGGCGGCCAGCGTTCGGACCTGGACCAGGCGCACGAGGTCCGCCGACCCGTACCGCCGGTAGCCCGAGCTGTCGCGTCGTGGTTCGGCGAGCAGCCCGTGCTGGTGGTAGTGCCGCACGGTCTTCACCGTGACCCCGGCGAACGCCGCCGCCTGACCGATCGTGACGCCGCCGGTCGACGTGGCCGGGGTGGTCGAGGTAGCCATGCGACGAGTGTCGAGCCTGACCCCGGGTCAAGGTCAACCCGCCGGTCCCGGATCGCACGGCCACCCCGACCTGGCCGGACGTCAGCCTGCGGTCCGCGTGCCGCAGAACACCTCGGTGAGCAGGTCGTCCAACGCCTTCGGGTAGTCCTCCACCAGGTCGACGTCGGTGTCTCCGGTGGTGATCGAAGCGGTCAAGGTCTTGCTGCCGTCGGGGGTGCCGTACACCAACGTCCCGTAGCCGATGGTGCTGCCGTTGTGGAAGTAGAGGGTGCCCGCGCAGCTCGGACCTGTTTCCAGCGCGCGCAACCCGAGGCCGAAGCCGCTCTTCGGGTGCGGCGTGCGCATCTCGGCCAGGAGGTGGTGCGGCAGGAGCCGGCCACCCAGCAGGGCGGAGAAGAACGTGTGGAGGTCCCGGGTGGTCGAGATCATGTCCCCGGCGCCGAACAGCAGGGAGGGGTTCTGCCGGGTGACGTCGACCGTCTTCGTCCGGCCGTCGTCCTGGTAGTGGTAGTAGCCGTGGGCGTGCGGGCCGGGGATCTCCGCCCTGGTGCCCGGCACCACCGTGTCGCGCAGCCCGAGCGGCCGGAGGATCCGACGCTGCGTCTCCTCGGCGTACGAACGGCCGGTGACGTGCTCGATCAACAGCGCGGCCAGCGTGTAGTTGGTGTTGGAGTAGTTCCAGTCCGTCCCCGGCGCGAACAGGGCCGGCTCGGCCAGCGCGAACCGCGCCAGTTCTTCGGGCTGGTAGGTGCGGAACCGGTTGTCCACCCACTCCTGGCCCGTCGAGGGCAGTCCCGGCAGGAGCCTCCCGTTGTAGTAGTCGCCGGTGTGGTTGAACACGCCGCTGGTGTGCTGTAACAGCATCCGGACCGTGATCCGCCGGTCCAGTCCGAACCCGGGCAGGTAGTCGGCGGCGGGGGCGTCCAGGCCGACCTCGCCCTCGGCCACCAGTTGCAGCACCGCGGTGGCGACGAAGGTCTTGGTGTTGCTGCCGATCCGGAACCTCCCGCTGGTGGACGGCGGCGCGGTTCCTCCGAGTTCGCGCACCCCGGCACTGCCGACCCACGCACCTCGTTCGTCGTCCACGCGCGCCTGCATCCCGGCGAAACCGATGTCGACGAACGCCTGCACGGCCTCCCGCAGCTCCGGACGATCCCGCACCGCGGCGGCACCGGCCCCCGCCGCACCGGCTACCAGCGGCACGGTCGACCCGGACACCAGCGCGACCGCCATCGCCGCGACCGCCGCTCGCCGCAAGACCCGCGGCACCCGCACGTTGTTCCTCATGCGGCCAGGCTCCACCTTGACCTCGGGGCGGGGTCAACTGCTCGTTCGTGGTTTGCCCGATCGACGCGCCGGGTACGTGCCGGGTGCTGTGCGCCTTGAGACCACAGGGCATCGGAGGACGAACCATGAGCACTGTCGATTTCTCCAGGGACGAAGTCGACCTGGACCTTCCAGAGGAACGTCCTCCTGCGGCCGACCTGCTGGGACTGGTCGCGGGCATGGTGGCCGGAGTCGGCGGTGACCGGCTCGTGGACGTCCAGGTCGTCGCGGCTCAACTGATCGGCAACGCCTACCGGCACGCCCTCGCGCCGCGGCGGTTGCGGCTGCACCGGCTACCGGGCCGGGACCTGGTCCGGGTCGAGGTCGACGACGGCAGCCCGAGCCGCCTGCCCGTCCTGGGCAGGCTCGGTGTGCTGGAGCACGGACGCGGTCTGCTGGTGGTCAACCGGTTGGCGGTCAACTGGGGGCACCACTGCGATGCCCACCGCAAGACGGTCTGGGCCGAAGTCCGACTCGACTGACCGGTGACGGCGCGGAGCGCACCGCATGAAGAACCATGCCGGCACCGATCCGTCGATCACGGTGACGACAGGTCCGGCACCCGGTGTCCGGGTCGTCCGCTTGGTCGGTGAGGTCGACGCGGCCACCCGGCACGAGGTGGAACCAGCGGTGCTGGAGGTGGTCGAGCGGGCTCCGGCCGGTCTGGTGCTCGACCCGTCCCGGGCGGGCTTCTTCGGCTCGGCCGGGATCGCCCTGCTGTTGGACGCGCAGCGGGCCGGCTCGGCATCGGGTTCGCCGTGGTGACCGCTCTCGGGTGGCGTCGTCATCGGTCCGGCGGAGTCCGGCGCCTGTCGTTGTTGCGCATGAGGACGACGGCGAGCACTGCCATCCACAGCAGGTAGCCGCCGATGTTGATGCGCTCGTACACCCCCAGCCAGGGGGTTGGCTCGCCCACGGCGATCCGAGGGCCCTGCGCGCCGGCCAGTGCACCGAACACTAGGAGCGTCAGGATTGTCGCGGCGGAGTAGCGGCGGAACGTCTTGCCGAGTGCCGCGGCCGCGAACCCCATCGCCGTCACTATGAGCAGCACGGTCACGCTGGTGAGGATCACGTGCGCCGTGTCGGTCGGCGTTTCAGCTGCCTCCCGTCGGTGCATCGGGAAGAACGCCGCTGCCACGTCGACGACTCCGATGCCGACCAGCAGTCGGCCCGCGACGCGCAGGGCACGACTCCTGCCGGCTGATCCCACCACCCCCGTTCCGAAAGCGAGCGCCAGCACGCTGTGCACGACCAGGAGCGTCACGACGAGCGGTCTCGACGGAGCACCGATCTCGGACAGCTCACTGACGGCCTGAGAGGTGGAGCTGTAGCCCTCCCACCGCAGAGCACCGAGCACGTTGGCGGCCACGTAGACCAACGAGGCCGCGATCCCGCAGGCGAGCAGGGCTGTTCGCGCCCGCCAACGGGAGCCGAGGTTGTCGCGGCGGGTCGGCCGCGAAGTCCGATCGGCCGTGGCTGACATCCTGACCTCCTCCGGGCGCGGTCGGCCCGTCCGTGCGCCCGTCCTCGGGTGGAACGCGCTTAGAGGTCCTAACAAAATGATCACTGCGGTGGCGGCGGGCCAGCCTGATGTGGATCATGTTCGGTCGTGAGGAGGGGTGAGTCGCCGCCGTGGATC
>NZ_JBVJVK010000124.1:0-6986 GCF_055603705.1 Actinosynnema sp. NPDC037264 | reverse complement strand
AGCCATCCAACGGCAGAGGACTGATTGCCACACCCCACCAACCCGGGCGTCCGGAACATCGTGTCCCGGACGATCAAGAGCTTATGGAGGGCTGACGCGGCGCGGCCGACGGGTGCGGGGACAATGGACGGATGGATGGCTACCGTTCCGGGTTCGCGTGCTTCGTCGGCCGCCCCAACGCAGGCAAGTCGACGTTGACCAACGCGCTGGTCGGGACCAAGGTCGCGATCACGTCGAGCAAACCGCAGACCACCCGGCACACCATCCGGGGCATCGTGCACCGCGAGGACGGCCAGCTGGTCCTCGTGGACACCCCCGGCCTGCACCGCCCCCGCACGCTCCTCGGCCAGCGCCTCAACGACCTGGTGCGGGAGACGTGGAGCGAGGTGGACGTGGTCGGGTTCTGCGTGCCCGCGGACCAGAAGGTCGGCCCCGGCGACAAGTTCATCGCCGCCGAGCTGGAGAAGATCGCCAAGCGCACCCCGGTCATCGGCATCGTCACCAAGACCGACCTGGTCGGCCAGCAGCAGGTGGCCGAGCAGCTGCTCGCGCTGCAGAAGGTGATGGACTTCGCCGACCTGATCCCGGTGTCCGCGGTGAACGGCTACCAGGTCGACGCCCTGGCCGACCTGGTGCTGGGCAAGCTCCCCGAGGGACCGGCGCTGTACCCGGACGGCGAGCTGACCGACGAGCCGGAGCTGACCCTGGTCGCCGAGCTGATCCGGGAGGCCGCGCTGGAGGGCGTGCGCGACGAGCTGCCGCACTCGATCGCGGTGGTGGTCGAGGAGATGCTGCCCCGCGAGGGGCGCGACGACCTGGTGGACATCCACGCCAACGTGTTCGTGGAGCGGCCGAGCCAGAAGGCGATCATCCTGGGCCACCGGGGCGAGCGCCTCAAACAGGTCGGCATCACCTCCCGCAAGCACATCGAGAAGCTGCTCGGCACCCGCGTGTACCTCGACCTGCACATCAAGATCGCCAAGGACTGGCAGCGCGACCCGAAGCAGCTGCGCAGACTGGGTTTCTAGGGACTGGCGAAGGTGGCGAACCTCTACCGCGACACCGGTGTGGTCCTGCGGGTGCAGAAGCTCGGCGAGGCCGACCGGATCATCACGCTGCTCACCCAGAGGCACGGCAAGCTGCGCGCGGTGGCCAAGGGCGTGCGCCGCACGTCGTCGCGGTTCGGCGCGCGGCTGGAGCCGTTCGGGCACGTCGACGTGCAGTTCTACCCGGGCCGGTCGCTGGACGTGATCACGCAGGTGGAGACGCTGGACGCGTTCGGCGTGGTGCTGGTGGACGACTACCAGCGCTACACGGCGGGGTGCGCGGTGCTGGAGACCGCCGACCGGCTCACCTCCGAGGAGGGCGAACCCGTCCTGCGGCTGTACCTGCTGGTCGCGGGCGCGTTGCGGGCGCTGGCGGCCAAGGAGCGGGACGCCTCGCTCATCCTCGACGCCTACCTGATGCGCGCGATGGCGTTCGCGGGCTGGGCGCCGGCGGTCGACGAGTGCGCCCGCTGCGCCGACCCCGGCCCGCACAAGGCGTTCAACGTGCACGCGGGCGGCATGGTGTGCCCGCGGTGCCGTCCGCCGGGCAGCGCCACGCCGTCGACCGACACGTTGCGCCTGCTCGCGGCGCTGCTGCACGGCCGGTGGGACGAGGTGGACGGCATTCCCGCCGTCGCCCGCCGCGACGCGAGCGGCCTGGTCGCCGCGCACCTTCAGTGGCACCTGGAGCGCCAGTTGCGGTCGCTGCCGTTGGTCGAGAGAAAGGCGCAGGCGACCGACGGTTAGAGTCGCCTGCCGCACGAGAAACCCCTCCGCAGCACACCCCCTGAGAGGACAGCCATGCTCCGCCGACGGCGGGTTGAGCGCGTCCAGCGCGTTCCCCGACCCCCGGAACCGCACCCCACCGGCGCCACGCCGCCGGTGCTGCCCGCGGACCTCGTGCCCAGGCACATCGCGATCGTGATGGACGGCAACGGCCGCTGGGCCAACCAGCGCGGCCTGTCCCGGATCGAGGGGCACAAGCGCGGCGAGGCCGTCGTGGTGGAGGCGGCCAAGGGCGCGATCGAGATGGGCGTGAAGTGGCTGTCGCTGTACGCGTTCTCCACCGAGAACTGGCGGCGCAGCCCGGAGGAGGTCCGCTTCCTCATGGGCTTCAGCCGCGACGTGATCCACCACCGCACCGACGAGCTGGACGAGCTCGGCGTGCGGGTGCGGTGGGCGGGCCGACGGCCAAGGCTGTGGCGCAGCGTCATCAAGGAGCTCGAGGTCGCCGAGGAGCGCACGAAGGACAACGACGTGCTGAACCTGGCGATGTGCATCAACTACGGCGGGCGGGCCGAGGTCGGCGACGCGGCGCGGGAGATCGCCCGGCTGGCCGCGGCGGGCAAGATCAACCCGGAGAAGGTCGACGAGCGGACCCTCGCCAAGCACATGTACCAGCCCGACATGCCGGACGTGGACCTGTTCATCCGGCCGTCCGGCGAGCAGCGCACGTCGAACTTCCTGCTGTGGCAGTCGGCGTACGCGGAGCTGGTGTTCCAGGACATCCTGTGGCCGGACTTCGACCGGCTCGACCTGTGGCGCGCCTGCGAGGCGTACGCCATGCGCGACCGGCGCTTCGGAGGCGCCGTGGACAAGCCCGACGTGGAGGATTCTTAAGTGACCGACGAGGACGCCAAGGTGACCGCGGAGCTGCTCACCGCGGCCCGCGAGGCGTTGGAGATGTTCCACGAGGTGCACGTCGACGACGACGGCGCGCTGAGCTTCCAGCACGCCGAGGTGCCGTGCGCGGTGCAGGCGATGCGGCTGGCCGACGGCCTGACCGTGCTCAGCCTGACCTGCGTGGTGGCGTGGGACCTGCCGAACGACCCCAGCCTGGCCGTGTCCGCCGCGGAACGCGCCGGTCAGGGCCTGTTCGGCACGCTCGGCGTGGTGAACACCGAGCGCGGGATGGACGTGACGTTGCGCTACGCGTTCCCGGCCGAAGGGCTCAAGCCGGAGCCGTTGAGCACGCTGCTGATGCTGGTCGTGTCCACTGCCTCGCAGCTGCGCAACGAGCTGCTGGCCGGAACCGGGGACGGTGCCTGATGGCCGGGGTGATCGTGTACGAGCCCGACGACGAGACGGACGTGGAGGGCCTGCCGTGGGCCATCACGTTCGAGGCGTCGGCGGGGGAGGAGTGGGCCTCGTTCGTGTGCGGGCCCTACGAGCGTGACGACGCCGTGCGGCTGGCCGAGGAGGTGCTGGCCGCGAGCCGCGGCGTGACCGCCGTGGTCGAGCCGCTGCTCCCGGTCACGGAGGCGGTGGACGTGCTGGCGACGATCGCCGAGCTGCGTGACGAGGAAGAGGACTCCGAGTAACGCCGGGTGGCCACCTCGGTACGGTCGGGCACGGCCGTACCGGGGTTCGGGGGACCGTTGACGGTGCCCCGGCGGTTCTCCTACGTCTACCGCTGGGCGTCCTTCTCGAGGACCTCGTACCCGATAAACGTGAACATCCGCACGCCCGCGGCCAGCGGTTGCGGTTCGGCGTGGAAGCGGTGGGCGCCGACGCCGAAGCCCGCGTCCGGGTCGGACAGCCAACGGCGGGCGAAGCCGCGCTCCTCGAACCACTCGCAGATCAGCGGCACGCGGTCCGGCGCGCCGCGGTGGCGGGTCCAGATGACCGTGCCGCCCGTCCGGCACAGCTGGGTGCAGTGCTCGACGGTCCGCTCGATGTCCTCGTCGGTGATGTTGCCGAACACGCCGCAGACCAGCACGAGGTCCGCCGGTGCGAGGTCGCGGTAGTGGTCGGTGAGCGAGGCGTCGGCCGTCCGCACCTCAACCCCGGTCAGGCCGGCCGCCCGGGCCGTCGCCTCGGCGACCGCCGCGTTCCGCGGGTCCAACTCCACCAGGCGCGCGCGGACGTCGTGCCGCCGGGGGTGGTCGGCGAGCACCTCCAGCAGGTCGCGCCCCTGGCCCGCGCACAGGCAGAGCACCCGCAGCGGCCCCGGCGGGCTGTCGTCCAACGCGGCCCTGACCTGTGTTTGGACGGCCCGCAGCCGCCGCGCGAGCGCGGAGTCCGGGCGGTCGTAGTCGGCGTGCCACCCGTGCCAGTCCACGCCCCGAACCTACCGCCCGTGACGGTCACGTGGCCGTCGGCTGAAGACCCGACGTAGGTCGGTGAGCCGTCGGCGGTGGTTCTGGCATCATCTCGAAAGTGACAATCACTGGCGAGATCCGGGGCGCGGGGCCGCGCCGTCCGCCGCCGCGCTGGAAGATCACTTCGCTGGAAGTGCTCTGCGTGCTGCTCGTGGCGGCGCTGCTGTTGCAGGACTGGCTGGTCGGCGTGCTCGACGTGCCGGTGCTGCGCACGGCGTCGACGGTGTTCGTCGCGGTGTGCGTGCAGGCGCTGCCGTTCCTCGTCCTCGGCGTGCTGATCAGCGGTGCGATCGCGGCGTTCATCCCGGCCACCGTGCTGCGCCGGGCGCTGCCGACGAGAACCGCGCTGGCCGTGCCCGTCGCCGGTGTCGCCGGGGTGGCCCTGCCCGGCTGCGAGTGCGCGGCCGTGCCCGTGTCCCGCCGCCTGATGCAGCAGGGCGTGGCGCCCGCCGTGGCGCTGACGTTCCTGCTCGCGGCGCCCGCGGTGAACCCGATCGTGCTCGTGTCCACGGCCGTGGCGTTCCCCAACGCGCCGATGATGGTGCCCGCGCGGTTCGTCGGCGCGCTGCTCACCGCCGTGGTCATGGGCTGGCTGTGGACCCGGTTCGGCAAGGCCGAGTGGATCGCCGAACGCGCGTTGCGCCGCCTGCCCGACCACGACGGGTCGTCCCGCTGGCTGGTGTTCGCCGAGACCGCGCGGCACGACCTGGTCGACGCGGGCGGGTTCCTGGTGCTCGGCGGCGTGTTCGCGGCGGCGTTCAACGTCCTCGTGCCGCAGGCGTGGCTGGAGACGTTGGGCGGTCAGATCGTGCTGGCCGTCGTGGTGCTGTCGCTGCTGGCCGTGGTGCTGGCGCTGTGCAGCGAGGCGGACGCGTTCGTGGCGGCCTCGATGTCGGCGCTGCCGCTGCTGCCCCGGCTGGTGTTCCTGGTGGTCGGCCCGGCGGTCGACGTCAAGCTCATCGCGCTGCAGGCGGGCGCGTTCGGCAAGTCCTTCGCGGCGCGCTTCGCACCGGCCACGTTCCTGGTCGCGATCGCGTCGGCCCTGGCGGCGGGAGTGGTGTTCCTGTGAGGCGGGAGAACCGAGGAGGCGTGGGGACCCATGAGGCGTGAGACGCAGAACATCCTGCTGGTCCTGCTCGGCGGCGCGCTGCTCAAGCTCGCGCTGACCGGCACGTACCTGCGGTACGTCAAGGAGTCGTTGCAGCCGTGGCTGGTCGTGACCGGCGGCGTCATGGTGGTGCTGGCCCTGGTGTCGATCGCCCGTGACATCCGCGCCGGGCAGTCCCGGGCAGGTCAGGCGGAGCCCAGCGGGGTCGAGCACGCCGGGCACGAGCACGGCTCGTCGCGCAGCCCGTGGATGCTGCTGCTGCCGGTGCTCGCGGTGTTCCTGATCAGCCCGCCGGCGCTGGGCGCGGACACGGTCAACCGGTCCGACCGCAACGCCGCCCAGGAGGCCAAGGCGTCGAGCGGGTTCGCCCCGCTGCCGTCCGACGAGGTCGTGCCGCTCACCATCGGCGGGTTCGTCACCCGCACCGCGTGGGACGACTCCGGCTCGCTGGACGACCGCACGGTCAAGCTCACCGGGTTCGTGGTGCGCAAGGACGCCGACGTGTTCATCGCCCGGCTGACGATCTCGTGCTGCGCCGCCGACGCCTCGCCGGTCAAGGCGAAGATGGTCGGTCAGGACTTCGCCGCGCTGCCGACCGACCAGTGGGTCGAGGCCACCGGCCGGGTGGTGCCCGGCTCGGCGACCAAGGAGAGCGCGTTCGTGCCGACGTTCACGGTGTCGCAGGTCGTGCCGATCACCGCGCCCGAGGACACCTACGAGGGCTGAGCCACGAGGCCCGGGCTAGGAGTGCCGGGCCTCGGCTCGGCCGCCGTCGCAGCAGTCGCGGCACGTGCCGAAGATCTCCACGGTGTGGCTGACCTCGACGAACCCGTTCTCCGCCGCGATCCGGTCGGCCCACTTCTCCACCGCCGGGCCCTCGACCTCCACCGTGCGGCCGCACCCGCGGCACACCAGGTGGTGATGGTGGTGCTGGGAGCAGCGGCGGTAGATCGCCTCACCGGAGTCGGTGCGCAGCACGTCGACCTCGCCGGCGTCGGCCAGCGACTGCAACGTGCGGTAGACCGTGGTCAGGCCGATGCCCTCGCCGCGCTTGCGCAGCTCCTCGTGCAGCTCCTGGGCCGAGCGGAACTCGCCCAGCGAGTCGAGCAGCTTGGACACGGCGGTGCGCTGCTTGGTCGAGCGCAGCCCGGGCACCGCGGTGGTCGGGCGCTCGCTAGTGGTCACATCTCCTCCGTCCGGGGGGTCCGGTCGGTCTGGTTGATACCACGCGGCGGCCCCTCGTCCACATGGGTCACCGCGTCTACCACGATGTGCGCGAGGTGCTCGTCGACGAGCCGGTAGACGACCTCGCGGCCGTGCCGCTCGCCGTGCACCACGCCCGCGGCCTTGAGCACCCGCAGGTGCTGGCTGATCAGCGGCTGGGCCACGCCCAGCGCCTCGACCAACTCGTGCACGCACCGGTCCGCCTCGCGCAGTTGCAGCACGATCGCGATCCGCACCGGCGCGGCGAGCGCCCGCAGCAGCTCGCCGGCCGCGGACAGGGTCCGGGTCGGCTGCCGCGGCGCCGGTGGTGGCACCCGGCGTTCCGGGGAGTGCACGTGTTCGCCCCGCACTCCTGCCGTCACGGCGCCTCCCACGTGGTATGGATTTTCACCACCGATACTACGGCGCTAGATGTAGTGGCTAATCAGGTTGTTGACGGCGTGTCGGGTTGAAGACGGGAGGACCTCCGGGCGGAGTGGATGTGTCTGACGCATCCCATCGGCACAC
>NZ_JBVJVK010000123.1:0-7357 GCF_055603705.1 Actinosynnema sp. NPDC037264 | reverse complement strand
GTGGGCACTGTTGCGCGACAACCGGCCGTTCACAACGACAAGTTCCGCCACACCAGCGCCCACAGCCACTTGACACGGGTCATTAAGACTCGCCGAGCACCGGCGGGGCGGACTTCTTGGGCTTGCCGAAGACCTGCTCGGTCGAGCCGGCCAGCTGGACCTTCGACTTGTGCTCCTTGTCGCCGCCCTGCTGCCCGCCGGCGCCCATGCCGCCCATCATCCCGCCGCCCATCATCCCCGCGCCGCCCGTCGCCGGACCGGACGGACCACCCGCCGCCGCGGCGGCCGCCGGACGCGGGCCGGCCTCCGTGGGGCGCGGCTCGGACACACCCGTCGACCCACCCGGCTGCATCCGCTCCGGCGACTCACCGCCGGGGATCGCACCACCACCGGGCACACCGCCGCCGCCACCGGGCACGCCACCACCGCCGCCACCCGGCACGCCGCCACCGGACCCACCGCCGGACGCGGCCGGCTTCGTCTCGGCGGGCGGTGCGGCCGGCGGCTCCGGCGCCACCGGCTTCGCGGGCGCGGTGAACGACCAGTTCTGCTCCGGGTACTTGTGCTCCATCTTCACGTCGGCGAAATCGTCCGAACCGGACACGCCGTCGCACAGCCGCAGGAACGCCTCCAGCACGTCCCGCACCGACTCGTGCAGCTCCTTCGCCGGGTCGTGCAGCTCGTCCAGCGCCTCCACCACGCGGCGGTCGCCGTCCACCGGCAACGCCGCCGCGCCGGACACCGCGTCGGCCGCCTCGGCGAACACCCGGGACATGTCCTCCACGATCCCGCGGATGCCCTCGGCGGTCTGGTCCAGCGCCTCGCCCATCGCGTGCATCGCGTCGGACATGTCGTGCCCGGCCAGGCCGACCTTCTGCATGTGGTCCACGAACGCGTCCGCGTCCTTGCCCTGCCACGCCGAGTCCAGCTTGCCCAGCGGCTTGGTCAGGTCGCGCGTCACGTGCTCGGCGACGAGCCCGGCCTTGCGCCAGCGCTCGGCCTCCTCGTTCAGGTCGTTCCAGTCGCCCAGCACGGGCGCGAAGTAGTCCGCCACGAGGTCGCGCACGCCGAGCCGCCTGCTGATCCCCGACAGGTAGTCCAGCTCCGGCCCGACCTCGGCGGCGATCTGCTTGCCGTCCTTGCCCCGCATCAGCCCAACCCCGCCCGCCGGTCGACCGCCTTGATCAACGCCACCGCGTCGTCGTCCTGGGCGCCGTAGTGCTCGGCCACGTCGTGCAGGCCCTTCGCCGCCGACGTCAGCACCTCGCACGCCCGGTCGAGCTGCTGGTTGAGCAGCCCGGCGGCCCGGCCGTACGCCTCCGCGCTGCGCAGCGTCCGCCCCAGCTCGCCGAAGCTCTGGGGGCGCATCGGCGCCTCCCGCAGCTCGGACCGCGCGCGGGTCAGCTCCTCGGCCGCCTCTTCGACGCGCTTCGCGTACAGCTCCAGCCAGCGCGGGTCGACCGAAACCTGCCGCCCGCCCGCCGGCCCGCGTGTGACCTCGTTCACCCGGACACCTCCTGCACCCTCTGACGGGAACCGGCCCACGCCGGTTCCCCCAAAGGGCTCAGCATTACGGGCTCAGCCGCCCTGCTTCTTGGCCTTCTCCTCGGGCAGCAGGCCGTTGTCCTTCGGCACCTGGATCGCGTCCCAGCTGCGCGAGGCGTCGTTGCGGTTGAGCTGCGGCCCGTTGGGCAGCAGCCGCAGGATCGACTCCGGACCGGGCGCGAACCCGTCCACGCCCAGGCCGAGCGCGCCGCTGGTGGTGACGTCCGGGATGCCGTACTTCACACCGCGGCCGGTGACCAGGTGGATCGGGCCGCTGTCGAAGTCCTGGGTGGACGTCGCGCTGCGCACCACGGCCGACTTGCCCGGCGCCATCACGAACTGGCTCACGACCTCGCGGGTCGCGCCGACCTGGTTGATCTCCACCGGCACCACGTTCGACGGGATCGGCAGCGACGGCGCGAAGGTCACCTTGGTGTGCTGGGACTTGTTGTCCGAGGTCACGTTCTGCGCCTGCCAGCCGAGGCAGATCACCCGGTTGTTCTGGTTCGGGTCCAGGACCTCGGGCACGTCCGGCGGGTAGTCGGCGAAGTCGAGCTGCTCGACGGTCGGCGCGCTGTTGGTCCGCGCGATGTCCACCAGCTTCGGCTCGGCGCCCTGCGCGTAGGCCGCGCGCAGCAGGTCGGCCGCGGCCCGGCTGATCTTCTGCAGGCCGTCCTTGAGCGCCACGTGGAACTCGGAGTCCGCGCCGGAGCGGCGGACCTCGATCACGGCGCCGATCTTCAGGTTCTCGCCCTGGACGTAGGTCACGTTCTGGCCGCGGCCCGGGATGTCGGGCGCCACCAGCGGCTTCGCCTCGGGGATCGCGTTGAGCAGGCCGGTGCTGATCGCGCGCGGCTTCTTCTGGCTCAGGTTCAGCGCGGTGCGGACCTCGGCGTTGGTGAGGTCGACCTTGGCGCGCACGGTGGACGTCGAGGTGATCTTGGAGTTCACCGGCGCCTTGTAGATCAGGTACGCCTGCTTGTCGTCGGTGCCCGCGCGCACCAGCAGGGCGCGGTTGTCGTCGAGCAGCTCGCCGCCGCCGCTGTACCCCGCGAGGACGGTGGTGGTGAACTTGCCCGGCGCCGACGGGTCGTTCAGCGACTCGTCCAACGTCAACGTGTCGCAGACCGACCAGTCCGACCCGATCCGGTCGGCGGGCTTGGGCAGCACGTCCGGCCCGTCGGGGATGCCGGTCAACCGGCCCTTGGGCAGCTTCGCCAGGGCCTTCTCGCTGACCAGCTTCGGTTCGCCGCCCGCGACCTGCGGCCCGGCGTTCACCTGACCCGCCGCCGCGTCACCGCCCGCGACCGCCGCCTGGCCCGTGTCCGGGTTGGATCGCTGCAGCAGCAACAGCCGCGCGGACGCGAGGTTCGTCATCGGGATCAGCGTCTTGTTCACGCCGACCGTGTGCACGACGTAGACCTGGCCCGTCTCCTTGGAGATGGCGATCTGCGTCTGGTCGTCGACCTGCGGGTCCGGCGAGAAGAAGCCGAAGATGAGGAAGCCGAGCAGTCCGATGACGCCGAGCAGGACGCCCACCGCGGTGGCACGCGAGTGCGTGCGCATCGGGTCGTGCAGCATCACCGCGTCCCTGCGCACTAGGGCGGACTGCATCCTGCGCAGCACGAAGCGGTAGGCCTGGACCTGTGACTTGGTGGTGGGTGTTGATGCCATTCTCGGCTCGCTGCTCTCCCAGTCGCGGTACGGTCTGCACGATAGCCGGACGGCGGGTGGTCCGTGTGCGGGTTGGTCAGACCCGGTCGGTCCCACCCGGCGCACGCCGACGGAAAGAGAACCAGAGCGGATGTCCGTGACCACCCCACATCCGGGCCAGCCCAACCCCGCCATGGCGCGCGCGCAGGCAGCGGGCGGCGCCGTGCGCGCCGCACTGCTCCGGGCGCGCCGCCGCACGGCGGGCGCGAGCCTGGGCTCCCTGCCGGTCGCCAACCTGGTTGTGCTCGAGGTCGGCGTCGCCGTCGGCCTGATCCTGCTGGCCGTCGGCGCCACCGGCGACGAGGTCGCGCCCGTGCCGATGTACGTCGCGGGCGGCATCGTGCTGATCGCGTTGATCATCGCGTTCACCAGGTCGCGGGGTCGCTGGCTGACCCAGTGGATCGGCCTGGTCGTGCGCTACAGCTTCCGCTCGCACGGCCGCACGGCCAAGCGCACCGGCCCGGTGGAGATGAAGCCGCCGTCGGAGGAGGAGTCCTCGGTCATCGGCCCGGACGACCCGCGGGTGGCGTTGCTGCGCCTCGCGGTGCCGGACCTGGTGGTGGCCCGGGGTGTCGACCACGAGCGCCGTCCGCTCGGCATGGCCTGGCACCAGGGCGCGTGGACCGCCGTGCTGCTGGTCGACCCGGCGCCGGGGCTGATCACCGCGGTGGGCAGCGCGCCGTCGTTGCCGCTGGGCGCGCTCGCGCCGACGTTGGAGGACCGCGGTGTGGTGCTCGACGCGATCTCGGTGATCTGGCACTGCTACCCGGGCAGCGCGGCGCTGCCGACGAACTCGCCCGCGCTCAACTCGTACATGGAGGTGCTCGGCCCGCTGCCCGCGGCGGCCCGGCGGACCACGTGGATCGCGGTGCGGCTCGACCCGCGGCGGTGCGCGGCGGCGATCCGGGAACGCGGCGGCGGCGTCGTCGGCGCGCACCGGGCGTTGATCGGCGCGCTGTCCCGCGTGCGCAACGCGTTGGAGTCGACGGGTGTGTCGATCCGGCCACTGGACCCCGACGAGCTGATCCGGGCGGGCATCTCGGCGGCCGAGCTGACCTCGGTGGCCGGGTCGAACAACTCGGTGTCGTTGCGGGAGAAGTGGTCCGGTGTGACGGCGGGTGGCGTCGGCCACGCCAGCTACGCGATCACCGGCTGGCCGTCCAAGGGCATGCGCAACAACCTGAACGCGCTGACCGGCGTGCGGGCCCTGTCCTCGACGCTGTCCATGACGATCTCGCCGAGCAGCGAGCAGGGCCAGGTCGGCCTGCGCGGCATGGTGCGGGTGAGCGCGCGGACGCCGACCGAGCTGAACCGCGCCGACGACCGGCTCAAGGCGCTGGCCGACAAGCTCGACATCACGCTGACCCCGTTGAACGGCCTGCAGGTCGCCGGGCTGGCCGCGACGCTGCCGCTCGGAGGTGTGGCGTGAGCAACTCCCGCTTGCTGGACTCGCAGAGCAAGGGCGTGGCGCCGGAGTTCCTGGTGTCGCCGCAGATGCTGGACGTGGTGAGCCCGTCGGGCGACCGCGGCGGCATGGTGCTCGGCTCCGGGTTGCAGGGCGAGCCGCTGACGATCTCGGTGCTGCGGTCCGCGCCGACGCGCATGGTCGTGGTCGGCGGGCTGTACCTGGCGCGGCAGATCGCGTTGCGGGCGATGGCGACCGGCGCGTGGATCACCATCGCGACGGGCCGCCCGGCGGCCTGGCAGCCGGTGGTGCGCGCGGCGGGCGCGGGCGCGGACGGCCGTCCCTCGCCGCTGGTGCAGCTGCGCAGGCTGAGCCCGGTGGAGCTGCCGCGCCCGTCGGAGGACAGCCCGCTGCTCGTCGTGCACGACGGCGGCCACGTGCCGCAGGAGTTGTTCCCGCCGCGCTCGCCGTGGCAGACCACGATGTACGTCCTGCCGTATTTGCACCCCCAGGCGGCGACCACCGCGAATTCCGCGGACCTCGTGCTGCTGCAACGGCTGCCGGTCGGGCAGGCCCAGTTGGCGTCCCAGATCTGGCGGCTGCCGCCGCAGATGGCGCACCAGCTCACCACGCTCAAGGACGACCAGGTGATCGCGCTCGGCACCAACCTCTGGCGGCCGTTGCGGCTGGTCACCACCCCCGGTGAGCAGCAGATCCTCGGTGCGGTCCGGCGCGGCGACTGACCCTCGCGCCACCTCGCGTGCCCCTGGGCGATTGCCCGGGGGCATGTTTTCTGTCCGGGGTCCAGTCACCCACCGCAACGATTCGTTCACAGCACGAATAAAACTGTGTACGAGCCGTTCGTCGGTTATTCCGGGCAAATTCTTGCGCCCCACCCGCAAGGCGAACTAGGAACGACTCACCGTGTCCGTTCGGTCTCGGGGGCGACGCCGACCGGACACCCACCCTGCGAAGAGGAGACCCCCTGCCATGGGAGACGTTCGCGCGTCCTGGACGAAACGGTTGGCCGGTGTCGGGCTGGCCACGGGCACGGCGTTCGCGGTCACGGCCGCACTGACCACCTTCACCTCCGCCGCCGCGGAGGGCGAGATCATCGGGCTCGCCGCGCCCAACGCGGTCAAGGACAGCTACATCGTCGTGCTGAAGGACGCGAGCACGAGCAGCGTCGCCACGTTGAGCGACAAGTACCGGGCGAACGTCAAGCACACGTACACGAACGCGCTGCGCGGCTTCTCGGCCACCATGACCGAGCTGCAGGCCCGCAGGCTGGCCGCCGACCCGTCGGTGTCCTACGTGCAGCAGGACGGCGAGGTGAAGATCTCCGCCACGCAGGCGCCGACCCCGTCGTGGGGCCTGGACCGGATCGACCAGGCCGCGCTGCCGCTGGACAACTCCTACACCTACCCGAACGAGGGTGAGGGCGTCACCGCCTACATCATCGACACGGGCATCCGGTTCTCGCACAGCGACTTCGGCGGCCGCGCCGTGTCCGGTCGCGACACCGTCGACAACGACGCCGACGCCACCGACTGCAACGGCCACGGCACGCACGTCGCGGGCACCGTCGGCGGCACGAAGTACGGCGTGGCGAAGAAGGCCAAGCTGGTCGGCGTCCGGGTGCTGAACTGCGCGGGCTCCGGCACGTACGCGGGCGTCATCGCGGGCATCGACTGGGTGACGGCGAACGCGGTCAAGCCGGCGGTCGCGAACATGTCGCTCGGCGGCGGCGCGGACGCCACGGTCGACCAGGCCGTGCGCAACTCCATCGCGTCGGGCGTGACCTACGGCCTCGCGGCGGGCAACGAGAACGGCGCGAACGCGTGCAACGTGACGCCGGCGCGCACCCTGGAGGGCATCACGGTCGGCTCCACGACCAACACCGACGCCCGGTCGTCGTTCTCCAACATCGGCACCTGCCTGGACATCTTCGCGCCGGGCTCGTCCATCACGTCGGCTTGGTACACCAACGACACCGCCACCAACACCATCAGCGGCACGTCCATGGCGACGCCGCACGTGGTCGGCGCGGCGGCCGTCTACCTGGCCGCGAACCCGACCGCCACGCCGGCGCAGGTGCGCGACGCCCTGGTCAACGGCGCGACGAACGGCGTGGTCGGCAACGCGGGCACCGGCTCGCCGAACAAGCTGCTGCGCCTGGTCGGCTCGACCACCCCGCCGCCCGGCGGCTGCGCGGCCAAGACCAACGCGACCGACGTGGCCGTGCCGGACCTGGGCACCGCGTCCAGCCCGATCTCGGTGACGGACTGCGCGGGCAAGGCCGGCACGTCGGCCACCGTCGAGGTGCACATCAAGCACACCTACCGGGGCGACGTCGTGGTCGACCTGATCACGCCGAGCGGCGCGGTCAAGCAGCTGAAGGTGCAGTCCGGTTCGGACAGCGCGGACAACGTCGACGCCACGTACACGGTGAACCTGTCGGCGGAGAACGCCAACGGCACCTGGCAGCTGCGCGTGCGTGACGCGTACAGCCAGGACACCGGCTACATCGACAGCTGGACCCTCGACCTGTAAGCGGTCACCCGGTCCAGTCGCACCACAGCGGCCCCTCACCACTTCCGGGCGGATTCCAGGGGTCGTCGCAACACAACTGATCAACTGGCTTAGGTCAGGAGCTTAGCCAAACGCTCGGCTGGGGTGTCCCAGCCGAGCGTT
>NZ_JBVJVK010000122.1:0-7413 GCF_055603705.1 Actinosynnema sp. NPDC037264 | reverse complement strand
ATAGCGGTTGGGGAACACCCGGTCCCATTCCGAACCCGGTAGTTAAGCCTTCCAGCGCCGATGGTACTGCACTCGTGAGGGTGTGGGAGAGTAGGTCGCCGCCGAGCATACTTCACCCTCAGGGGCACTCGTTTACTCGAGTGCCCCTGAGGGTTTTTTGGCGTTCGACGCAGTTTTTCCACGTGACCGCGAACCCTTTCCACGTGACGGCGAACCGTCACTTTCCGGCGGCTTCGACCGCTATTCGGGCGACGCGCTTGGCGCGACCGGGTGACGCTCCGTTTGCCGCGGTTGATCGTCCATACCGTAGCCGGCATGAGCAGCGGTAGTGGGACGAGGGAGGCGTCGGTGCCATGGCGCGCGCGCAGACAAACGAGACGAAGAGGCAGGCACGTCCGTGCCCGCCCGTCGTCGTCGGACACACCGATGTGGGCTTCGGCCGTTCTCGGCCTGGTGGTCCTCGTCGCTTTGATCTTGTTGTTGTTGACCTACGTCTGACTCGGAGTCATTCGACGGGCTTCAGGTCACCGGTGGGAAAACGGCGTTCGTTGCGCTCGATCTTGGCGAACGCGGCCTCGATCAGGTCGACGTCCAGCTTGTCGGCCAACCGCACCAGGTAGTGCATGACGTCGGCCAGCTCGTCACGGACGTTCCACGCCAACTCGGGGTCGTCCATCGCGTGCGCGGCCTGCTCGGGCGTGAGCCACTGGAACAGGTCGGTCAGCTCCCCGACCTCCCCGGACAACGCCATCACCAGGTTCTTCGGGGTGTGGTACTCGTCCCAGTCACGCGCGGCGGCGAACCGGCGCAGCGCGTCTCGCAGGTCTTCCAGGTTCTTGCCCGCTGAATCCGCACCCACTGCATCCGTGCCCACAGAGTTCATACTCGCAGAGCTACCACACGGTGGTCGCTGGGCCGCACGCCGCGTACCCGTTTGAACGCCGTGCTGAACGCGAACCCGTCGCCGTAGCCGACCGCACGCGCCACGGACTCGACCGTGGCGTCCGGCTTGCCCAACAGGTCCGCGGCGACGTCCATGCGCCACTGGGTCAGGTACGTCAGCGGCGGCACGCCGACCAGTGCGGTGAACCGGCGCGCCAACGCCGCCCGGGACACCCCAGCGCGCGCTGCGAGTTCCGCGACGGTCCACGCACGCTGCGGCTCGTCGTGCATCGCGCGCAGGGCGGGGCCGACGGTCTCGTCGCTCAACGCCCGGTACCACGCGGGAGTGTTCGCCTCGGGCCGGGCGAACCACTCACGCAGCGCGTACACCAGCAGGAGGTCCAGCAGTCGTTCGAGGACGATGTCCTGCCCGGCCTGGTCCCTCGCCACCTCCGCGGCCAGCACGTCCACCGTGGGGCAGTGCTCGTCGTCGCACGTCACGACGAAGGTCGCCGGCAGGGCGTTCAGCAGTCGCGCCGCCACGCCACCGTCGACGGAGTAGGCAGCGGTGATCACGAGCGACTCGCCGTCGTCGGCGAGGCCGTAGGTGCGGGTGCCGACGAGCCACTGCTCGCAGTCCGCCTCACGGACCTCGAGCTGAGGCGGCGTGGACGGGTCGTCGGCCAGGACGAACCGCTGCGGTCCGTGGATCAGGCCGATCGACCCCGGCCGCAGCAGGACCTGGGTCCCGTCCTCGGCCAGCAGCCAGGTGTCGCCGCGCACGGCGGCGACGAGCGTGAACGGACGTGTCTCCGTGAACGCCAGCGCCCACGGCGGCGAGGCGAACGAACGGCACACGTCGGCACTTCGCGCGCGCAAGCCGCGCAGGAGATCGGCGAGCGCGTCCTCGTCGGCCGCGGCGGAGACTTCAGCCGCGTTCACCTCAGCCACTCCGCAACCCCAGCCACGGCGTCCACGGCGCCTCCACGTCATCCATGTAGACGATTGAACATGCATCCGGGACGGTGAGCCATGTTCCGTCCGGCACGATCTTGATTGTCTTGTGGCATGACAATCCTGGTGCTCGGCGCGACCGGCAAGACCGGTCACCGTGTCGTTTCCTCCCTCGACGCCCTCGGCGTCGACTACCGCGGCGTGTCCCGCAGCACGGAGATCCGCTTCGACTGGTCGGACCCGTCGACCTGGGCGCGTGCGCTCGACGGAGCCATCGCCGTCTACCTCGTGCCGCTCGCGATGAACCTCGACGACGCCGAGTTGGTGGAGTTCGTGCCGCAGGCCGTGGCGGCGGGTGTGCGGCGGATCGTCCTGCTGTCGGCGCGGGGCATCCCGACGGACGACGGTCGTGAGCGCGCCGTGCGGGAGTCCGGTGTGGACTGGACGATCCTGCGGCCGACGTGGTTCTCGCACAACTTCAGCGAGGACTACTTCCTGCCGGAGGTCCTGGCCGGCGAGGTCGTGTTGCCCGCGGGAACCGGCAACGGCAACGGCGCCCACCCATTCATCGACGCGCAGGACATCGCCGACGTGGCGGTGGCGGCGTTGACCCAGGACGGGCACGCGGGCGTCACCTACGAGCTGTCCGGGCCGGAGGCGTTGACGTTCTCCGAGGTGCTGGCGCGGATCGGTGAGGTGTCGGGTCGTTCGATCCGCATCACGGACGTGCCTGCCGCCGACTACACCGGCATGTTGGTGCAGGCCGGCATCGAGCCCGCGTACGCGGAGGTGCTGACGATGTCGCTGATCGCCATCCGCGACGGACACGACGCCGCGTTGTCCGACGGCGTGCCGTCCGTGCTGGGACGTGACGGACGGCTGTTCGGCGACTACGCGAAGGAGTCGGCCGGCATCTGGGCCTGACGGGCCACCCTCACGGGCCACCCCGACAGGCCACAGGTCACTCCCTGACGAGGGTGAGGTTCGGCCTGGCGGTGCGGCCGGGGTCGCCCTGCCCCGGCAGGGCGGTGAGCACGAGGCCGAACACCAGCCCGTTCAGCTCCTCCACGTCCAGCAGGAGCTCACGGGCGACACCGTGCGGCGTGGTGCCCTGGGCGCGCAGGGCGCGGAAGACCTTGGCGAGCAGCTGGGACGTCTCGCGGTGGGCCATCCCGACGGCACGGCGGGCTAGCTGGGCGCACACGGTCGCGTGCTGGGTCCGCGTCAACAGCCCCAGGTCGCGCAAGCGGTGCGCCAGGGTCACCGGGTCGACGTGCCAACCGGCGCTGTGCGCGACGACGTGCTCGGTGAGCGGGCCTCGGGCGACGCCGGCCAGCACGCCGGCGCGGGGCAGCAGGAACGCGGTGGCGAACGTTTGCGGGTCCGACGCCCCGGTCAGCCGCCCGAGCTCGCGCGCCGCGTCGAGGCGGGCCTGACCCGGCGCGACCGCCGGGTCCAGGAAGACGTACGGGGTGCCGTCGTGCCGGCAGGAGAACGGGCCGACGCCCGCGCAGTCCGGCGGCAGGGAGAAGACCCGGACGCCGTGCGCCTCCAGCAGGTGCACCATGTTGGGCGCGGGCCGGTGCGGGATGCCCCAGCGGGCGCGCAGCACCTCGGCCGCCGTCTCCGGGTCGGGGTGCTCCCACGTCGGCACGTCCGGCTCGGGGAAGGTGAACGCCCGCGTCAGCCAGCCGTCGAAGCCGATGGCCAGGCGGGCGGCGCCGATCGCGGCGTCCCGCTGCCGCTTGGCCGCCGGTCTGGTGAACGCCACCTCGACCTCCGGCACGTCGTCGGCTTCGAGGAAGCCCGGCGGGAAGCCGAGGGCCTCGGTGAGCCTGGCCGTGGTGGCCGGTCGTGGTTGGCGGCGGCCGTGCTCGTAGTCCCCGATGCTCGCCGGGCTCGTGCCCGCCTTGCGCGCCAGCTCCACCGCGGTGAGGCCGCGGCGGGTCCGGGCGAGGACGAGGCGGGAGGGCGTGAGCATGATCGCGCCATTCTCGCACCCGCCTACCGGCGCGGCGTGACGGTGACGTCCACCTCGTCCGGGCCGTCTGGATCGCGCGGGGTGGGCAGCGGGCCGAACACCAAGGGCGGCAACGTGATCCGGCGCGCCCACCGGTCGACGACCTGGCCCTGCGGCGTGGGTTCCGGCTGCGCCACCTCGCGCAGCACGACCAGCCGTTCGCCTTCCTGCCGGGGGTAGGTGACCAGGAACCACAGCTTCCACTCGTGCGTGTGCAGCGAGTCGAAGAGGGTGAACTGGTCGCTGTCGTTGCCGCGCATCATGGCGGCGATGGCCGGGCCCTTGGCGTAGTCGCTGCGCAGGGGTGCGCCGGGCGTGCCGGTGTGGCGGTTGCCCTGGAGCGTGCCGAGCACGACCGGTCTGGTGGGGTGCTGGACGAGGCCCGCGTTCCACTTGTCGACCCGCGTCCAGCCCTCCGCCACGAGGACCTCGCGGAGCCTGCCGACCCGGTGGATCCAGTCGAGCAGGCCGGCGCCGTTGGTCGGCCCGAGCGGGGGCGCGGAGGCCCGGGCGTCGACCCCGGCCCAGATCGCCTCGTCCAGGTGGTCGGTGCGCAGGCCGAGCTCCGCCAGCTGGGCGTGGTGCTCGGCGGTCAGCTCGGTGGCGTTCGACATCCTCATGCCCGGCACGGTAGCGCCGACCACCGACAATCCGGCCGCCGACGACCGGGCCCCGACGACCGGGCCAGACGACCGGACCAGACGCCGGGCAGCCGGCAGCCGGCCGCCGCGGAACCTATGGTCGGAAACAGGGGCAGCGGGAACCGCGCCGGGAAGTGGAAGGATGACGTGGTGGATGCGCGGCGCAGGAACAACGTGGTCGTGACCGGCAACGCCGGCGGTCCCGTCGTCATGCTCGCGCACGGCTTCGGGTGCGACCAGACCATGTGGCGGCTGGTGGTGCCCACGCTCGCCGCCACGTGCCGCGTCGTGCTGTTCGACCACGTCGGCGCGGGCCGGTCCGACCTGTCCGCGTGGGACGAGCGGCGTTATTCGACGCTCGACGGGTACACGCGGGACGTGCTGGACATCTGCCACGACCTCGACCTGCGCGACGTGGTGTTCGTGGGCCACTCGGTGTCGGCGATGGTGGGCGTGCTGGCGGTGGCCGCGGAGCCCACGACGTTCGCCAAACTCGTGCTGGTCACGCCCTCGCCGCGGTACGTCGACGACGGCGACTACCGGGGCGGGTTCAGCGCCGCCGACATCGACGAGCTGCTCGACTCGCTGGACAGCAACTACCTGGGCTGGTCGGCCGCGATGGCCCCGGTGATCATGGGCAACGCCGACCGGCCGGAGCTGGCGGCCGAGCTGACCAACAGCTTCTGCCGCACGGATCCCGCGGTCGCGAAGGTGTTCGCCCGCACGACGTTCCTGTCCGACAACCGGGCGGACCTGGCCGCGGTGACCGTGCCGACACTGGTGCTGGAGTGCGAGCAGGACGTCATCGCGCCGCCCGAGGTGGGCGCGTACGTCCACGCGCGGATCCCGGGCAGCAAGCTCGTCACGCTCCCCGCCACGGGCCACTGCCCGCAGCTGAGCGCACCCGAGGCGACGGCGGCGGCGATCGCCGAGTTCGTGGCGGACACCGCGTGACGGGCGACCGCGAGGCGTTCTCGGCGTTGTTGGAGGACAGCGCCGACGACCTGTACGAGAACGCGCCGTGCGGCTACCTGTCCACCATGCTCGACGGGCAGATCGCGAAGGTGAACGGGACGCTGCTGCGGTGGCTGGGGTACGAGCGCGTGCAGCTGGTGGGTCGGCTGCGGTTCGCGGACCTGCTCACCGTCGGCGGCAAGCTGTACCACGAGACGCACTTCGCGCCGTTGCTGAGGATGCAGGGCGAGGTCGGCGGCGTGGCGTTGGAGATGGTCGCGGCCGACGGCACGCGGCTGCCGGTGCTGGTGAACTCCACCCTGAAGACGGGCGGTGACGGTGAGCCGTTGCTGATCCGCACCACGGTGTTCGACGCGAGCGACCGCCGTGCGTACGAGCGGGAGCTGCTGCGCGCCCGACAGGAGGCGGAGCGGGAGCGCGACGAGATCCGGCGGCTCGCGACGACCCTCCAGCGCACCCTGCTGCCGCCGGTGCTGCCCGCCGTGCCGGGCGTGGAGACGGCGACGCACTACCACCACGCGTCGCCGTTCGAGGTGGGCGGCGACTTCTACGACCTGTTCCCGCTGGCGGACGGCCGGTGGGCGGTGTTCCTCGGCGACGTGTGCGGCAAGGGCGCGAACGCGGCGGTGGTGACGTCGCTGACCCGCTACACGCTGCGTTCGGCGGCCGTGTACGACCCCGACCCGGTGGCGGTGCTGACCAACCTCAACACCGTGCTCAACCAGGAGGTGGACACCGGGTACCCGCGGTTCTGCACGGTGACGTTCGGCGTGCTGACCGTCGAGGAGGACCGCTGCACGCTCACGCTGGCGGCCGGCGGCCACCCGCCCGGCCTGCTGCTGCGCGCGGACGGCACCGTCGAGTACGCGGAGATGCCCGGTGGTCAGCTGATCGGGATCCTGCCGGACGCGCGGGTCGTCACCACGACCGTCCACCTGGCCGCCGGTGACACGTTCGTGCTGTACACCGACGGCCTGATCGAGGCGCGGACCGGTCCGGAGACCCGCTACGGCGAAGAGGAGCTGCTGGCGTTCGCGGCCGGCCTGCCCCCGGTGTCCGCGGCGGGGGCCGTGGACGCGTTCGTCGGCCTGCTGGACCGGCTGGGCGACGGCGTCGAGGACGACACGGCGGTGCTGGCGATCGGCGTTCCGGCCGGTTAGCGCGTTCGGCGGCGCGCGGGCGGTCCGAGCAGCCAGCGGCCCGTGACCAGGGCGATGGTGGCGAGCACGAGGGGCGTGGCCAGCAGGAGCATGAGCGCCCACACGCCGGGCCAGGAGGTGGCGCGGGCGTCCGGGTCGAGCTGCCCCGACGACAACCGCCGCGACAGCCCGAGTGACAGGCCGCCGAAGGCGAACATGGTCATGAAGAGCGACGACGTCCACGCCACGACGATCCCCGAGCGCAGTTCGCGGACCTTGTGCAGGTCGAGGTGCTCGGCCGACACGTG
This sequence comes from Actinosynnema sp. NPDC037264, assembly GCF_055603705.1. NCBI lineage: Bacteria > Bacillati > Actinomycetota > Actinomycetes > Pseudonocardiales > Pseudonocardiaceae > Actinosynnema > Actinosynnema sp. NPDC037264. The sequence goes on along the minus strand of NZ_JBVJVK010000122.1, from coordinate 494 downwards.
GCGTCGGGCGGCGAGGAGGAAGGCGCCCGCCAGCACCACCATGACCATGCTGCTGCCGACGAGCGACCAGCTGAAGACGCCGAGCGCCGGGTAGACGGGCGGCAGGTGGCCGCCGAGCAGCGTGAGCAGCGGGATCAGCACGAGGCAGGCGGTGATCAGCAGCACGGCGACCCGTCGGCAGCTCGTGCGGATCCGGTGCGCGTGCGGCGCCGGGATCCACAGGTACCGGGGTGGTAGGGGCGGCGGCGGGTAGCTCACGGTTCTGCCACTCCGTTCTGCCGGCCCGGTCGGGACGACCTCATGCCGGTTCGCGCCACCGGACGTTCTTGCGGTGCGTAGTCAACCAGGTTCGGAAAGTAGTCGGCCGCTCAGGGTTCCCAGACCTGGATCGCCCTGACCACGAACGACGTGCGTGGTGATAGACCTAGGCTGCCCATGTCGGTTCGATCTTGATCTCGTTAGCCTTGCCTGGACGTCTCAGCGGGATCACACGA
>NZ_JBVJVK010000121.1:0-7683 GCF_055603705.1 Actinosynnema sp. NPDC037264 | reverse complement strand
GGAAACAGGGTCACATGTCCCCCGATGTACCGGCGACGCTCCCACCCTGTTTTGCCTGGTCAAGCCCTACGGTTCACGTGATGTACGTCCACGAGCCGTCACGGGTGCAGCAGTCGAAGGACCTCGCGGCGTTCGTGGAATCGGCCTCGAACCGCTGACCCCGTCCCCGTCGCGGGCCTGCCGGAACGGCCCGCGACGGGCGCACGACCACCCGGGAGTGGGCATGGACGTCGTGGGGTGCCTCGGCTGCGACCTGTTGACCGGTCGCCAAGCGTTGCCGGGCGGGGTCGTCCACGAGACGCGGTCGTGGGTGGTGAACCACGTCGTCGGCCCGATGAACCTCGGCACCCTCATCGTCGGTCCGCGCGAGCACGTGGTGGCGGTCGCGGACCTCGACGACGAGGCGGTGGCCGAGATGGGCCCGTTGCTGCGCGACACGGCCCGCGTGGTCGAGGCCGTCTGCCGGCCCGAGCAGACCTACGTGTGCCTCTGGTCGCATGGGCCGGCCGCGCGGCGACACCTGCACATCGCGGTGCAGCCGGTGACCGCCGAGCTGGTGGCGCGGTACGGCGGGCTGCGGTCGGAGCAGTTGCAGGCCCGGATGATGGACGGTGGGCAGGAGCCGGACCCGGCCGAGGTCGAGGAGTTCTGCGCCGAGGCGCGGCGGGTGTTCGCCGCGATCCGCCGCGACCGGGGCCGGGGTGGGTGACCCGGGAAGCCCGGTCACGGGACCACGTGGCGTTCCTCGGCGAAGTGGCAGGCGCTGGGGTGGGCGCCGACGCGCGTGACGAGCGCCGGTTCCTCCACGGCGCACACGTCCCGCGCCTTCCAGCACCTCGTGCGGAACCGGCAGCCCGACGGCGGGTTCACCGGTGACGGCACGTCGCCGGTCAGGCGGATCACGTCACGGCGGCCCCGCAGCGCCGGGTCGGCCACCGGCACGGCCGACAGCAACGCCTGCGTGTAAGGGTGCGTGGGGTGTTGGTAGATCTGCTCCTCGGTGCCGATCTCGACGATCTTCCCGAGGTACATCACGGCCACCCGGTCGGACAGGTGCCGCACCACCGACAGGTCGTGCGCGATGAACACGTAGGCCAGCCCGAACTCGCGCTGCAACTCCGCCAGCAGGTTCATCACCTGCGCCTGGATCGACACGTCCAACGCGGACACCGGCTCGTCGCACACGATCACCTTGGGCCGCAGCGCCAGCGCCCGCGCGATCCCGATCCGCTGCCGCTGCCCGCCGGAGAACTGGTGCGGGTACCGGTTGAGGTGCTCCGGGTTCAGCCCGACCACGTCGAGCAGCTCGCGCACCCGCGCCGCCCGCGACCCCTTGGGCGCGACCTCCGGGTGGATCTCGAACGGCTCGCCGACGATGTCGCCCACGGTCATCCGCGGGTTCAGCGACGTGTACGGGTCCTGCAGCACGATCTGCATGTCCCGCCGCCACCGCCGCAACGCCGCGCCCCGCAACGAGAACATCGGCTCGCCCTCGAACAGCACCGTCCCCGACGTCGGCGGCTCCAGCCGCATCAGCACCTGCGCCAACGTCGACTTGCCGCACCCCGACTCGCCGACCACGCCCAGCGTCTCGCCCGCGCGCAGCGAGAACGACACGCCGTCCACCGCGCGCACCCGTCCCACGGTCCGCCGGAACAGCACCCCGCGCGTCACCGGGAAGTGCTTCACCAGCTCGCGCACCTCCAGTAGCTCAGCCACCGACGACCTCCTCCGCGAAGTGGCACGCGCTGGTCCGCCCCGCACCGAGCCGCACGTCACCGGGCACGTGCGTCGCGCACACGTCCTCCGCCCGCGGGCACCGGGGGTGGAACGGGCAGCCGGACGGGATCCGCAGCAGGCTCGGCGGCAGCCCGCGGATCGTCTCCAGCGCGGCGCCCTTCGAGTCCAGCCTCGGCAGCGACCGCATCAACGCCGCCGTGTACGGGTGGCCGGGCGAGCGGAACAGCGACACCGCGTCCGCCTGCTCCACGATCCGCCCCGCGTACATCACCACGATCCGGTCGGCCACCTCGGCGACCACGCCCAGGTCGTGCGTGATCAGGACCAGCCCCATCCGCCGCTCCCGCTGGATCTCCGCCAGCAGGTCCATGATCTGCGCCTGCACGGTCACGTCCAGCGCCGTCGTCGGCTCGTCCGCGATCAGCACCTCGGGGTCGAGCGCCAGCGCCATCGCGATCATGGCCCGCTGCCGCATGCCGCCGGAGAACTGGTGCGGGTAGTCGCGGACCCGCTGCCGCGCCGCCGGTATCCGCACCAGGTCGAGCAGCTCGACGGCCCGCGCCCGGGCCCGCGCCCGGCTCATCCCGCGCCGCAGCCGGAGCTGCTCCTCGATCTGGAACCCCACCGTGAACACGGGGTTCAGCGCCGACAACGCGTCCTGGAAGATCATCGCCACGCCCTCGGCGCGGACCGCGCGCCGTCGTTGCGCCGACGCCGACAGCAGCTCCTCGCCGCGGAACCGCACCGAGCCGCCCGTCACGAACGCGGGCGGCGTGTCCAGGATCCCCATGACGGCCTGCGCGGTCACGCTCTTGCCCGAGCCGGACTCGCCGAGCACGGCCAGCGTCTCGCCCGCCGACACGTGGTAGCTCACGCCGTTGAGCACGCGCGCCACCCCGTCCCGGGTGCGGAACTCCACGTGCAGGTCCTCGACCTCCAGCAGCACGACCGCCTCCTACCGCAGCTTCGGGTCGAGGGCTTCGCGCACCGCGTCGCCCAGCATCACGAACGCCAGCACGGTCGCGGTCAGGAAACCGGCCGGGAACAGCAGCGCGTGCGGCGCGACGCGCAGGTAGTCCTTGGCGCTGTTGATCATCACGCCCCACGACACGACCGGCTGCCGCAGCCCGATCCCCAGGTAGGACAGGGTCGCCTCGGCCCCGATGAACGCGCCCAGCGCGATCGTCGAGTAGACCAGCACGGGCGCGACGGTGTTGGGCAGCAGGTGCTTGCCGATGATCCGCGCCGACGACGCGCCGAGCGCCCGTGCGGCCTTCACGTAGTCCTGCTGCTTGGCCGCGATCGCGGTGGACCGCATGATCCGCATCGCCACCGGCCACGACAGCACGGAGATCGACAGCACCACCTGCGCCACGATCCGCGCCGGCCCCGCGTCACCGCCCGCGTTCAACGTGGTCAGGATGACGATCGCGCCCAGCACGAACGGCACGCCGACGAACACGTCCGCGATCCGCGACACGACGGCGTCCAGCCACCCGCCGTAGAACCCGGCCAGCATGCCGGCGCCTGCCCCGACCAGGACGACGCCCGCCGTGGCCAGCACCCCGACGACGACCGACGCCCGCGCGCCGTGGACGACCCGCGTGTAGATGTCGTAGCCCTGGTTGTCGTACCCGAACCAGGCCGCCGCCGAGGGCGCGCCGCGCGACCGGGACAGGTCCGCCGCGTTCGGGTCGCCGGACGCGAACAGGCCGGGGAACGCCGCCATCAGCAGCACGAGCGCGATCAACGACACGGACACCCAGAACAGCGGTCGCCGCCGCAACGCGTGCCAGGCGTCGCCGAACAGGCCGCGCGGCCGTTCTGGTCCGGTGAGGGGTGGGGCCAGTCGGTCAGTCATAGCGGATCCTCGGGTCCAAGACCGCGTACAGCAGGTCCACCAGCAACGTCATCAGCAGGTACACCAGGACCAGCACGGTCACCACGCCGGTCACCATCGCGCCGTCCTTGGTCAGGATCGACCGGAACACCAGGCCGCCGACGCCGGGCACGTTGAAGATCCCCTCGGTGACGATCGCGCCGCCCAGGAACGCGCCGAGGTCCGTGCCCAGGAACGTGACCACCGGGATCAGCGAGTTCCGCAGCAGGTGCACGCCGACGACCCGGCGCGTCGGCAGCCCCTTGGCCAACGCCGTGCGCACGTAGTCCGCGCGCCGGTTCTCGGCGATGCTCGCGCGCGCCAGCCGGGCGACGTAGGCCATGGACAGGCTGGCCAGCACGAAGCCGGGGACGACCAGGTTCCCGAACGTGGGCGTGGTGACCGTGGGCGCGATCCAGCCGAGCTGCAGCCCGAACACCAGCTGCACGACGTACCCGGTGACGAACACCGGGACCGAGATCAGGAACAGCGTCGAGACCAGCACGAGGCTGTCCAGGAACCCGCGCTCGCGCAGCCCCGACACCACGCCCGCGGTGATGCCGATGACCGCCTCGACCAGCACCGCGACCAGGGCGAGCCGCAACGTCACCGGGAACGCCGCCGCGAGCCGGTCGATCACCTGCACGCCGGAGGACGTGACGCCGAAGTCGCCCTGGACCAGGTTGACCAGGTACTTCCAGTACTGGAGCGGCAGCGGGTCGTCCAGGTTGAACCGCTCGCGCATCATCGACACGTAGGAGGCCGGGCAGTCGCGCTCGCCACACTTGCCCTCGAACGGGTCGCCCGGGACCGCCCACACCAGCGCGTAGATCAGGAAGGTGGTGCCGAGGAACACCGGCACCACCTGGAGCACCCTGCGCAGCACGTACCGACCCAACTCCGCGCTCCCCTCGGCCGGATGGCTGGACTGGCCGGTGTCAGGCCACTTCCACCGAGTAGAGGTCGAGCGTGCGGAACGGGTCGAGGTCGGCCACCTTGAGCCGGTCGGACCGGCCCGCGATGGTGTTCTGCGTCCACAGCGGGATGGACGGCAGGTCGGCGGCCAGCATCCGCTCGGCCTCCAGGTACAGCTCGATCGCCGCCTCCTCGCTCGGGGCCCGGTCGGCCTCGGCGAGCTTCGCGTCGAACGCCGGGTTGGAGTACAGCCCGTCGTTGGACGACGCGCCCGTGCGGAACAGCGGCGTGAGCCAGTTCTCGATCGACGGGTAGTCGGCGATCCAGCCTGCCCGGTACATGCCGGTCATCTTGTGCGCGTTCACGTTCTGCCGGAACTCGCCGAGGCTGGTCGACGGCACGAGCCGCGCTTCGACGCCGAGGGTGTTCTTGATGCTGTTGACCACCGCTTCGGCCCACTCCTGGTGCCCGCCGTCGGTGTTGGTCAGCAGCACGATCTCCCCGGTGTAGCCCGACCTGGCGAGGGCCTCCTTGGCCTTGTCCGGGTCGTACGTGCAGTTCTCGCCGCACTGACCGGGCCGGTAGCCCTTCATCAACGGGTGCGTCCAGCCGTCCGCGGGCTTGCGCGTCCCCTCGAAGATCCGCTCGGTGATCTCCTCGCGGTCGATCGCCATGGAGATCGCGCGGCGCAGGTCCGCGTTGTCGTAGGGCTCCAGGTAGAACGGGAACGCGATGGTCTGGTTGTTCAGCGTCTCCCGCTGCACCACCCGGTCGCCGAGGTCGGTCTCGTACTGCTTGCCCGCCAGCGCGTTGGGCGGCAGTTCCTCCATGAAGTCCAGGTTGTTCGACACGAGGTCGGCGTAGGCCGACTCCCGGCTCTGGTAGACCTTCAGGGTCAGGTCCTTGAACTTCGGCTTGTCGGCGCCCTTGTAGTCGTCGTAGCGGGTCAGCTTGATGTCGGCGCCGAGCGCGCGGGAGACGTACTTGAACGGGCCGTTGCCGATCGGGTTCGCCTCGAAGGCGGCGCGGTCGGCGAAGAAGGCTTTCGGGAGCGGGGAGAACACCTCGTAGCCGATGGTCACCGGGAACACCGCGAACGGCTCGGACAGCGTGATGGTGAACGTGTGGTCGTCCACGACTTCGAGGCCGGACATCGTCTCGGCGGTCGGCGCCGGCGGCTCCTGCGGCCCGTCGGCGCCGTCGGGGTCGGCCGGGTGGACCGCGTCGAAGCCCTCGACCTGGGAGAAGAAGCTCGCGCCCTGGGTGGCGTTGGGGCCGTAGGCCGTCCAGTTCCAGGCGTCCACGAAGCTGTCGGCGGTGACCGGGGTGCCGTCGTGGAACAGCCAACCCTGCTTGAGCTTCACGGTGAAGAGCTGGGAGTCGGCGGTGTCGATCGACTCGGCCATCGCGTTGACCGGCTGCGCGTCCTGCGCGCGGTACTCGACCAGGCCGGTGAACAGCGGGTCGAGGACGCGGCTGCCGCCGACCTCGGTGGTGTTGCCCGGGACGAGCGGGTTCTCCGGCTCGGTGTTGAAGATCGTGATGCCGGCTTCGGTGTCCGTGCCGGCCGGGGTCTCCGCCGAACCGCAGGCCGTGGCCACCAGGGCGAGCGCCACGGCTGCGGCGGCAGCGGCGGTCGTGGTTGGGGCCGGGGTCCGGGTCGGGCGTGTTAATCGTGCACGTGACATGGGTCCTCCCACCTGATCGGGGTCACCGAGCAGAGTCGACCGCTTTCACAGCGTGAGGGAGAACCTAGGGGCAGCGTGACCGGGGCCACACGGGTGCGCGAGTCACGACCTGGTCACGATCGATCCCAGTTGACGGACGGGTGGCTTGACCTGCGGCTGAGCCGGGTCAGCCGGCGCAGGGGCGGACCTGTGGCGCCTCAGGCCAGGGCGAAGGCGATGCCGTCGAGGATGTCGTGCTCGCTGGCGACGAGCTCCGTGACGCCCTGCGCTTCCAGGTGGTCGGCGAGCGTGCGGACGACCAGCGCGCCGCCGCAGATCACGTCGACCCGGCCTGGGTGCATCGGGCCGAGGGCGGCGCGCTCGTCGTGCCCCATGGTGAGCAGCTTCGCCGTGACCTCGCGGATCCGGTCGAGGCCGAGTCGGGCCAGGTGGATCTCCTCCGGCTCGTAGCGCGGCAGTTCCTTGGCCAGCGCGACGAGGGTCGTGACGGTGCCCGCCACGCCGATCCAGGTCTTGGCCTTGGCGGTCGGCACGGCGGCGAACGCCTCGGCGAGCACGTCCCGCGTCACCCGCACCGCTTCCTCCACCTGGGCCTCGGTCGGCGGGTCCGAGTGCAGGCAGCGCTCGGTGAGCCGGACGCAGCCGATGTCGACCGACCGGGCGGCCTCGACCTCGCCGCGCACTCCGTTCCACGTGCCCAGGACCAACTCGGTCGACCCGCCGCCGATGTCGGAGACGAGGAACGGGCCAACGTCTGCGTCCAGGTCGGACACCGCGCCCGTGAACGAGAGGCGGGCCTCCTCGTCACCCGTGATGACCTCGGCCTCCACGCCGAGCACTTCGCGGGTCATGTCGAAGAAGGCCGCTTTGTTCGCGGCGTCCCGGGTCGCGGACGTCGCGACCATCCGCACTCGCTCGGTTCCCTTGCGGCGCAGGATGTTCGTGTAGTCCACGAGCGCGGCACGGGTGCGCGCGATCGCGTCCGGGTGCAACTCACCGGTCGCGTCGACGCCCTGGCCGAGCCGGACCACCCGCATCTCCCGGTGCACGTCCCGCAACCACCGCTCCCCACCGTCCGATGTGGTCACGTCCGCGACCAGGAGTCGGATCGAGTTGGTCCCGCAGTCGATCGCGGCCACGCGTGCCATGCCCGATGTCCTTCCCCGGTGATGAGTGCTGCCCCCAGGAGACTAGTGGTGGGCGGTCGTCCGGCCAGGGCCGGCGGGCTGGTTGGTCGGTTGGTTGGTTGGTTGGTTGGCTGGTTGGTTGGTAGGTAGGTAGGCGGAAGGTCTAAAGATCAAATATCAAAAGCGTCCTCGCCGGACGGGCAGATCAGCAGGATGACCCCTCGTTCAGCGGTCCTGTTCCGGGTCCGTCGTGGGTCCGGGCTCCGTGTCATCCCACCGACCTCCCTCCGGGCTACCACACGTATCAAGGGGGCAGCCATCAGCGCACCACCGG
>NZ_JBVJVK010000120.1:0-8772 GCF_055603705.1 Actinosynnema sp. NPDC037264 | reverse complement strand
CCTGCTCGCTCAACCTCACCTCGGCGGGCGGCCGTCCGATCCGCGTCATCCACCCACACTAGACTTAGTAGGCGGATTTCCGGCGGAGGACACTACGGAGGTCGAGTCGATACTCGATGCGGACCCTCTCTCCGGGGTCCTGACCTCGACCCGGGCATCGCGGCCAGGACTCCTGGTCAACCATGATCGCCGACCCTGCCGAGTTGCCCGACCTACGGCTGCGGATGCGGGGAGCGGGTGATGACCTCGGAGTGCGGTTACGAGGTTGTCCGCCGTCTCCACGCCGCGGGTAAGAGCGCGGTCACGCCCCGGCTGGCCGGTCCGCCGGAGATCCGGCGAGCGAGCGCTGTCATCGGAGATCGTCCGATAACCCTGGCCTGTTTGGACCAGGCAGACCCCGGTGATCCGATCACTCCGGCGGCCACACTCACCGAACTGATGTACCGAGCAGCGTTCGACGCATGGACCCGTCGCGCGAGCCGACATCCACCGGGACTGGTCGCTCCAGACGGACCCCGGACGGCTCGCCGCCACTACCGAAGGTGATGCGGACAGCCGTCGAGTACGTCGAGCAGCACGGCGGGTTCCTCGATGAGAGGCAGGACGACCTGGCATCAAGGGCCCGTACACGAATCGGGTTCAGAGAGCGGTCCACCGTGCGCTCGGCCATGCCGATCACGGCACACCGCGGGACACCGTCGAACGCATCGCCGCAGTGGCAGACGACTACGGGCTCAGCATCCCCGAACCACCAGGTCCTCTGCCGCCTGCGAATCTTGAAGACATCTACCTGGTCTGCCGGATTGCGTCGTGCCGGCTCCCGAGATTGCGCCCATACATCAGTAGGGACTGGTCAGCTGCGACGCCCGTGGCAAGGAATTCTGTCACGGGCGTCGATCAGCACACCTCCCCCAGCCGGGTTCCTCAGTGGACCACCGAAGCAGCTGTTCCCGCTTTCAACGCCGTTGGGCAGCACGGGCACGCCGCGCGGTGATGACGACCGTGACGAGGCTGAGCGCCATGCCGACCACGGCGAACAGCACGCTGGCGACAGCCGGTGTGATCGGCAGCTCCACGGTCACCTCACCGCTTCGACAAACAACGGCCGGTGTTGCGTCGAGACGCAGCTCGGCCACTGCCTGGGCCGACGCCAGTTGCCTTGCTGCATCGCTCTCGCACCACTGGTAGGTCGACGCGATCTGAGCGAAGCCGAGTGCCGCGACCCCGAGAAGGATCGCGAAGACCAGGGCGCACGCCACCGCGAGGCCGCGGTCGTTCATGTGTGGTCGTGACATGTCAGCGCAGGTGGCTCCGGTCCTCGAACCACTCGTCGTCATCAGGGCGGTGTGCGGTGTGGCGCCGGTCAACCGGTGGCGTCTCGGGAGCAGCGGTGACGTGCTGCTTCAATGCCAGCGCGTCGTCGAGTTCACGCGCGAGGTCGGCCAGGTTGAAGTCGAGCACCTCGGCAGCCCGCTTGGCCGCCTCGTGCGCCGCCATGAGCTCCTCGGTCAACCAGGGCTCTCCGCCCTCATAAAGGGTGTTGGGGGCGATGTGCACGCGGACGAGCTTGCCCATCATGTCCACCCACACCGTGACCGCACCGCTGGGTGACACACCGTTGTACTGGCTGAACAGCGCTTTCTCCGGGTCGCGCCTGATCTTGGCGAAACGTTCCTGCGCCTGCGCGACCATCTCCTGCGGGTCCACGTCCCCTCCTAGGGCTGGAACTTGCCCAGTGACTCCATCGCCTTGGCGGCGTCCGCGGACGCCTCGGCGCACTTGGCGATCTGCTCGTCGGCCTTGAACTTCTGCGAGTGCCACCACGCGGCCAAGCCCACCAGGACGCCGAGGATCCCCAGGATCAGTCCCACAACGGCGCCGATCCCGGTCAGACCGACGATGATGCCCGCGATGACACCGATGATGCCGACCACGAACCCGATGGCGCTCCAGATGTTGTTCCACATGTCCGAGGCCTTGAACTCGAAGCCGTCGGCGAGGTCGACCAGCGCCTGACCGACGTCGTGAGCGGGCTTGCGCATCTCACCCAACGCCTGCTTCATCCGGTTGATGCGCTCGGTATAGGCGTTGCTCGCCTCACCGGTCCATGCCGAAGCCTGGTTGGCCGCCGTCTCCAAGCCCTTCACGCAGCCGTCGATCGCCTTGCCGAGCTGATCCGCCCCGTCTGACTGCCCGGTGCCCCACACGTCCCGCCCGATCCGGCGGAACGACTCCGGGTCGATGTCCCTGATCACCCTCAAGGTGGCTTGGATGGACGGCAGACCGGGAGCGTGCCGGGCCGCGAACCCGTCGATCTCCCCCGCGTCCGACAGCAACGCGTCCGTGATCACGGTCTGAAGAATGCCCACGTGCTCCCCCCGGTCATTCCGGGTAAATCCGGCGCAGCCCTTCACCGATGAGCTTCTCGGCTCCCACGTACTCCTGCTGCGTCCGATGGACGCCGTCGATCGCCGTCTCGATCGTGGTGTGGACCCGGTTGATGAAGTCCTGCACGGCCTGACTTGTCCGGGCGTAGTCCTGGTCGACGAACTTCGTCAACGCCAGGATCACCTCGTCAACGGTCTCCTCGATGTTCTCGTGCGGGCTCACGGACTGCACCGTCATGCTGCCCTCGAGGCTGGCCTTGGTGCGGAAGTCCTGTAACCCCAGCGCCTCCCCAGCTGCTCTGAGACTGGCCTTCAGCTGCTCGAACTCAGCTGGGTCCAGCGCATAGCCCTTACCAGGAGTCCCCACTTCGTCACCCCCTGCGACCATCCCGTTCCGCAATGTAGCAGCAGGCATCAACCGCCACCCTCGAAATGATGAAGCGGCCCGAAAAGTCGTCAGACGGATCCACCCGGCCGGCTTAGTGAGACCTGGAGCACACTGCTGACAACATTTCGTCCGGGGCGACCGTCTGCTCCAGATTTGCTCCAGCTCGGCCGGCCCAGTCCACAATGGACGGAAAAGCAAGATCGCCCGCCACCTGCATTACCGCAGGTCAGCGGGCGAATCAGTCGAACTATTAACTTGTGGAGCTGAGGGGACTCGAACCCCTGACCCTCACACTGCCAGTGTGATGCGCTACCAGCTGCGCCACAGCCCCTTGCCTGCACGTTTCCCGGCGGTTGGGGCCGCCGTTCTCGTGTGGCAATACCGTACAACACGGCACCCGCAGGGACGAAATCGGGGGGTTGGTTTCGGCATCCGGGCTGCTGAGCGGGGGTGTGGCGGGCTACTTGAGCAGGTTGGTCAGCCAGTCGCGGTCGTCCCAGGAGACGATCTCGCCGTCCCTCATCACGGTGGGGGTGCCTTCGAACTTGCCCGTCGCCCGCACGGCGTCCAGCTCGGCCTGCGCGGCCTGCTCGTGCGCACCGCTCTCCACGCACTGCTTGAACGCGTCACCGGTGATCCCGAGGTCCGTGCCGAGCTTCACCAACTCCTCCTTGGTGTGCCCCGGACCACCTTCCTCGGGCTGCCGCAGGAACAACGTCTCGTGGTACTCCCAGAACTTGCCCTCATCAGCCGCGCACAACGCCGCGTTCGCCGAATCACGCGAGTAGCCCTCCGGGTCCGAGAGCCGGTTCAGGTACGGCAGGGCGTGGTAGCGGACCTTGAGCCTGCCCGCCTCGATCTCCTGCTTGATCTGCTCGCCGTAGGCCTTCTTGAAGGCGCCGCACGCGGGGCACAGGAAGTCCTCGTACAGGTCGATGGTGACCTTCGCGCCGTCCTTGCCGACCACCACCGCACCGCCCTCGCGGACGATCGGCGCCGACACACCGCTGACCGCGGGCGGGTTGGCCAGCGAGTCGTCCGAGCCCGAACCGGAGTCCGAGGACGACCAGATGACCCCGCCGATCACGGCCACGGCGAGCACCACGACGACCACGACCCCGATGATGACCTTGGTCCGGTCGTTGGACGCACCGCGCGCCGCGACCACCGCCTTGGTCGCACGCTGCTGCTGCTTCTTCTTCCGAGCGTTGCGCTCCGCGCCACCCACCGCACTGCCCTCCCGGTCACAACCCGGCCCGCAGGCTACCGAGAGATGCTGAGCGGAACCTGAGCGCTCACGCGTCCGGCTGACGCGGACGACCCGCCACGCGCTCGCCCACCGGCACCTCGGGCCCCTCGTCCAGGCACCCGGACTCACCGGCCACGTCCGACGCGACGTGCGTCTCCTCGGCCTTCGGCAGCGTCTCGGGCGAGAACACCCAGAACACCAGCGCCACCGCGGCCATCGCACCCGTCAGGGTGAACGCCGCCTGGTACGAGAACTGGTCCACCAGCACGCCGGCGAGCAGCGGCCCGACGATCGCGCCGCAGTCGGCGACCATCTGGAACGCCGCCAGCACCGGCCCGCCCTTGGCCTTCGACCCGATCACGTCGGCCACGACGGCGTTCTGCGGCGGGTTGAGCAGACCGGCGCCGATGCCCGCCACCAGGGAGGCCACCATGAACATCGGCACGCCGACGCTGAACCCGAGCCACACCGTGCCCGCCGCGGACACCGCGAGCCCCGCGATGGCGACGGGCTTGCGGCCGATGGTGTCCGACAGCTTCCCGGAGATCATCAGCACGGCGGCGTTGCCGGCCGCGAACACCGACAACGAGATGCCGGCGATGGCGGGCGTGCTGTGCAGCGCCTCGACCACGAACAGCGGCACCAACGAGATCCGCACGCCGAACACGGCCCAGCCGTTGGCGAACCCCGAGGCCAACGCCGCCCGGTACGCCGACAGCCGCACGGCCGCGCGCACCGGCATCGACTCCTGCTCGACCGACTTGTCCAACGCCGCGGCGAGCGTGGACCGGCGCAGGAACCACCACACGAACGCCGCGGCCACCACGAGCGCCACCGCGTAGGTGACGAACGGCACCTGGATCGAGATCTCCACGAGCGCCGCGCCGACGATCGGGCCGCCGATGTTGCCGAGCAGGAACCCGGTCGCCCACAGCCCGGACGCCCGGCCCCGCATGGGCGCCGGCGTGATCCGGATCAGCAGGCCCACGGCCGCCACGGTGAACATGGTCGACCCGATGCCCGCGAACGACCGGAACACGATGAGCTGCCAGTACGCGGTGGCGAAGCCGCACGCGCCGGTGCCGGCGGCCACGATGAGGATGCCGACGATGTAGACCCACGTCTCGCCGAACTTGTTGACCAGTCGGCCGCTCATCGGCGCGAACAGGAGCCTGACCAGCGCGAACGAGCTGACCACGGCGGACACGGCGAACGTGCCGACGTCGAAGCTCTTGGCGTACGCGGGCAGGACGGGCGCCACGATGCCGAACCCGAGGGCGATGATGAAGCTCGCCACGACGAGCACCCACACCTCGCCGGGTAGCCGGGGCTTGACCTTCACGTCGGACCCGGTCCCCAGCACTGTGCGCCCCTTCCGATCTCCGTTAGCCGTGCTAAGGATATGCGGTACGGCAACTAATTACTCAATCGAGCAGCTCGTCGACCCTGCGTGCGTACGCCGTTACCGGATAACAAACGTCGAAGCCGCAAGCTTCCACGAACCGCTCCCCCGCCCCGCCCTCGGCCACGTGCGAGGCCACCAGCAACGCGCCCGCCTCCCGCAGCTCGGCCACCACGCCGTCGACCAGCGCCTTGCCCAACCCGCGACGACGACGTGCCGGCCGCACGACCGCGTGCTCGACCAACCCGACCCGGCGCTCGCCGAACCCGGACGCGAACCCGCCGATCCGGTCGCCGTCGTCGACCACCACGAACACGCACCGCGGGTCGTCCACCCGCTGCCCGAGGTGCCTCAGCAACCGCGGCCCGTCCACGCCGAGGTCGTCGGCCAGCAGTTCGGCGATGCCTTCGAGGTCGCCGTCCCGCGCCGGCCGCACGAGTGGCGACCGCCGCACCTCGCCCCGGTGCACGACGGCCAACGACTCCTCCACCGCGTGCCACCCGGTGTCGTCGGCGATGCCCTCGATCTCGGCCACCGTGGTCGGCGACGCGTACAGCACCGCCTCGGCGCGCCCCACGTCGGCGAACGTCTGCTCCAGCCGCATCAACGTGCCCGCGACCTCGGCCGACGACCCGTACACGCCGCACGCGTGGTTGCCGCCGGGCAGCGGGTTGTCCCGGTTCACCACGACCTGGGCCACGCCGACGCGGCCGACCTTGCCGTACCGGACGGCGCCGGCGGCCAGCCGGGTGGCTTCCACCAGCCCGGCCAGGTCACGGGCCCGGTACGGGTCGAGCAGCTCGGGGTCGTCGGGATCGCGCAGCGGGTCAACCACGACGTCAGCCTCGCACGTCCCGGCCCTTCCACTTCGTGGTGCCGCGCAACGCCCGCCACGCCGCGTCCAGCGTCATCGCGCCGAACGTGACGTAGGCCAGCGGCGCGAGCACGGCCGCCGACTGCGGTTGCCTGCTCCGCCGCAGGAAGATCCACTCGGCGAGCGACTGCCCGAGCCAGACCAGCATGCCGGGCTTCGACCCGCGCAACGCCGTCACCACCGGCACGACCCCGTACGCGATGTGCGCGAGACCGGTCGACCCGAGCGACAGGAACGCGCTGGCGGGCCCCTTGGCGTACAGGGACGTGCCGGCGACCATGCTCTTGCGCATCGACGCCCACGTGCCGCCGAACGTGTCCAGGCCCGACGTGATCAGGGAGTCCGCGCCGTCCACGTACCGCGTCCGGCCGCCGGTGTCGCGGACCAGCGTGGCGAAGCCGACGTCGTCCGCGCGCGACCCGGCGATCGCGGCCCAGCCGCCGGCCCGCTCGTACGCCGTGCGGCGGACCAGGATGCAGTGCCCCACGGCCAGCGCCATGCCGCGCCGCCCGTCCACGGTCGTCGTCTCGAACAGCAGCTGGTTCACCGGCGGCAGCAGCAGCCACCACCCGGCGCTCGGCCCGGCGCCGCGCCCGGACGTGGACACCAGGTCGAGGTCGTCGCGCCGGGCGCCCGCGAGCAGCCTGCCGACCAGGTCGGGCGCGGCCTCGGTGTCGGCGTCCACGAACAGCAGCCAGTCGGTGTCGGCGTCGGCCGTGCCCACGTGCAGGGCGTGCACCTTGCCCGCCCAGCCGGAGGGCGGCCCGGAACTGCTCACCAGCCGCACGCGCGGGTCCTCCGCGGCGTGCCGCCGCACGATGTCGGCGGTGCGGTCGGTCGACGCGTCGTCCACGACCACGATCCGCAGGTCCGCGTAGTCCTGCTTGCGCAGGCCGGTGATGCACCGGTCGATCACGCTCTCCTCGTCGCGCGCGGGCACGACGACGGTCACCGGACCGGCGTCGACCTGTGCCGCCGGCAGCCGCTCCACCTCTTGCCAGACCTTGATCGTCACGGCCGCGCGGGCCAGGGCCACCGTCGCGCCGAGGATCCCCCATTTCCCCATGAGTCCACAGTGGCACAAGACTGGGCGGCGTGGAACTGCCGAACCTGCCGATCCGACCGCTGCTCGGCGAGATCGCGGCCACGCTGACCGCGCACGGCTCGGCGGTGCTGGTCGCGCCACCCGGCACGGGCAAGACGACGTTGGTGCCGCTGGCGCTGGAGGGTCGCGTGGTCGTGGCCGAACCACGTCGGCTGGCCGCGCGCGCCGCCGCCGCGCGGATGGCGAGCCTGCTCGGCGAACCGGTCGGCCGCACGGTGGGCTACTCGGTGCGCGGTGACCGCAAGACCTCGAAGGACACCCGGATCGAGGTCGTCACCTCCGGTCTGCTGGTGCGGCGGTTGCAGCACGACCCGGAGCTGGCGGGCGTCGGCACGGTGCTGCTGGACGAGTGCCACGAACGGCACCTGGACGCGGACCTGCTGCTGGCGCTGCTGCTCGACGCACGGGCCGGGCTGCGGCCGGACCTGAAGCTGCTGGCCACGTCCGCGACCGTGGCCGCCGACCGGCTGGCCCACCTGCTCGGCGACGCGCCGGTGATCCGGGTCGAGGCGCGGACGTTCCCGGTGGACGTCGTGCACACCCCGCCGGCGCGCCAGGAACGCGTCGAGGCCACGACGGCCCGCGCGATCCGCCGGGCCTTGTCCGAGGTGGACGGTGACGTGCTGGCGTTCCTGCCGGGCGTGGCGGAGATCCGGCGGTGCGCCGCCCTGATCGGCGACGACGTGGACGTGCTGCCGCTGCACGGTCGCCTCGCCGCCACCGCGCAGGACGACGCGTTGCGGCCCGGAGCCAGGCGACGGGTCGTGCTGGCCACCGCGATCGCCGAGTCGAGCCTGACCGTGCCGGGTGTGCGGGCGGTCGTGGACGCGGGCCTGGCGCGGGTGCCGCGGGTCGACCACCGGCGCGGGCTGTCGGGCCTGGCCACGGTCCGGGTCAGCGCGGCGGTGGCCGACCAGCGCGCGGGCCGGGCGGGACGTGAGGCGGCCGGCAAGGTCTACCGGTGCTGGCCCGCGCACGAGCACAGCACGTTGCCGCGCTACCCGGAGCCGGAGATCCGCACCGCCGACCTGACCCGGCTGGCCCTGGAACTGGCCTGCTGGGGCGTGCCGGACGGCGAAGGGCTCGCTTGGTGGGACCCGCCACCGCCGGGTGCGCTGGACGCGGGCCGTTCGGTGCTGCGCGCACTGGGCGCGCTGGACGCGAACGGCGCCACGGACCGGGGCCGCCGGATGGCCGACCTCGGCCTGCACCCCCGGCTGGCGCGGGCGTTGCTGGACGGCGCGGCGGCCGTGGGCGCGCGCAAGGCCGCCGAGGTGGTGGCGCTGCTGGACGACGACCGCGCGAGCTCCGGGGTCGAGCTGGCCACCCGTGACGCCGACCCGCGCGAGGTCCGCCGCCTGGCCGCG
>NZ_JBVJVK010000119.1:0-8825 GCF_055603705.1 Actinosynnema sp. NPDC037264 | reverse complement strand
CTGGCAGGCCACCAACGACATCGTCGAGACCATCGACTGGATCCGAGCCGCACCAGACAAAACCCGATCATGACCCGGCGGACACGCCCTAGCGGTGACCACCGGGCTGATCGACAGGCGGGGGAGGTGGCCGCCGTGAGTGCCCCATCGTTCCGCACCGTCCCGGACCACAGGACGGCGCTGCGAGCCGCCCGTGTCGTGGCCGCCGCCGCGGCGGC
Source organism: Actinosynnema sp. NPDC037264 (assembly GCF_055603705.1). Taxonomy (NCBI): domain Bacteria; kingdom Bacillati; phylum Actinomycetota; class Actinomycetes; order Pseudonocardiales; family Pseudonocardiaceae; genus Actinosynnema; species Actinosynnema sp. NPDC037264. Next base: position 8,607 of record NZ_JBVJVK010000119.1, on the reverse strand, counting down.
GGCCATCGCCGCCTGCGCCGCCGCGGGCCTCTTCTTCCGCGTCTACCGTGATCCCGACGAGATCGTGGCCCTGTTCCGTGCGTACGACGCGGTCGCCTTGGTCGCGGCGGTGCTGCTGATCGTTGCCGTTCTGTTCACGCGCTCGGTCCACGGCGTGCTGTTGTGGGCCGGCGTGCTGGCTTACGCGGCGTACAACTACGCCTACTACTTGTTCGGTGCCCGGCTGAACGTCCTGTTCGGCCTGTACGCGGCCGTCATCGCCCTGGCCATCGCGGGGCTGGTGTCGCTTCTGGTCGCAACGGACCACCGCATGATCGCCGCCCGGTACCGCCGTCGTGCGCCGGTGCGGGTCGTCGCCGTCGTGCTGGCGGTGCCGGCGGTCTCGTTGGGGGTGATGTGGCTGTCCCGGATCGCGGGAGCGCTGTCCGGACAGACGGCGCTGGAGGAGCCGTCGCGGCTGGTCGTGCCGGCCTCCTTCACCCAGCTGGGCGCGGCCTTGGACTTGGCGGTGCTGGTCCCCGCCTACGCGGCGGTGGCCGTGGTGCTGTGGCGAGGCGTCGCGTGGGGGTACCTGGCGGCGACGATGCTGTTGGTGGCCGGAGTGCTGCACCAAGTCGCCTACATGGCGGCGCTGGTCTTCCAGACATCGGCCGGCATTCCCGGGGCCACCGCGTTCGATCCCTTGGAGCCGGTAGTCGCGGGCGCGTTCCTGGGAGCGGCCACCGTGATGCTGTGGCATCGCGACGAGCCCTCCGCCGGCGGACGAGCGGCGGGGGAGTGACCGTCGATTACGGCCGACGCCCACGCGCGTGCCCGGCGTGACGGGGACCCGCCGCGGACGTCCTACGCCGGTCCGCCCACGGCCAAGGCGGCCACCTCGTCCAGGGCTCGCACCGCCGCGGCGTGTGGTCGTACCAGCTCCTCGGCCGGCATGTCCCTGGTCTGACGCGGAGAACAAGCCGCAGTGGGGCGGGACCGCGTCACGCACCGGACACCAACCGGAGGAGTGAACCCTTGTCACCGATGTCCCGCACGGCGCGACTGCGCTGCGCGACGGGAGTGCGCGACCCGGCCACCGTGCCGCCGTTCGAGTTCGGTGTGGTGGCCGCGAGCTACTCGGGCGGCGGCGAGTTCGGTCAGTGCGAGGTCGAGCGGCTGCGGCGGAGCGGGCCCGATCACGTCGGCCCGTACCAGTCGATCGCCTGGTGCTACGCGGCCGGCGTCGGTCAGATCTCCATCCGCAACGGCCTGCGCGGTCCGTCCGGCGTGCTCGTCGCCGACGGGGCGGGCGGTGTGGACGCCATCGCCGACGCGAGCGCCCGGCGCCGGCGGATGGCGACCTCCGGCTGCGCCTACCCCGCCGGTGCCGTCGTGCCGGACGGCACCACCCCGGATCCCGTCGAGGATCCCGACCACCCGTCCGAGCCGCTCGTGACGCGCGTGCCACCGGCCGCTCGTGCCGAGCCGCCGGTCGCGCATCGGGACGACCGACCCGGACCGGGGGCGACCGCGGGGTCAGGCGAGGGAGAGGAAGAGCTTCTCCAGTCGGGCGCGGTCGAGGACGTCGCCGTTCTCGCCGGCGGCGATGCACTGCTCCAGACCGGTGGCGATGATGGCGAAGCCCGCCTTGTCCAACGCGCGGGAGACGGCCGCCAGCTGGGTGACGACGTCCTCGCAGTCCCGGCCGGCCTCCAACATCCGGACCACCCCCGCGAGCTGGCCCTCCGCGCGGCGCAGCCGCTTGATCACGTCACCGACGACCTGGGTGTTCTCCAGTTGCATGTCCTCATCCTCTCCTGCCGCCGCGGATACCCCGGCGGGTACTGCCCGTACAGCGTCGTCCAGCTCTCGGGCATTCCGAGCAGCGAACACGTGGCCGCTGGGTTCAGCGGCCCGCGGTCGCCGGCGGACGCTTGGTGCCGATGTGCCGCAGCGGGCACCGCGGCACGAGTCCGGCACACGTGCCGACGGCGACGCCGATGCCGGCGACCACGAGGAGCGCGGGGACGCGGAGTTGGTCCGGTGCCTGCTGGGTCAGCACGACGGCCCCCATGGCCAGGACGAACCAGCCGAAGCCCCGGCGCAGCGCGTCCCCCGGGATCCGGGCCACCAACCGGCCGCCGACGAGGCTGCCCGCCACGGCGGCCGCGGTGACCGCACCGGTGAGCGCCCAGTCGATCGGCACCGCGGCCAGGTAGCCCGCCAGGCCCGCGAGCGACTTCATCGCGATGACCAGCAGCGAGGTGCCGACGGCGACCGGCATGGGCAGACCGCCGAGCAGTGCCAGCGCGGGGACCACGAGGAAACCTCCGCCCGCGCCGACCAGACCGGTGACCACACCCACGACGGCGCCCTCGGCCAGCACCTTGACCACCGGCAGTTCGGTGTGCGTGGCGTCCGGTGCGGGTGTGCGGCGACCCCGGAGCATCGCCACGGCGGTGGCGACCATCATGACCGCGAAGGAGACCATCAGCACCGGGCCGGGCAGGTGGCCGCCGACGAACCCGCCGGCGAAGGCCCCGACCATGCCGGCGAGCCCGAACAGCAGGCCGGTGCGCCACCGCACGTGCCCGGTGCGGGCGTGGCCGACGACGCTGGCGGCGGACGTCACGCCCACGACCACGAGGGAGGCAACGATGGCCTCCTTCACGCCCATGCCGGCCACGTACACCAGCAGGGGCACCATCAGGATCGACCCGCCACCGCCGAGCAGGCCCAGCAGTACGCCGACGACGACGGCCAGCGCGACGGTCAGCACCAGCACGGCTCACCGCTCCTCGGACGGTCGGGTGGTCGGCGTGACACCGCGCTCGCGACGGCGTTGGTTCCAGGGCATCTTCGCCAGTGCCGTGCCCATCGCGCAGGTGTTGGTCAGGGCGGCGACGACCAGTCCGCCGCCGACGAAGCCGGCCGCCCACTTCGCGCCGGGCACGGCCACACTGGCGAGCACGGCCGAGAGGACGAGCGAGCCCGCCGTGAAGCGGACCTGGCGCTCCAGGTCCCACACCTGCCGGCCGCGGTTGACCGGGCCGCCCGCCCGCTCCCAGTCGGCGATGCCACCGGCGAGCACTTCGCTGTGGCCGAGACCGGCTCCGGTGAGCACCTCGTGAGCCTGGCCGGCACGTTGACCGGATCGGCAGACGAGGACGACGTCCTGGTCGCGCAGCAGTGGGCACAGGTCGTCGAGCTGGTCGCGGAGCCGGTCCAGCGGCACGTTGACCGCGCCGGGGATGTGCCCTGCCTCGAACTCCGCGGGTGAGCGGACGTCGATCAGGCGCGGCGCGGACGTGCCGTCGCCCAGGCGTGCCCGCAGCGAGGAGGCGTCGACAGTGGGCCGGGTCATGCGTGAGCCTCCTGGTCGTGGCGAGCGGGTGTGACGAGGGGGACGCCGGCGGCCCCGGCGTTGTCGAAGGAGTCGTCGATCGCGACCACGTCGACGCCGTGGGCGTCGAGCAGCGCGGCCACCACACCTGCGCGGTAACCACCGGCGCAGTGCACCCAGACCGGGCCCGCCGGAACCTCGTCGAGGCGGTCGAGCACCTCGTGGATCGGGATGTGCGTGGAACCGCTGACGTGCCGCTCGGCACGCTCCTGGTCGCGGCGGACGTCGAGGACGGCGGTCTCCGGGTTCCGGTTCAGCGCGGCGGCGAGGTCGGCGAACGAGGCGGTGGTGTAGCTGCGCAGGGGCTCTCCGCCCGCCCAGTCCCGGGGGCAGCCGGTGGCCATCGCGGCGGGGCGGTCGACTCCGATGCGCACCAGCTCGCGCTGGGCCTCGGCGACGTCCTCGGCGGTCTCGCCGAGCAGCGTCACGGGGGTGCCCCAGGGGATGAGCCAGCCGAGGTAGGTCACGAACGGCCCGTCGAGGCCGAAGTTCAGCGTGCCCGTGACGTGGCCGGACGCGAACGCGGTCCGGTTGCGCAGGTCGACCACCCACTCGCCGTCGTGGATGCGGCGGCGCAGTTCGGCCGGGTCGGCCTCGGAGGGCGGTGAGAGGTCCACCGCGCCCGGCCCGGCCGAGTTCGCCGGCGCCATGTGCGCGTAGTACGCCGGGTAGGCGTCGAGTCCCGCGAGCAGGGTCTGGACGTAGGTGTCGAGGTCGCTGGTCAGCGCCGGGTTCGCCAGCTTCTCCCGGCCGATCGTGCCGGCTGTCGCGTCGGACTGCGTGGCCGAGCAGAAGCTGCCGAATCCGTGCGTCGGGTAGACGGCGGTGTCGTCGGGCAGTTCACGCGCCAGCCGTCGGGCCGAGTGCCACTGGGCGTGCGCCAGCGTGTCGGTGTGGTCGGGTCCCAGCAGGTCCGGGCGGCCGGTGGAGCCGTACAGCAGCGAGCCGCCGGTGAAGACCGCGACCGGTTCAGCGTCCTCCGACAGGGCGAAGGAGAGGTGGGTGTGGGTGTGGCCGGGGGTGAGCAGGACCTTCACCCGCATCCGGTCGCCGACCTCGAGCACGTCCCCGTCGCGCACGCCGACCCGTTCGAAGGAGACGGGGTCGTCGGCGTTGAGCAGGTACTGGGCGCCGACCTCGTGGGCCAGTTCGTAGCCGCCGGTCACGTAGTCGTTGTGGATGTGTGACTCGAAGACGTGGGTGATGCGCACGCCCGCGGCGCGCGCGAGGCCGAGCACCCGGTCGTAGTCGCGCTGCGGGTCGACGACCAACGCGACCTCGCCGTCATGGGCCAGGTACGTCCGGTCCCCGAGCCCCGGTGTGTCGATGGGCAGGACGGTGATCATGGTTGCTCTTCCTCTCAGCGCGCTGCGGTCTCGACCGGGCGACCGGACGCGATCCACGCGCCGGTGCCGCCGAGGACGTCGACGGCGTCGACGCCGACGGCGCGCAGCAGGTTCGCGGCCTGCGCGCTGCGACCACCGGCCTGGCAGATGACGAAGACCGGCTGGTCCTTGGGCAGTTCGCCCACGCGGGCGGGCAGGACGCTCAGCGGCACGTTCCGGGCACCCGGGACGTGACCCGGCCGGTACTCGCGCGCCTCACGGACGTCCACCACCAGGGCGTCCCCCTTCGCCAGGCGGGCGGCGAAGGCGTCCTGGTCGATCTCGTGTGCCATGTCGGCTCCCTTCTCTCGAATACCCCGGGGGGTATCTGACGTTCACGGTAGCACTCTTCCGGATGCCCCGGGGGGTATGTGCGTCACGGTGGGCGGAGGCGTGTGACCAGGCGCGGGTGCGGTGGCCGCGCGCTGGCGCCTGCGGCGTGGGAGACCGCCCGGTGGTCGAGTCGCCTTCACGGTCCATGTCCGGTGGGCGAACCGCGATCCGGTGCGCACGTGGGCGGACCGTCATGATCGCCCTGTTGCAGGGGGCTGCATGATGGCTACTTTGTCGGTTAAGTTCGAGAGGCGGATATGTGGAAAGCTATTTGCGGACGTGGTCGCCATGACCGTGTGGACGTACTACATGCCGAACGCCGAGTGGCGGGTGATCTGTGCGCGCGGCCGTGCGCTTCGGGAGGCGGCGGGCACGCTCGCCGGGCATGCCGTGGGCGACGATGCGCCGCGTCCGATCGACTCGACGTCGGTGGTCAAGGCGATCGTGAGCGGGGCGGCTGACGGGTGGGTCGTGGACCTGCCGGAGCCGTTGGCGGCGGTCGTGGACCACCTCGGTGAGGAGTTGGAGGAGCGGGAGTTCGTGCCCACGTCGGAGTTGGTCGAGGCGCTGGAGATTGAGGCGGTCGCGTTCGCGCGCGAGATGAGCGAGCTGGGGTGCAGTTCGGCAACGCGCGGACGTTCGTGGAACCGCTCTGCGGTGTCGCCGCTGAGGAGTTCTTCGACGTGGGGCAGTCGCGGTCCGTGCCGTGGGAGCGTCGCGAGGAAGCGGCTGGGCTGCTGGCGGCGTTGAAGGACCCGTGTCGCGGGTGGAGCGCCGTGGTGGTCGGTGAGGGCACGCGGTGTTGGTTCGGCAATCAGTTCTCGCTGGTCGCGCCGAAGTTCGCTTCCTGTGGGGTCGATCTCCGGGTGCCGGAGCTGGGCGGGAAGTCCAGCACCTCGTCAAGGGGGTTGCGCAGAACGCCGCCGAAGCGTTCCAGGAGGTTGCGCTGACCGCGGAACCAGTCGACGACCCCGGTCAAGCCGTTGTCGACGCGGAGTGCCGCTCCGGTGCTCACCGGGCCCAAGGTAGCCGGGAGAATAGAATGACGGAATTCGTTACCGCGAACTGTGCATCGCTCGCGTATTCCCTGTGATTTCGACTGGTCGCATTTTTGCGTCTCACGTCCAAGTTCTTCCGATCCGCGGCCCGAGCGGAGGCGCCCGTCACCGGGCGCCACAGGCGCGAGCTGCGCGCCGACGACCTCGCCCGGCTCATCACGCACCTCGACGCCGGCCCGGCGGCCGTCCTCGGCTCCAGCGGCGACGCGGTCAGCGTGCTGGCGCTCGCGCGGGCCCACCCCGAGCCGGCGCACACCGTGATCGCCCACGAGTCGCCGTCGGACCAGCTCGTGCCCGACCGGGAGGACCTGCTCCGGCGGACCGACGAGATGGTCGCCACCTACCTGGCCGGCGACAGGGTGGGCGCGTGGCGGCGGTTCATGGCCATCGCGAACATCCACATGCCCGACGAGCTGGTCGAGCACGTGTTCGGCGGTGAGCGCTCACCGCAGGACCTCGCCGACGAGCGCTTCCAGTACGAGCACATGCTGCGGCCGACCGTGCGGTGGGTACCCGACCTCGACGCGTTGCGCACGGCGTCGACCCGGGTCGTGGTTGGCATCGGCGAGGACTCGGGCGGCGAGCTGTGCGACCGGACGTCGCTCGCGCTCGCCTCGGGTCTCGGCGTCGAGCCGACCAGGTTCCCCGGCGGGCACTTCGGTTTCGTGGACGCCCCGGACCGCTTCGTCGTGCGGCTGCGCGAGGTCCTGTCGGAGGCTGAACCGGGCTTGCGGACCGAACCTCCCGCCACCGTTGGGGCGTCCTTGTCGCCGGGTGGGGTGAGGGTGTGGCCGGAGGTGTGATCGCGGATGCCGGCGGAGGTGAGGGGTGGTGGTGTGGGGCGGCGGATCGTCGATCCGCGGCGTGGGCCTCGCCCCGCGTCATCGTCCGAACCTTCACGAGGAGTGGTTCACTTGTCGGAGTCCCGGTTCTTCTCACGAGCGGCACGCCGGGTCGGTGTCGTCGCGGCGGTGGTCACGCTGTCGGCCCTGCCGGCCACCGTCGCGTCCGCGTCGAGCCCCACCGGGGTCGAGGCGTCCACCTCCCAGAGCGGATACGAGTGTCAGAGGATCACGACCGGTGGCGACGGCGGCATCCGTGCCGTCGGCTGTCAGCCCGAGGTCGAGCCCGGCTACGAGGTGCTGGTCATGGGGCCCCGGCGCACGTTCTTCTGCGAGGCCGTGCAACCCGACGGCGAGGACGGGCTCAGGGGTCAGGGCTGCGCGCAGGTCGGCTGACCCAATCCACCGCCGGCCGGCTCTCGCCTCTACCCGAGACGGGAGCCAGCCGACGCACGGCATCTCCGTTGAGAGCGATCAGGGGGTACAGCATGCGATGGCTCGACTACCAGCAGTAGTTGCCCGATCTGGTGTCCTCGCCGGTGATCACGAGCGACTCGTGCCGCCGAGGCGGGAGCTTCCTGCCCCGCCGGTGACCCGGCTGCCCCCTGACGTGTGAGTAGCTGTTTCCGAGCTACCTGGATCGGGTGAGTCGGCGGCTGGTGATGCGGATCGTGGATCAGCGGACCATGGCCTCGTGATGGTGGCGTAGTCGTTCGTAGTCGCGGACGCAGCGGCGGTGCCCTGTGATCCACGCCAACGTCCGCTCCACCATTCACCTTGTGCGGCACGGTGAAGTACGGCACCTGCGGGCGTTGCACGATTTCCACTACCAGGCGGCGACCCGGTCCTGCGTCGAGGCCGGGGTCACCAGGACGGCCAACGACAGTCCCGTGGTGTGCACGACGATGTGGCGCTTGCGGCCCGCGACCTTGTTGCCGCCGTCCCAACCCCGTGTCGCCCGTCCGACGGTCTCCGCGGCGCGCACCGACTGCGAGTCCATCACCGCCGCCGACGGCGCCGCCACCCGACCCTCCGCCGGCCGAACGCGATCACGCAACCCGTCGAGCAGCCGCTGCGACGCACCGACCCTTTCCCACGCGGCGAAACGCTTGTGGACCGTCGGCCACGGCGGGAAGTCCGCCGGCAGCGCCCACCACTTGATGCCGTTGTCGACCACGTACAGAATCGCGTCCACGATCACCCGCCGGCAGTGCTTCTCCCACCGCCCGCCCCGACCGGCCGGGCAGGTCGGATCGGGCAGCAGCGGGTCCAGCTCGGCCCACTGGGCGTCGGTGACGTCGGTGGCATACCACCTCGTCCGTCGAGTGGGCTGGTGGGAGGCGGCCAAGCGGCAGCACGGGTACCGCGGTCGAACCGCCCGCCGGGATCGGGCGCGATAACAGCGGAACTCCTGGTGGAACGGCGCATGGACACCGTCCCGATCCACCAGGAGTTCCGCTGTCTGCGCACCAAAGCCTCTCCGCCCGACCAAGCTCGGATACAGGCACTGACCTTGTCTTTTAACCTGTTCGGCGGGGTTTGGTGCCCACCTTGTGGTGGGCCGGTCGGGTGTGTGCCTGGCCGGTGGCCAGGACGAGTCCGACGTC
>NZ_JBVJVK010000118.1:8747-8984 GCF_055603705.1 Actinosynnema sp. NPDC037264 | reverse complement strand
GTGACCTGATCCGCACCAACCCCGACCAGACCAAGACCATCGACCCCTGCAACCTGCAACTGCTCTACCAAGGCCGCAGCCCCAGCTCCGACGGCGTGGACTACGGCCTCCTGCCCTACCGACCGGGCGTGCTGACCCTGCAGCGCTGACCCGGGAGTCGAACCACGCGGGAGCCGGGGGGGGCGGGACGAGGGTTGGGGGGCGCGTCCCGCCCGTTGTGGGGGAACCCGAGGGAGG
>NZ_JBVJVK010000118.1:0-8737 GCF_055603705.1 Actinosynnema sp. NPDC037264 | reverse complement strand
TCTCCCCCCTCCCCTCCCCCCCCCTCCCCCCCCCCCCCGCACCCCCCCCCCCCCCCCCCCCCCCCCCCCCCCCCCCCCCCCGCTCGGCGTGCAGAACCGCGGAGCAGCGGCTACATCAGCTCCAGCAGGAACGGCAGCTCCTGGACCGCGTACCAGGCCAGCTCGTGGTCCTCCGCCCCGCCCAGCGCGAACTCCGCGTCCGGGTCGCCGAGGTCCGCCGCGTCGATCACGTCGGCCGCCGCGCGCACGTCGTCCTCCGCCTCCGACGTGTCCAGGTGGATCGCGGCGATCAGCTTCATCGGCACCGGGCCCGACAGCTTCACCACCGAGAAGTCCAGGTCCGGCCGCAGCTTCACGTCCGGCACGTCGGCCGACACCACCGCGCGCCTCGGCACGGCCTTCTCGTCACCCGCGATCAGCCGCAGCGAACCGCGCGCGGCGTCGAGCATCGCCGAGTACTCGAGCTCCTCCGTGTCGCCGGTCGCGTACGACTCGCGCAACGCGGGCGTCAGGGCGAACCCCGTCCCGCCCACGGGCACGAACTCGCCGTTCTCCACCAGGTCGCGCAACATCGCGACGGTCGCCGGGAGGTACACCCTCATGCGGACACCGTTCCCATCAGTTCCTCCACCGACTCCTCGACCATCGCCGCCAGCACGTCCACATCGGACATCGCGTCGCGATCGGCGTTGAGGCCGAAGTACACGCCACCGTCATAAGACGTCACGCCGATCGACAACGCCTGGTTCTTCGCCAGCGGCACGACCGGGAACATCTCGATCATCTTCGCCCCCGCCGCGTACAGCGGCACCTGGGGACCGGGCACGTTCGTCACCACCACGTTGAACAACCGCCGCGAGAACGACGACGCCGCCCGCGCGCCCAGCGCGTGCAACGTGGGCGGCGCGAAGCCCGAGAACCGCACCAACGTCTGCGCCGCCACCGTCTGGCCCGACTCCTGGTGCGCGCGCATCGCGTGCGACACGTGGTGCAGCCGCACGACCGGGTTCGGCTCGCCGACCGGCAGGTCGACCAGGTACGCCGACACCTGCGCCTCGTCGTCGCGCACCGACATCGGCGCCATGGCCCGGATGGTGGTCCCCGCCGTCACGACCTCGCCGCGCGACAGCAGCCAGTTCCGCAGCGCGCCGGACAGCACCGCGAGCACGCCGTCGTTGACCGTGCCGCCGTGCGCCCGCCGGATGGCGCGGAACACGTCCAGCCCGGTGCGCGCCACCGCGAACCGCCGCTGCGGCGAGATCCGCACGTTCAGCGGGCTGCCGGGCGCGGGCGTCGCGGCGGTGCGCACCGCGGAGGCCAAGCCGCCGAACACCCCGGCGACCTTGCGCACCGTCGCCACCGTGTCCATCGCCGCCGAGCGGACGTTCTCCACCACCTCGCCGGGCCGCTGCACGGCTTCGGCGACCGCGTCGGCCACCAACTGCAACCCGCTCGGCTCCGGCGACGGCATCCACAGCGACTCGACCGGCGGCCGCGGCGTGGCGGAGGGGTCCAGCATCACCTGCCCGATCTCCGGCGCGCCGATGCCGTCCACCATCGCCTGGTGCGTCTTGGTGATCACCGCGGTCCGGTTCCGGGCCAGGCCCTCGACCAGGTAGACCTCCCACAACGGCCGGGTCTGGTCCAGCGGGCGGGACATCAGCCGCGCCACCAGGTCGTGCAACTGCTGGTCGCTGCCCGGTTTCGGCAACGCCGACCGCCGCACGTGGTAGGTGACGTCGAAGTCCGCGTCGTCCACCCACACCGGCCGCGCGAGCCGTCCGGGCACGTGCACGACCTTCCGCCGGTACCGGGGCACCAGCGACAGCCGCTGCTCGATCAGGTCGACCAACCGGTCGTAGTCGAAGCCCGTGCGCGGGCGCCGGAACACCGCCACCCCACCGACGTGCATCGGCGTCGTGGAGTCCTCCAGGTACAGGAACGAGGCGTCCAGCGCGGACAGGCGGTCGGGCATGCGGTCCAGGCTAGTCGCTGCAATCGCGCACGAGCCTGCGAACGGCGCTGACCTCGGCTTCGTCCCGCTCGTGCCGGGCCAGCCTGATCGCCGCGGCGGCCGGCATGGCGCGCCTGGCCTCGACCCGCACCGAGCCGTCGACCCCGGCCAGGAACCCGCGCACCATCCGCGACCGGGCGAGCCGCTTGAACGGCCGCAGCGGCGCCACCGCGATCGCCAGCCAGCTCAGCGCGACGTCGACCTTGCGGTCGCCCTTGCTCGCGCTGCCCCAGTCGACCACGACCGCGCCCTCGGGGCCCATCACCACGTTGCCGGGGTGCAGGTCCAGGTGCAGCAGGTCGCCGTCGCCCGGCAGGAACGTCGGCGCGGGCACCCGGTCCAGCTTGCGGTGCAGCTCGGCCAGCTCACGGCCCAGCGCGCCCGCCCGCCACGGCCTGGCGTCCAGCTCCTGCGACATGCGCGGACCGGGGACGTACTCCATGACCAGGTCCGTCTCCGAGGCCTCCGCCACCCTCGGCACCGGTATGCCGTGCCGGCGCAGGTAGCGCATCAGCTCGGCCTCGGGGCCCAGGTCGCGGCCCGCACGGCTGCGCTTGACCAGCAGACCGTCCGGACGCAGGTAGACGTCCGCCTCCCGGCCGCTGGCCAGCAGGCGGTGCGCCTCGTCGCGCGATGCCATGTGACGATCATCATGATTGACAGCGCAGAAGCAAGCCCCAAATGGGTAGTGGACACTTGTTCCGTGGATGTGTCACCCAAGGACAAGTTCGTCACCGTGTACGGCCGCAAGCCCGTGCTGGAGGCCCTGGACGACCCGCGGCTCGAGGTCGACAAGGTCGTGCTCGCCGACACGGCCCGCGGTCCGGCCGCCCGGGAGATCCTGGACGCGGCCGGTCGGCGCGGTGTGGCGGTGCAGCGCGCTTCCGCGCAGCGGGTCAAGGTGCTGGCCGGGAACGGCAAGCAGGACCAGGGCGTGCTGGCGGACGTCGTCGCGCCGCGGATGCGTCCGCTGGAGCTGGCGTTGCGCGACGGGCCGCGGTTCGTGCTGGTGCTCGACGGGATCACCACGCCGGCGAACGTCGGCATGATCCTGCGCACGGCGACCGCGGCGGGGGTGGACGGCATCGTCGTGCCGCGGCGGGGTGTCGCGTCGATCGACCCGATGGTGGTCAAGGCGTCGGCGGGGGTGGCGTTCCGCGCGCCCGTGCTGCGGTGCGCGACGGCGGCGGAGGCGGTGGTGGCGCTGAGGGGCGCCGGGTACCCGATCTTCGCGTTGGACGCGCAGGCCCGGTCTTCGGTGTACGCGGCGGACCTGCCGGCGCGGGCGGCGTTCGTGCTGGGCAGTGAGACGGCGGGCGTCTCGGACGACGTGCGGCCGCACGTGACCGGGTGGTTGTCGATCCCGATGGCGGCGGGGGTGGAGTCGTTGAACGTGGCCAGCGCCGCGGCCGTGCTGTGCTTCGAGGTCGTCCGCCGGCGCGGGTGACCTTCGGGGCTCCTGTGTTTCCCGGTGGCCGGCGCAGCGCGGGTGCCGGAGGGCCGCTCAGACACCCGCGCTGCCTAACCCGGCTGATCGGCGGCTCACCACAGCCACCCGACGCGGTACCCGTCGGGCCGTCCCGACCAGCCCTCGGTGTCCCGCACCCACGCCCCTCGTACGGCATCGGGTGCGGGACCGGGGCACTCGTCCGCGCTGTTCACGACGGCCGGCCACTGCTCTCGTCCACTGCGCGGTATTCGCCGTGGCGCTGCGAACGTACGAAGGAAGTCGAGTGAGCGGCAATTCACCGGCCAGGTGGATTTTTCGTGGCCGTTCGTGACCGGTTAACTCTGCAGGGGGACCTGGAGCAGTGTTTCCAGTTCCTCGAGTGTGGATTGCACGGACTGGTGGTGCACACCGACCATTCCGGCCGCCGCGGCGCCCCGGACGTTGACCGCGAGGTCGTCGACGAAGACGCACTCGGCGGCGGGCAGGCCGAGCCGTTCGGCGGCGAGCAGGTAGATGCGGCGGTCGGGCTTGGCCAGGCCGACGTCGCCGGAGGTGATGACGACGTCGAACAGGTCTTCCCAGCCGGCCGGCGGGCGCCACAGGAAGTCGGCGTTGGAGAGCATCGCGGTGAGGATGCCCTGGTGGCGGACTTGGCGGGTGACGGTGAGGAGGGGCGGTTCGGTGGCCGTGTGGTCGTCACCGAGGTCCGTCAGGACGCCGCCGAAGTCGAGAACCAGTCCCCGCACCGTGCCTCCATCGGGTGATCTTGGTACGAAACCCCGGCCGTCCGCCCTCGGTTCAGCATGCCACCTCAACTGCGCACCCTGTCGTCCACGAAGCCGACCGCCACCCAGGACCCCTCCGCCGGCCCCACCGACACCCCGCCGCCGCCCGCACCTCTCGACGCCCGCCACTTCCTGTTCCCCTTGGTAGAGGCGCTGAGCGGCAGGCGGCCGCCGCGACAACTGTCGGCCACCTTCGCCCCACGTGCCCTGACCACCGTGGCGGAAGCCGCCACCCCAACCCGAACCCGCCTCGGCCGCTACCGCTTGTGCCACGTGTCGCCGGATGCGGCGGAACTGGCGGGCACCCTGCACATGCCGACCAAGGTCCGAGCATTCGCCGCGCGAGTGGAACGCCGAGGGTCACGCTGGCACTGCACCGAATTCCACCTACTCCCCTAACGGCCACCCGCGGATCAGCGGGGCCCTCTCACGCTCCGCTGACCCCGGCGACCGCTAACACGATCGAGTGACATTCGCCCAAAAATGTACGGAAACACCGTTACCACACCTCGGTTGAAAACCAGCGGAACGCCTCGACCACCCACCCCCTGCCAACCCACACCCACCCCGACAACCCCAATCACCCGACACAGCCCCGCCAGCCAGACGCACCACCAGAACGGAGGGAGGCACGTGCGAATCAGCGGACGGCCGAGAAGAACTGGCGGCTCCGGAACGCACCAACTCCATCGCGCGAACTCGATCGCGGCGGCCCGCTGGACGCGCGGACCGGTCGGCCAGGCCGGTGAAACGTGCCCTGGGCCTCCTGTCGGGACCGCCGCCTGACCGAGCCCCCGAACGAACGACGCAAGGAGAGCGGTGCAGCCCGGTGCGACGGCGGGTCCGGCGGATTCGCGGCTCAGAGTGGACTGCTGAGGGAGGCGATGGCCGGGCCACGGGCGCGACGGGCAGGACGGGTGGCGCGGTGGGCAGATGTGGTGGGCGGGCGCGGAGGCGGTGGATGGTGGCGGTGGATGAGGGTGGGTGGTCCGGGAATGACGAAAGCGGGCCGCCGGTGGTGGTCGGGGCCCGCTTTCGGTGGTTCAGGGTTGGTTAGTCGCGAGGGGTCTTGCGTTGGCCCTTGGCCTGGGCGCGGGCGGCGGCGCGGCGTTCTTTGCGGGTGCCGCCCGGCTGGGGGCCGGACTGGGCGGGGTTGCCGGTCGTTTCGGCGTCGCCGCTCTCGGACGGGCCCGTGTAGGTCAGGCCCTGCTGGGCCCGGCCGTCCAGGCCCTTGCCGCGCAGCGCGGGCGGGATGGCGCTGCCGCTCTGGAGTTGCGCCAGGGCCGGGCCCGCGGGGGCCTGGTTGGCGTCCGCCTGCTGCTGGGCGGCGGCAGCGGCGGCGGCGCGGGCCCTGGCCCGGCTGCCGGCCAGCGGGCCGCCGTTGGCGATGGAGACCTGGACCGGCGGCTCGGCGGCCGGCTCCGGCTCGGCAGCCTCGACCTGGAGGTTGAAGAGGAAGCCGACGGTCTCCTCCTTCAGCGCCTCGAGCATGCCGTTGAACATGTCGAAGCCCTCCCGCTGGTACTCGATCAGCGGGTCGCGCTGGGCCATCGCCCGCAGGCCGATGCCCTCCTTCAGGTAGTCCATCTCGTACAGGTGCTCGCGCCACTTGCGGTCCAGGACGGAGAGCAGGACGCGGCGCTCCAGCTCACGCATGGCGCCCGGCCCGACCCGGCCGTCGATGTCCGCCTCACGCGCCTCGTACGCCGCCAGGGCGTCGGCCTGGAGCTTCGCCTTCAACGACTCGCGGGTGACGTCCTCGTCGCCCTCGAGCACCTTCTTGGCGTCGAGCGTGATCGGGTACAGCGTCTTGAGCGCAGTCCACAGCTGGTCGAGGTCCCAGTCCTCGGCGTAGCCGTCGGCCGTCGCGCCGTCGACGTACGCGCCGACCACGCTGGTGATCATGTGCTCGACCTGTTCGCGCAGGTCCTCGCCGTCGAGCACGCGGCGGCGCTCGGCGTAGATCACCTTGCGCTGCTCGTTCATGACCTCGTCGTACTTGAGGACGTTCTTGCGGATCTCGAAGTTCTGCTGCTCGACCTGCGTCTGCGCGCTGCGGATGGCCCGGGTGACCATCTTGTGCTCGATCGGCACGTCGTCCGGCACCTTCAGCCGGGTCATGACCGTCTCGACCATCGCCGCGTTGAAGCGGCGCATCAGCTCGTCCTTCAACGACAGGTAGAACCGCGACTCGCCGGGGTCGCCCTGACGGCCGGAACGACCGCGCAGCTGGTTGTCGATGCGCCGCGACTCGTGCCGCTCGGTGCCGAGCACGTACAGGCCGCCGGCCGCGCGGACCTCCTCGGACTCGGCCTTGACCTCGGCGGTGACCTCCTCGATCAGCTTCGCCCAGGCGGCCTCGTACTCCTCCGGGTTCTCCACCGGGTCGAGGCCGCGCTCGCGCAGCTCGTGGTCGGCGATGATGTCCGGGTTGCCGCCCAGCACGATGTCGGTGCCTCGACCGGCCATGTTGGTGGCCACCGTGACGGCGCCCTTGCGGCCCGCCTTCGCGATGATCAGCGCCTCGCGGTCGTGGTGCTTCGCGTTGAGCACCTCGTGCGGGATGCCCCGCCTGACCAGCAGCTTCGACAGGTACTCCGAGCGCTCGACGCTCGTCGTGCCGACCAGCACCGGTTGGCCCTTCTCGTGCCGCTCGGCGATGTCGTCGGCGACCGCGTCGAACTTGGCCTCCTCGGTCTTGTAGACGAGGTCGGCCTGGTCGGAACGCTGCATCGGGCGGTTGGTCGGGATGGGCACGACGCCGAGCTTGTAGGTCTGGTGGAACTCGGCCGCCTCGGTCTCGGCGGTACCGGTCATGCCGCCCAGCTTCTCGTAAAGGCGGAAGTAGTTCTGGAGGGTGATCGTGGCGAGCGTCTGGTTCTCCGCCTTGATCTCGACGCCTTCCTTGGCCTCGATCGCCTGGTGCATGCCCTCGTTGTAACGGCGACCGGACAGCACGCGGCCGGTGAACTCGTCGACGATCATGACCTCGCCATTGCGGACGATGTAGTCCTTGTCCTTGGCGAAGAGCTCCTTGGCCTTGATCGCGTTCTGGAAGTAGCCGACCAGCGGGGTGTTGGTCGAGTCGTACAGGTTGTCGATGCCCAGCTGGTCCTCGACGTACTGCACGCCCGCCTCGGTGACGCCGATCGTGCGCTTGCGCTCGTCCACCTCGTAGTGGGTGTCGCGGCGCATCTTGGTGGCCAGCCGCGCGAACTCGACGTACCAGCGCGAGGACTGGTCGGCCGGGCCGGAGATGATCAGCGGCGTGCGGGCCTCGTCGATCAGGATCGAGTCGACCTCGTCGACCAGCGCGAAGAAGTGGCCGCGCTGGACCATCTCGTCACGGCTCCAGGCCATGTTGTCGCGCAGGTAGTCGAAGCCGAACTCGTTGTTCGTGCCGTAGGTGATGTCGGCGTTGTAGGCGACCCGGCGCTGCTCGGGCGTCATCTCCGACAGGATCGCGCCGACGGTCAGGCCGAGGAAGCGGTGGATGCGGCCCATCCACTCCGCGTCGCGCTTGGCCAGGTAGTCGTTGGTCGTGACGACGTGCACGCCCTCGCCCGCGATCGCGTTGAGGTACGCGGGCAGCACGGACGTCAGCGTCTTGCCCTCACCGGTGCGCATCTCGGCGATCTGACCGAGGTGCAGCGCCGCGCCGCCCATGAGCTGGACGTCGAAGTGACGCTGGCCCAGGGTGCGCTTGGCGCCCTCGCGGACGACCGCGAAGGCCTCCGGCAGCAGGTCGTCCAGGGTCCAGCCGTCGGCGTAGCGCTTGCGGAACTCCTCGGTCTTCGCGCGCAGCTCCGCATCGGAGAGGTCGACGACGTCGTCTTCGAGGTTGTTGATGTGCGCTGCGATGTTGCGCAGGCGCTTGAGCATCTTGCCCTCGCCAGCGCGGAGCAGTCGGGACAGCACCATCCGGGTCGACCTCATTACCTCATCGCGACGCGCCCGGGGGGACGGGCGCCTTCCACCGGGGCTCACCACGGCCATGGCGAGCCTTCACCACCGACCATCGTAGGCAAGTCGTGAAGGTGTGTGCACAGACACAGGTAGGAACCCCTCCCGGAGGACCTCGCGAGGCGCTCCGCGGGCGCCCGACCGACCGACTCGGGGCCGTCCTGGATCGCGTTCCGTGACGAGGACCGCTCGGCCACCACCCGGACGGACGCAAAGCGGTCGGTCTCCCCCGGGCTCACGCGCCGAAAGCAGGCCATCGACCGGTTTTAGAGACAAATCCCACGCCACCGGGCCGGCCGGACTTCGACGGACGCCCGCTTGCTCCGAGGTGACCGGTTCGCGAACTCACACCTGTCGTCCGTGACACATTTTCCGACGATCACGGTTTCGATCACCGAAATGCGGCGCGCACGACGGCCCCCGGCGCGCGGGGCGGATTCCAGGGGTCGTCGCAACACAACTGATCAACTGGCTTAGGTCAGGAGCTTAGCCAAACGCTCGGCTGGGGTGTCCCAGCCGAGCGTT
>NZ_JBVJVK010000117.1:0-9936 GCF_055603705.1 Actinosynnema sp. NPDC037264 | reverse complement strand
CTCGTGGACGTACATCACGTGAACCGTAGGGCTTGACCAGGCAAAACAGGGTGGGAGCGTCGCCGGTACATCGGGGGACATGTGACCCTGTTTCCGCTGGTGAAACGGGGGGCTGATGTCCGGTAGGGGAGCGTCGGGGAGCATCACGGATAGCTAACGCGTCCCATCGCGGGCCGATTCTGTCCCACGCCTGGAGTCCTGTTAGGACGCTTCCGCCGACTGGTCGACGGGCACCACGGCGGTGGCCTGAAGCGCCGTGAGCACCCGGCCGCGCGCCGCCGAGGTCGATTGTACGTATTCCTCGACCATCTTGGTGTCCGAGTGGCCCATGAGGTCCCGCAGCGTGAAGACGTCCAGCCCGGCCTCGGCGAGCCGCGTCGCGTAGCCGCGGCGCAGAGCGTAGCCGGACACCGGCTCGACCCCGGCGGCGTCGGCGGCGCGGTGCATCGCGAGGAGCAACACGTCCCGGTGAAGCGGTCGCCCGCCCGCCGACCCGGCCCGCGGGTCCGCATCGGTGAGGAACACCAACGGCCTGCGGCACCGCTCACCGCGCATGTGCTCCAGGCCGCACGGCTGGCGCAGGTCCCGGCCATAGAGCCGCCGGCGCACGATCTCCAGAGCCCGGTCGGACAGCGGCAGTACGCGGGCGTCCCCGTCCTTCGGCCACCCCCTGATCTTCTTCTGCCGGAAGACGTACGTCTCGGCGACCGTGACCGTCTTCGCCTCCCAGTCGATCCGGTGCGCGTGCAGGCCGGTGAGCTCACCGGGCCGGAGCCCGGTCTCCAGGCCGAACGCGACCGCGTCCGCGTAGTCCTGGCGGAGCTGGCCGACCGTGGCCAGCCTCTCGGCGACCTTCGGCGTGACGTGCTTCTTCGCCTTCTTCTGCCGACGGGGGATCTTCACCCCGGCGATCGGGGAGGCCACCAGCACCTCCTTCTGCAAGGCCACGCCGATGCTCCAGGAGAACGCGCTCCAGATGCGCTGCACGTACGCGGGCGACAGCGGGCGCGGCTTCCACCCCGGCTGGCGCATCTCCACCGGCGCCGTGCCCGCGGCGAGCCGGTCGACCCACTCCTGTGCGCCTGTCCGGTCGTTGCCGCTGCGCACGATCTCGTTCAGCGGCACGTTGCGCCACTGCGGCATGAGGTAGGCGCGCGCCGTCTGCTGGAGGGTCAACCCGTGGTCGCTCTCCCACACCCGGCCATCCATGATCGCTTCCCACCAGTCGCCCCACGTGACGCGAGCCATCAGGGTTCCGTTGTTCAGCCGCGCCACCCGGTGGGTCTTCGCCTGCGCGTCAACCGCAGCCTGTAGAGCGTCAAGCATCCGGTCCACGGCCGGCGTGTGCTTCTTCGCGCCGGACGCGTCCCGGTAGACGCCGCGGTATCGGCCGCTGGCCAGCTTCTCGTACGACGCCACGTCGTTACCCCTCTTCCTGCTCCTCTGCCTCGCGCTGGATACGTGCCAACGCCGAGGCCATCTCGTGCTTGGACATCTGCGGCACGGCTTGCGCCAACCACGTGTCCAGGTCGGTGCGCGCCCGCTGCGCCTCGGCCAGATGGTCAGCCGCGGCGGCCCGGTCGCCGAGACGCCGGGCGATGGCCGCATCGGTCGTCGCGTCGCGCCACCGTACGTAGAACGGCCCGGCCAGCGCGACGGCTCGGTTGATCTGCTCGGCACGCTCGGGCGGCTCCCGGTCCAGGACCACACCGTCGATCCAGTCGCGGAGCTGTCGCAGCTCGTGCAGCGGTAGCCGCCTCACGATGTTGAACACCTCGATCACATCCACCGCCCGGTCGCCTGCCGGGACGCGAGGCACGTCGCCCACGGCGACCGGTTGCGGTTGCTCTGAACGGGTGAATGTATCCCCCGTGGAAGGGAATTGGGAGTCAGTGGGAGCGGTCCCAGTGGTTGAACCACTCGCTACGCCGAGGACCTGGAAGGGGTCACCGTTCCCGTAGTAGGAGGCCACCAGGGCGCCCATTGCCACATCGAACACGGGTTCGAGTGCGGCAATGGTCGAAATGTGGACACGGAGGCCCTTCTCGACTCGGCTAAGCGTTTTCCGCGATATTGCGGAACGTTGCGCAACATCCTCCAGCGTCCACTTGCGACTCGCTCTAGCAGCGGAAACAGCCTGTCCGACAAGTTCGGCATTCCTATTTGGACCGCCCGACGCCGTGGCGTCGTGGGAAGTAGCGGCCTGACGTTCGGTCATGGCCGTCATCGTAGTCCGCCCTTATGAGTCCGCATGGCGACAATTGTGAAGCATTGGGGAGTTTGATGGGTACGTGTGGGAACACTACCCGTCGGTAACCCTCCCGATGGCCTCCAGGCCGGGGCATCTGGGGGTAGCTCGAAGCGCCTTGCGGGTGACGGGAGTCTCGGCGTAGCGTCCCGGAGCAACGGAGCGTCACGAAGTTCTACCCAAAACTCCCCATGGCGCACCGTCCGTCACACGAAAGGGGCAGCTTGTGACCTCGGCCACAAGAGCCGATCTTCCCGACCTCACCCCGCCGAAGTTGGTGCCCGAGAACCGGGTGCACAGCGTGAAGACGGCGGCCGAACGGGCGATCCGGCACGAGAAGACGATCCTGCGCGCACTCCGCAACGGCGACCTGGTGGGACACCAGAACGAGCGCGGCGGACCGTGGCGGATCTTCGAGAACGACCTGGACGCCTGGATCAAGGGCCGTCGGCCCGGAACGCGGCGGCGCAGGGGAAACGCGTGACCGGCGGTTTGCAGACCGCCGGCCAGCGTCGGACCGCCGTTGCAGCGGCGGACCGGACGGACACCCACAACACCTACAGCCAGCAGGAGAACGGCATGTCCAACCGCCAGTCTATGGCGCAGGTCCAGAGACCGCTCTGGGCCACTCACTCGCGCATCGCCGAAGAGGTGCCCGCGACCGTCTACCACGGCAACGGCTACGAGGTCGCCGACCGGTGGACGGACAACCCGCACGCCGCCGAGACGATCACGGTCGAGGTGTTCGTCTACGACTCGCTCGACCTGCGCGACTCGCACGTGGCGATCGAGCGCGAGGAGACGATGGTGGAGCTGGTCGGCGGCATCGTGAGCCTTCCCGCCGCCGCCGAGTACGCCGACGCGTTGGTGACCGCGCTCGCTCAGGCCGTCGCCAGCACCGGGGAACACGGCACCGGCGAACGGCTCGACGTCCTGCTGGCCGCGCTGGACGACCTGAAGGAGCTGGTCCGGTCCCACGTCGGTGTCGAGGAGCCGACCGGCGCGGCGGCGGACTCGTTCCGCGTGCTGGCCCGGTGCGAGCACGGCGAGAGCATCCACGGCCGGTGCCCGCAGTGCGACGCGGTCCGGAAGGCGGTCGCGCGATGAGCATCGACACCACCGGTACCGACGACCGCCGCGACATCCTCGCGCGCGCCGACGAGGTGTTCACCCGCACTGCCGAGTTCGAGCGGCGGTACCAGGAGCTCGACGCCGAGCTGACCACGTCGCGGTCGATGCCCTCGGCCACCGCCGAAGAGCGGCTTGCCCGCTACAGCCGGCGGGCCGAGGTCAACGCCGCGCTGTCCAACCTGCTCACCGAACGGGCCAAGTCCGTCGAGCCCGGCTCGATGCTGGTGTGGGCGTTGATGGTGGCCGCTGAGGTGCACCGCGAGCGGGCGGAGTCGTCGCAGGAACGCGCGGACAGCGTGCGTGCCCGCATCGAGGCTGCTGGGGGTGCCCGGTGACCGAGTACTTCCCCGCGTTCCGGCTCGGCGAGCTGGAGAACGACGCGGCCGAGATGCGCCAGCGCGTGAAGACGGTCCTGACCCGGGCGGGCGTGCTGGTCGAGTTCCGGCCGCACCGCCCCACCGTCGAGCGGTTCGCGTCGATCCGGCCGGGCAACGGCTACGCCGTGTCCACGGTGGACGTCGCCGAGGTGACCGAGATCGACAGCGGGCCGGCGCACGTGGTGCTGTTCGACACCGGCGACGACTTCGCCGTGCCGAACCTCGTCGGCGCCCTGGCGCAGCTGCGCGGCCGGATCGACCACGGCCGGTGGCTGTGGACGACGCGCTCCACGCGCACCCGATCGAACGGCGCGATCGTGACCACGCTGGCCGTCGCCGACGAGGACCAGGCCGCCGCGCTCGCGCTCACCGAGCGGCGGCAGGAGTGGGCGGTGTCGCACCCCACGCGGGAGATGACGCCGCACCGCTCGCCGTGGTCGGTGCTCTACACGCTGGCCTACTCGCCGGGTGGGGAAATCTACACCCGCCAGGGACCAGGCCAGGAGTGGACGAGGGAGACCGCGTGCTTGTGCGGCGAGCGCGAGCCCGCCGACCGGCCGCACTACTTCGGCTGCCCGCGGATCGGCGGGCGGTGGGCCACGCCGAACGGCTGGACGTGGCGCACCGTCACCGGCGAGCCGGGCACGCTGTGGACGCCGAACCGCGGTGACGCCCTGGCGCTCGCCGACGTCCGGCGGCTGTACGGCGACCTCACCGCCATGCAACCGCCGATCACCCCGACCGTGGACGACGTTCGCCGCGTGCCCGCCTACTGGCTGTCCGGTCCGGGTGCCGTGGTCGCGTCCAACACGCGGTGTCCGCACGACTACTTCCTGACGGACTCGTGCCCGGGGTGCGACGCCGACCAGGAGCGCGCCGAGGGCGGGTCGGGTTGTCCGCGCACCGCCGAGGTGATCCGCGACGTCGTGACCGCCGGTGGCGGCTACCTCGGGTCGTGCGACCACTGCCGGTGGCAGGGCGAGACGCACGACCGGCGCGCGGACGCACAGCGGGACGTCGACGCGCACAACGCGCCCGCCGGTGGTGGGGCGTGATGGCCGACCGGACGCTGACGGACCAGATCGGCACCATCGCGCGCGCCCTCGGCCCGGCGATCCTGAAGGACGCTCACCGGCTACCGCCGCTCGCGTACCTCTCGATCGGCCGCTACCACACGGACTTGGTCGTCCAGCCCTCGACGGACGCGGCCGACGGGTACGGCGAGCTGCTGGCCGTGGTCGAGTGCGCCAAGCGCTACGGCGTGCCCGTGACGCTCGAAGTCGAATACAGCTTCGGCGGGCACGCATCGTGCACCGTGGTGCTGACCGGTGAGGTGCGTGCCAAGGTGTCGACCGGGTGGAGCGGCATCCCTGGCCACGTGGCGCAGGCGCTCGGCATCGCGCTGAACCGCGACCTGGACGGCGACGACCCCGAGGTGGCCGCCGACGACCTTCGGGCCGCGATCGAGTCCGCCGGGGGTGTCCGGTGACGACCAAGGTCAAGAACCGGCCGGTCATCACGTGCGCGAGTTGCGGCCGACGGCGGCGGCACTGGTGCCGGAACCTGTGCCTGCCCTGCCGCAACCGGCACCACTACTACGGCACCCTCGACCAGTTCCCGCGGCTGCTCCGGCCGACCTCCGACACCATCGAGGACTACACCTTCCTGCGCGAGACCGGCGAGACGCACGCGGGCGCGGCACGGCGACTCGGCTACACCCCGGAAGGGCTCGCGGGCATCCTCCGCTACGCCCGCCGGCGTGCCGCCGCGACCGCTGGCGGTGACCGATGAGCGCGCGTGACGAGGTCCAGACCCGGCTCGATGGCATCCGCGCCCGCGTCCGGGCCGCGACGCCCGGCCCGTGGATGGTCGATCAGGTCGTGGCGGTTCGGGAGGTGCCCGGCCGGCACGTGGCGGTCGAGTCGCCGTCGCCGGACGGCTTCACGGTGGTGGCGCTCACCGGCACGGCCGGACCGGGTGCCCACGACCGGACCGTCCCGGACGCGGAGTTCATCGCGGGCGCGCGCGACGACGTGCCGTTCCTGCTGGCCGAGGTGGCGCAGCTCCGCGCCGAGCTGGACCGGCTGTCCGACCCGAACGACCTGGCCGCCCGGCTCGCCGCGGCTGACCTCGCGTGGTCGGCGGACACCGGCGACGAGACGCACACCCCGGCCTACCTCAAGTACGTGGCGAGCGTCGCGTGCCGGTTGGCGGGTGAGGACCGATGACCACCGTTGAACGCGCGGTGGAGTACATCGCCATCTTCATCAGCGCCGGTGAGCGGTGGGAGTTCTACGTCCCCGTTGACGGCGAGCGCACCGACCGGGGCGTGCGCCTCGACACGGTGGAGATCGGGCCCGACCCCAACCGGCCGGGCGTGTGGTTCTTGGACGACGGCGAGACCACCCGTCACTACGGGGCGACCGGCGGTGCGCGATGACCACCAGGCGCGGCACCACCAACCGCAACCAGCGCGGCGGGAGCGCGTCCCGGCGCATCCGGCGGGCGTGGCTGGTCAACACCTACGGCGACGGCGCGCGCGTGCTCTGTTTCTTCTGCCGCACCGGGCTGACCGTCGACACGGTGAGCGCCGACCGCATCCGGCCCGGCGTGCTCGGCGGCGGCTACGCCCGCCCGAACATCCGGCCCGCGTGCGTCGGCTGCAACAGCCGCACCGGCGGCCAGCTCGGCAACGCCCGGCGCTACGGCGTCACCCTCGCGCCGGTGCCGCACCTCACCGAGGTACAGCGCCGGCTCCTCATCGAGGTCCGGTGCCACCCGGCCGGGCGCATCGAGTACCGCGCGCGGCAGGCCCGGCCGCTGGACCGGCTCGCCGAGCTGGGCCTGGTCCACGTCCAACGGCTCTGGCGCGGCGGCCTGGTGCTGCTGGCCGAACCGCTCGGCGAAGGCGTGCGGGCGCCGGTGGCGCTCACGCTCGACCTGTTGGTGGCCGGATGACCGAGGAGTTCACGCCGGTGCTCACCCGCGTGACGGCCGTGCTGGAGGTCCACCTCTCGGACCTCCAGCCCCGGCTGTACCGCGACCGGCGCCGCGGCGCTTCGCGCGTGGACGCGGTCCGGATCGACCTCGGCGACCGCGCGCCCACACCGTCCGAGGAGCACGAGCTGCGCGCGCTGGTGCGCGGCGTGCCGCACGTGCAGGTCGTCGGGTCCGACCCGGCCGCCGTGCTGTGGTTCGCCGACTCGCTGCGCCGCACCGCCGAGCAAGACCACGCCGCCGAGCTGCACGCGCTGGCCAACCCGCCGCGCGTGCCCCGGCCCGCCACCGGCCCGATCAGCGCCGAGACGACCGCACTACTGCTCCACCAGGCACACCACCCGGACCAGCGTCCGGCCAACCCGAGGGGGATCACCACGTGACCACCAGCACCACCGACAACGTGGTGAGCATCAAGTCCAGCACCGCCGACGACGTCCACCGTGGGCAGCTCCGGATCGCCGAGAAGTTCGTCCAGCGCTACGCGAACGAGCTGCTGTACGTGCACGGCTTGGGGTGGCACTACTGGGGTGGCACCCACTGGGTCGAGGACAAGGACGGCAAGGCGCGGCGGCGCGTCACCGCGCACCTGAAGGAGCTGATCGCGGCGGCCTGGCGGCTGCACGGCGACGACCGGGAGGCGATGTTCAAGGACATCCGCCGGTGCGAGAGCGCGAGCGGCGTCGCGGGCGTGCTCGACTGCGCCAAGTTCATGCACCCGATGACCACCAGCGCCGAGACGATCAACACCGACCCGTTCCTGTTCAACGCGGTCAACGGCACGTTGGACCTCCGCACCGGCACGATCAAGCCGCACGACCCGCGCGACCTGATCACCCGGTGCGCCGGAACGGTGGTCGACCCGGCCGCCACCTCGAACACCTGGCGCGAGTTCCTGGAGACCGTGCTCCCGGACACGGCCGTGCGCGGCTACCTCGCGCGGCTGTGCGGCCTGGCCATGCTCGGCGAGATCAGGGAGCACACGCTCCCGATCCTCACCGGCACCGGCGGCAACGGCAAGAGCGTGCTGGTCGAGACCGTGATGGCGGCGTTCGGCGACTACGCGCTCACCGTCGACCCCAAGCTGGTCATCAGGACGAAGTCGGAGAGGCACGGCACGTTCCTGGCCGACCTGCACGGCGCGCGCTTGGTCGTCACCAGCGAGACCGACGAAGGCGACCGGCTCGCCGCGGGCACCGTGAAGACGCTCACCGGCGGGGACCGCATCCGCGCGAACCGCATGAGGTCGGACCCATTCGAGTTCACGCCGTCGCACACGCTCCTGATGGTCACCAACCACACCCCCAAGGTGTCCGGCGACGACGCCGCGCTGTGGCGGCGGCTGACCATCGTCCCGTTCGACGTCGTGGTGCCGGTCGAAGACCGTGACACCACCCTGCCCGGCCGACTCCGGCGCGAGCACCTGGCCGCCGTGCTCGCCTGGTGCCTCGCCGGGTGGCTCGACTACCAGCAGCACGGCATGGCCACCCCGGACGCGGTCCGGCTGCGCACCAACGCCTACCAGACCGAGTCGGACCCGATCGGCCAGTTCATCGAGGCGCAGTGCGTCGTCCGCGACGACGTGAACGTGATGGCGTCCGCGCTCCACAAGCACTACTCCATGTGGGCGTTCCAGGCTGGTCATCCCGCCATGACGGCGACCGACTTCGGGAAGCGGGTCAGCGACCGGTTCGAGAAGAAGTCGACCAACAAGGGCAACAAGTACCTGGGGATCGGACTCATGTCCGACAACGACGGCGGCCTGGAGTTCTAGCCACCTGACCGAGCGGCGGGTGGTGGCCGGGGCAACGACCCCCCTGCCACCCGCCGCCCACCACCTACCACAGCCCACCGACAACGGAGGCGACCGTGACGCCCGACGAGGCCGAGTGGGTGCGCGAACACGTCTGGCGCAAGCACCACCGGGCCACCTACCGGGAGATCCCGGCGTTCTACACCAAGTGCGCGTGCCAGTCCGGCCTGTGCGGTGCGTGCACCAGCGGCAACCACCACCGCTGCATGAGCCGCGACCGCGAACCCGTCCCGTCCCCGGCCGCGTACATCACCGACCGCAACGGGTTCGTGTCCAACACGGCGAACATCTGCCCCGACGTGTGGCTGGTCGACCGCACGTGCCGGTGGGTCTGCCCGTGCGACTGCCGCGACACCGCGCCGACCGCACCGGTGCCGCCGAGCCCGGCCGACGGCGGCCAGCTCGACCTGTTCGGAGGTACCTCGTGACGCACCCGACCCGTAACACTCCGCCCACCAACGACGAGATCCAGATGACCACCCCTGCCACCCGGGAGACCGCGCCATGCGCTTACGCAAGCTCGCCGCCGTCGCTGTCCTGCTCGCCGCGGCTGTCCCGGCGGGCGCCGCGCCGGCCGCGGCTACCGCTGCCCTGGCGTCCGAGGCCGGGTACTTGGCCGCGCAACGCGACGTCCAGCGGTCCGGCTACTGGGGCAGTCACCCGAACATCAGCGACGGCGAGATCCTGGACATCGGCCGCTCGGCGTGCTCCTGGATCGTCCGCGGCTTGTCCGACGCCGCCGTGGTCCGGATGCAGGTGCCCGCGAGCCTGGTCCCGACCGGCACCCCGCAGTACGCGACCGCGCTCCAGGCCGTGGCCGACGCCCGCCGCCACCTCTGCCCGTAGCAAAGTTAGCAAGGCTAACGAGTCTCGAGAACCGCGCGCTGGCGCTGCCCGATGAGCGGCGCCTGGTCGGGCGGCAGTAGCCGTCGGTGGCGTCGCATCCGTGCCGCCGTGCTGGCGGCCAACGAGGTCGACCACGGAGGCGTCTGCCAGGTCCGCGTCCGCGAACGCTGCACCGGCACAGCGCAGACCGCGCACCACACCCTCGGCCGCGCCATCACCGGCGACGACCCGGCCCACCTGGCGGCGTCCTGCAACGCCTGCAACCTCCACATCGGGAACCCGCAGACCCATCCGACCGAGTGCGAGCTGTGCGCCCACCTCACCATCGGGCCACGCGCACGTCGCCTCCAGCACCGACCCATGACCAGGTGGTGACCACCACCGACCAACCGACCAACGGCCCGGACCGCGCCCACTGCGCGGTCCGGGCCGTTGCCGTGCGCGCAAGCCGCTGACCTGCGCAAACGACAAGCCGCTGACCTGCGGTTTTTCTGGTGGGCCGGGGGCGGCTGGACATCCGCGTC
>NZ_JBVJVK010000116.1:0-10140 GCF_055603705.1 Actinosynnema sp. NPDC037264 | reverse complement strand
GCCGACCTGGCCGATGACCGCGAACGCCGAGGACGTCGAGCTCGGCGACCACCGGTGCAGCTCCGTGCCGCGGGCCAGCTGGCCCCGGTGCGCCAGCGCGATCGCGGCCACCTCCGCCGCCGCGCCGCGGTGCTCGACGTCGCCGCCGGAGATCACCTGGTCCGCGAGCCGCATCGCCGCGTCGAGGTCGCCCGCCATGGCCGAGGCCACCGCCCGCCGCACGGCGACGTCCGCGCCCGCCGTGCCGATGGCGGCCAGCAGCCGCGCCGCCAGCGCCGGGTCGGTGGCCAGCGCCTCCTCGGCCGCCGCCCGGAACGCCTGCGCCATCTCCGGTCCGACGACACCGGCCTGGTTGCCCGTCCCGCCGACGCCGATCAACGGCCGCACCAGGTCGAGCACCGGCCCGCCGGACGCCAGCTGCAGCTCGGCCAGCCGCTGCCGCACGGCGATCCGCCGGTCGGTGCGGCTCAGCGACGCCACCGCCTGCCGGGCGACGGGCAGCAACGTCCCGTCGGCCGCGACCAGGCCGGTGGCCCGCCCCGCCTCGATCACGTCGCCGACCGCGTCGGCGTCGACCCCGAGCAGCCCGCCGAGCAGGTCCAGCCGCAGCGCCGCACCCGCCTCGGCGGCCAGCAGGTACTTCCGCACGTCGGCGTCCAGCCAGTCCAGGTCGGCCCGGAACGACGCCACCACCTCCGGCGTGAGCTCCGCCGCGGTCAGCCCGGCCAGCCGCCGCACGAACCGCGGCACGCCGCCGGTCTGCTGGTGCACGTAGTCCACCAGGCCGCGGGCGGACGCGGGCAGCACCGCGCGCACCTGCTCCCGCGTGAACGGCTCCAGCATCAACGACGGCCGCGCCCGGCCCAACGACTCGGCCAACGCCGCCAGCGCGCGCGACCGCGGCCACGGCCGGTAGGCCACCACGACGTGCTCGTCACCCCGTTCGACCAGGGAGCGCAGCGCCAGCAGCTCGGCGTCCGGCAGCAGGTGCGCGTCGTCCACGACCGAGGCCGACGCGCCCGCGTCACCGAACGCCCGCGTGATCTCCCGCAGCACGGTGGTCTTGCCGTACCCGCCGGGCGCGACCACGCCGAGCCGCAGCACGGGCCCGGAGCCGACGGCTGCTGCCGCGACGGCGTCCAGGACCTGCGTGACCTGCTGGGACAACACTGGACTCGCGGTCGTGCTCGGGCTCAACGGCCATCCTCGCTGTCACGGGCACGGCGCCCACCGGTCGGCACGAGCCCGCGCACGACGCGCTTCACGGTGCGCCGTTCCGGCAGGTCGAGCGGTGTGATGTCGACGGGCGGGCGGGGCGGCGGCGCGGTGGGCTCCGCGTCCGGCGCCTCCAAGCCACCCACGGGAAACCTCAGCGACGGGTCGTCGTCGCGCACCATGACCGAGGTCTCGATCGGCTCGGGCTCGGCGTCGGGCCCGATCACGAGCCTGCGCGCGGCCAGCGCCGCGCCCTTCACCACCGACGTCTCGGGCGCGGCCTCCAGCACCACCCGGCCGGGCACGGACGCCGCGATCAGCGGGATGCGGGCGCTGCCGCCGACGAGCGCGGTCATCTCCACGCCGCCGGACACGACGCGTTCGAACACCGCCACGGCCTGCTCCACGTCCGGGCGGATCAGGTCCTCGAACTGCGCGCGGGTGATCGGCACGTCCACCGGCCCGGACGGCAGGTGCACCGGGATGGACGTCTCCAGCGTGCCCGACAGCACCCGCTTGGCCGCCTCGCAGTCGCGGCGCAGCCTGCCGAACAGGCCGCGGGTGCGGGGGTCGTCGGCGTCCAGTTCGGCCAGCTCCCGCCCGAGCGAGGTCCGCACGTGCGAGAAGACCGCGTCGTCGAAGTCGACGCCGGCGGCCTGGTCGACCCCTTCGACGGTCTTGACCAGCTCGAAACCCCGGCCGACGACGGAGGCGGCGAACCCGTGGCTGCCGAGGCTGAACACGCCCAGCGGCCCGGCGAAGGACCGGCTGTACGCGTGGTTCTCGGCCGCCGCGACGGGCTCGGGCACCAGCGACGCCTCCACGCCGACCGCCCGCAGCGCCCGGTGCATCAGGCCCTTGGCGTACGCGCCCCAGCCGGACGGGTGCGCGAGCACGACGTGCGCGGGCCGTTCGCCTTCCCGCGCGGCGACCTGGTCGGCCACCCACATGACCATGAGCGCGGTGAGCTCCTCCGCCGGGCACCGCTCGGCGTCCGCGTCCCTGAAACCGGGCGACAGCGGGTCGGGCCCCAGCACGACCGGCACCGCGTCGCCGACCCGGCGGCCGAAGCCGGTCGCGGTCCACCGCGGGTCGCCCGGCTCGCCGACCGCGAACGCGCCGTCGGGGGTGAGCTGCAGCGTCGACGCCACCCCGCCGCCCGGACCGCCGAGGCCGACCACCTCGGGCTCGGCGCGCCCGGTCCCGCCCAACCGGCACACGGCGGCGGCGGTGCGCGTGGTGCCCACGTCGACCCCGAGGACGTACGGCAACTCGGAGCCTCCTTCACTCACCTGAACGAACTACCGGCAGTACCTACACGGGTTACGAGATGGTCACAAGGCCATCCCCTAATCCCCTAGGGAGTGAACGAGAACCACCCCATCGTGGTTGCGGCATCTACTGGGAGTAATCCCCGATGGCCGGTGATCCCCCCGCCCATACCTTGATCACCAGGCCGGACCCCACCCCTGCCGGGCCGGCTACCCGCGTCCTACTCGACCAGGAGACATCCATCATGGGCTCCAGCCCCAACACGCTGCACGACTTCGTTCTCGACCTGCTCAGCGACCCGACCGCGCTGGCCGACTTCCAGGCCGACGCCGAGGGCACCCTGGCGAGGGCCGGCCTGAGCGACATCAGCGCCCTGGACGTGCAGGAAGTCATCCCGCTGGTGCTCGACTACGTGCCGACCGGGGGCCTGCCCGCCCTCGACGGCTCGCTGCTCGAGGACCTGCCGCTCGACCTGGTCGACGCAGGCCAGGCCGGCGCGATCTTCCAGCTCAAGGCCGTCACGGACCAGCTCGCGGTGTCGGGTGCCACCGGCGCCGGCGACGTCAAGGCCGCCGTGGCGGGCACGCTCAGCGCGGACGCCGACGGCCTGTCGGTCTTCGGCGGCGTGTCGAGCTGGGACCTGCTCGACGGCGCCGCCTCGGCGGAGCTGACGGTCGAGGGCGACTTCTCCGCGGTGGGTGACGTGACCGACACCCTGGACGGCACGCTGCACACCGCCACCGGTCAGGTCTCGGACCTGACCGCCACGGCGACCGGCACGCTGGACGGTGCCGTCGCCACCGCGGGTGGGGTCACCGGCTCGCTGCCGGGCGCGGAAGGCCTGACCAGCACCGCGTTCGGCGCCGTCGACACGCTCAACGGCGTGATCGGCAACGTGACCGGTGGCCTCACCAGCTCGCTGCCCGTCGGCGACCTCGGCAACGTGGCCGGCCTCGGCGACGTGGCGGGCCTGGGCAACGTGGCGGGCCTCGGCGACGCGCTCGGCGTGTCCGGCTCGGCGCACGGCTCGGCCGAGTTCGACACCCACGGCGCCGCTCCCCTGTCCGACGTCACCGGTGTGGTCTCGGGCGTGGCGGACACCGCCGGCGTCGGCGGTGTCGTGAGCAACGTCACCGGCACGGTCGACAGCCTCGACCTGCCGGTCGTCGACTCGCTCGGCGTGGACAACCTGCTCTTCTGAGACTGATCCACCACCGGAGGGCCGGTCCTGTCCACGCGACGGGACCGGCCCTCGCCTTGTGCCCGGAACATGCCCGGAACGTCCCCGGACTTTCACCCGGACGGGTTTTACCGGCACACTCTGCCGGGTGATGTCCGCGCCTTGGCTCGACGTGCTCGACGACACGATCCGGGCTTGCGCTGCGCACAACCGGCCCGACCTGGCCGAACGGTTGCGCGACAAGCGCGCCCGCCAGCTGGACCCCAAGCTCCGCGTGCTCGTGATCGGCGAGCCGAAGCAGGGCAAGAGCCAGCTCGTGAACGCGATGGTGAACGCCCCGGTGTGCGCGGTGGGTGATGACGTCACCACCACCGTTCCCACTTTCGTGCAGCACGCGGAGACCCCGTCGGCCGCACTCGTGCGCGGCGCGTCCATCGCGAACACGCCCACCGAACGCATCCCCGTGCCTCTCGACCAGCTCGCCAGCCGGGTGAGCGCCGACCGGCACCACGGCGGCGACGTCGTGCGCGCCGAGGTCGGCATCCCCCGAGCCCTGCTCGACTCGGGCCTGGTGCTGATCGACACGCCGGGCGTCGGCGACCTGCGGCCCGCGCACACGGCGAGCACGTTCGCCGCGCTGCTCCAGGCCGACGCCGTGCTCATGGTCTCCGACGCGACGGCCGAGCTGACCGGGTCGGAGCTGGAGCTGCTCAAGCAGGTCATGACGTCGTGCCCGAACGTGATCGTGGTCCTCACCAAGATCGACATCGCGGCGCAGTGGCGGCGGGTGGTCGAGCGCAACCGGGCGCACCTGGCCCGCGCCGGCGTGACCGCGAAGCTGGTCCCGGTCTCCGCCGCGCTGCGCCTGCGCGCGGCCAAGACCGGCGACAAGGCGCTCAACGCCGAGTCCGGCTTCCCCGAGCTGCTCACCTGCGTGCGGCAGGACATCGTGGCCGCCGCCGACCAGCTGGCCCGCCGCACGGTCGCGGTCACCGCCGCGTCGGCGATCAAGCAGCTGGTCGCGCCGGTGCGCGAGGAGCTGACCGCCGGGGTCGCGCAGGGCCCGGAGAAGACGATCGCCGCGCTCAACGAGGCCCAGCGCCGCATCGACGAGCTGCGCCGCCGGTCCGCGCGCTGGCAGACCGTGCTGGCCGACGAGATGGCCGACCTGGTCTCCGACATCGAGTACGACCTGCGCGACCGCACCCGCAAGATCATGCGCGAGGTGGACAAGACGTTCGAGACCGCCGACCCGGCGCTGGGCTGGGACAAGTTCGAGTCCTGGCTGGAGGACAACCTCACCGAGGCCGCCACCACGAACTTCGCCTGGCTGCTCGACCGCTCGGAGTGGGTGGCCGAGAAGGTCGCCAGGAGCTTCCCGGTCGTCCGCGACGACCTGCTGCCCGAGTCGATCTTCCCGGACGACGTGCTGGACCGGGTCGCGCCCATGGACAAGCCGGTGATCGAGAAGTTCAGCGTGATGCAGAAGGCGTTCACCGGCCTGAAGGGCTCCTACGGCGGCGTGCTGATGTTCGGCCTGGCGACGAGCCTCGCCGGGATGCCGCTGATCAACGCGATCTCGCTGGGCGCGGGCGCGCTGTTCGGCGGCAAGTCGATCATCGACGAGAGCGACCAGCGGCTGCGCCGCAGGCAGGCCGCCGCCAAGGCCGCCGCGGCCCGGCACGTGGACGACTTCTTCATCAAGTTCAGCAAGGACTGCCGCGACGCGGCCCGGCACATCCAGCGCAGCCTGCGCAACCACTTCGCCACGCTGGCCGAGGAGCTGCAGGAGACGCTGCTCGAATCGGCCCGCAGCGCCCGCCGCGCGGTGCAGGACGACAACACCGAGCGCGAGCGCCGCAACCGGGACGCCAAGCGGGAGCTGGACGACCTCGTGCAGCTCTACCAACGGGTCCAAGGGCTCGCGGGAGGTCAGGCGCCACCGCTGGGGATCAGCGCATGATGCCTTCGGGCGAGGCGCCGCCGGGCGTGACGCTGGAGGACGAGGTCTGGGCGCTGCTCGAGGACGCCCTGGTGGTCTACCGGGACAGCCCGCGCGCGGTCGCGTGGCTGCGCGGGCACCAGGCGCGGTTCGGCGAGCCGGTGCGCGTCGCCGTGGCGGGCGCGCCGCGCTCGGGCAAGTCGACCGTGGTCAGCGCGTTGATCGGCGAGGAGTTCGCGCCGACCGGCGCCACCACGTGGTACCAGGACGGGCCGCGGCCGCGGGCGCACGTCGGCCAGTACGAGGTGCCGGTGCTGCGCCGCGACGGCAAGGCGTTCGTCGACGCGCCGGACGCCGAGCGCGTGACCGTGGAGTGGCCGTCGCGGTCGTTGCGCGACCTGACCCTGATCGACACGCCGGCGGGCGCGCCGGTCGAGCACGTCTACGGCGAGGCCGACGCGGTGCTGTACCTGACCAGGCACATGCACACCACGGACGTGCGGTTCCTGCAGACCGCGCACGACCACCCGGTGGCGCGGGTCGCGCCGGTGAACACGGTGCTGGTGCTGTCGCGGGCCGACGAGATCGGCGGCGGCCGGATCGACGCGCTGTCCTCGGCCAAGCAGATCGCCCGCCGGTACCGGCGCGAGGCGACGGTGACCCCGTTGTGCCAGAACGTGGTCGCGGTGGCGGGGCTGCTCGCGGTGGCCGCGCGGACGTTGCGCCCGGAGGAGTTCGCGGCGCTGGCGTCGCTGGCGTCGTTGGCGCGCACGGAGTTGGACGGCCACCTGCTGTCCGCGGACCGGTTCGTCGGCGAGGACTTCCCGGTGCGGCTGGACCCGGCGGCGCGGCGGGGCCTGGTGGACCGGTTCGGCATCTTCGGCGTGCGGCTGACGACGACGTTGATCCGGCAGGGCTTCGACACGCAGGTGAAGCTGACCGGGCAGCTGGTGCAGCGCAGCGGGCTCGGCGAGCTGCGCGACTCGATCGGCGTCTACTTCACCGAGCGCCGGGAGGTGCTCAAGGCGCGGGCGGCGTTGCTGGGGCTGGACGTGGTGCTGCGCGCGGAACCGCGGCCCGGGTCGATCGGGTTGGCGGCGTCGGTGGAGCGGATCCTGGCTTCGGCGCACGACTTCCGGGAGCTGAGGTTGTTGGCCGCGTTGCAGGGCGGGCGCACCCGGCTGCCCGGCGACCTGGAGGCCGAGGCGTCGCGGTTGGTCGGGGGGCTGGGCACGAACCCGGTGGTGCGGTTGGGGATGGAGCACGAGCCGACGGAGGGCGAGTTGCGGCGGGCCGTGCTGGAGGCGTTGGGGCGGTGGCGCGGGCACGCGGTGGACCCCGCGCTGGACCACGGGCAGCGGCGGGCGGCGGCGGTGGTCGTGCGCAGCTGCGAGGGGATGCTGGCGCAGCCGGTCGGATGAGCGCCGGTCCTCAGCCGAGCGCGGCCGCGACGGCGCGGACGGCCGCGGAAGGGGTGCGGCGCGGGTCCGTGACGAGGAACAACGTGCTGTCGGGCAGTTCACGGACGCGCTGGAGCGTGCCCGCGTCCAGGTGCTCGGCGACGGCGACGCGCGGCAGGACCGTCCAGCCCAGGCCGGCCACCACGCACGACCGCACGGCCTCGATGCTGCCGAACCGGGTGATGCTCGGCGTCGCGGGCAGGTCGCGCACGAACCGGTCGCTGTAGGAGCAGCCCTCCTCCAGCAGGAAGTACCGCTCGTCCAGCACCACGCCGGGCGCGGACACCAGCTCGATCGGCTCCACCCCGATGGCGGTGACCTTCAGGCCCGGCGCGACCAGCGAGTCCTCCAGCACCAGGGCGAGGTCCAGGGTGCCGTTGCGGACGCCGGTCAGGGCTTGGCGGGTGCCGGCCGGCGAGAGGTGCACGGAGATGCCCGGCCAGCGCATCGCCACGTCCGCGACGCGTTGCGGCAGCCGGTAGGCGCAGACCGACTCGGGTGCGGCTATGCGGACGTCGCCCTCCACCGCCGTGCTGCCGCGCACGGCGTCACGCAGGCGTTGCTCGGCTGTGAGCACCTCGCGGGCGTGCTCGACGGCCTGCCGGCCCGCCTCGGTGAGCCGGGCGCCGCTGGGCAGCCGGTCGAACAGGCGGGCGCCCAGGTGCCGCTCCAGGGCCTTGACCTGGCTCGTCACCGTGGATTGCACGAGGTGCAGCTCCGCCGCGGTGGCGGTGAAGCTGCCCGTGCGCGCGAGCACCAGGAGGGTGCGCAGGAGGCGGGTGTCCACCGCATCGACAATACCGATCGGATCCATCGCAGGGAATCGTTGGACTCGATGGTAGGTGGTGGGAGACGCTGTCCGCATGAACGACGTGCATGAGACCGCGGTCCGGGAACCGGACGTGCTCCGCTACAGCGCTTTCACCACCGACCCCGCCGGCGGCAACCCGGCCGGTGTCGTGCTCGACGCTACCGGCTTGACCGAGGCGTCGATGCTGGAGATCGCCGCCGAGGTCGGCTACTCGGAGACCGCGTTCCTGTTCCCGCGCGGTGACGGGTGGGAGTTCGACGTGCGGTACTTCAGCCCGTTGGTGGAGGTGCCGTTCTGCGGTCACGCGACCGTGGCGTCGGCGGTCGCGCTGGAGCGGACGGGGACGGTCCGGTTCCACACGCCCGCCGGGCTGGTCGAGATCGCCGCGACGCCCGGGAAGGCCGGCTTGACCAGCGTGCCCACGTCGTCGACGCCGGCGCCGGCGGGTGACGTGGCCGAGGCGTTGCGCGCGCTGGGGTGGTCGGCCGACGAGCTCGACCCGCGGTACCCGGTGCACTGGGCGTTCGGCGGGTCGAGGCACCTGGTGCTGGCGGTGCGCACGCGGGAGCGGTTGGCGGCGTTGGAGTACGACTTCGACGCGTTGGGCGACCTGTTGCGGGCCAACGACGCGGTGACCGCGCAGTTGGTGCACCAGCGCAGCGAGGACGTCTTCGACGCGCGCGACCCGTTCCCGGTGGGCGGTGTGGTGGAGGACCCGGCGACCGGGTCCGCCGCGGCGGCGTTCGGCGGCTACCTGCGGGCCGTCGGGCAGGTCGACCGGCGGCGGTCGATCACCATCCACCAGGGCGTGGACATGGGCAGGCCCAGCCTGTTGGAGATCGCGGTCTCGCCCGACGACCCCCGGGTCACCGTGACCGGGACGGCGGTGCGGATCCCGGTCCACCCCTGATCCCCGCCGGCCGCGCGCACCGACCACGCGACGGGGCCACCGGTCGCTCACTCCGCAGTCGCGACCGGCGGCCCCGAACGGGGTGGGGACGTCGGCCTCGCACCCCCTGGCACGTCACCTGCACCCGTGGCGCGGGGCGGGACGGCCCGAGTCCGCTTCAGTAGATCTGGCTCGCGTGACGCATCCGCTTCTCCTCGGTCGCAGGGGAACCTCGCCAACTATGACCGCCGGAAGGGCTGGCGGCTCATACGAAAGGGGGATAGAAGAGCGTTATGCCCGAGCTTGAGCTACGCCACCTGCGCGCGGTGTGCGCGATCGCGGAAGAAGGCAGCCTCACGAAGGCCGCCTCACGCCTGGGGCTCACGCAACCCGCGATGAGCGCCCAGCTGCGGACCGTCGAACGGATCGTGGGCGGTCGGCTGTTCGACCGGACCCCCGGCGGTTCCCTGCCCACCGACCTCGGCAAGCAGGTCGTCGGCACGGCCCGGCTGGTGCTCGACGAGGTCGAGCAGCTGGTCTCGCTGGCCCGCGGGCGGACCAGCGAGGGCAAGCCCGGCCCGTTGCTGGTCGGCGGGGTGCCCACGTTGTTCTTCGGGCAGTTCGTGGCGGAGCTGCGCCGGGTGATCCGCTGCTCGGAGGTCCGCACGGAGATCATGTCCGGCGCGTCGGACCTGCTGGAGCTGCTGGTGTCGGGACAGGTGCAGCTGGGCGTGCTCGACCGGTTCGAGGGGCTGGAGCGGCGGGAGCTGCGCGGGCTGGAGCTGCGGCGGTTGGTGAGCGAGCCGCAGTTCGTGGCGCTGCCGGAGACCGACCCGCTGGTCGTCCAGGACGACGTCGACCTCGCGCAGCTGGCCGACCGGGACTGGGTCGCGCCGCCGGACGAGCTCGTCGGCAACCGGCTGCAGATCTTCCAGGCGTGCGCGGCGGCCGGTTTCACACCCCGGTTCACCCACCACGTGAACGAGGCGAGCACCGCGCGCAGCCTGGTCGCCAACGGGGCGGTGTCGTTCGCGCTGCCGCAGTCGCGCAGCGGGGACGGGATCGTGATCCGGCCGCTGCGCGGCGCGCCGCTGATGGTGGACCTGCTGCTGGCCACCCGCCGGGACGGCCCCGCCGCCGGCCGGGCCCACGACGTCTTCGCCGCCGCCGCCCGCGCCTACCGCTCGGTGCTGCCCCGCAATCCCGGGTACGCGAAGTGGTGGGCGGAGCACCCCGAAGCGCACCGGGAGATCGACGCGGCCCTGGTGGCGGGCGGCTAGCGCCTGTTTCACAAGTCCGTGTTCGCGATAGTCGGGCCTGAGGCGGCTCCCGGGGGCACGGCCGAATGGGCCACATACAACAGCGGTATGC
>NZ_JBVJVK010000115.1:0-11270 GCF_055603705.1 Actinosynnema sp. NPDC037264 | reverse complement strand
GCTTCGACCAGCCTATGGCACCCGAACCCATGTCAAATCGGGCCTGGGTGCGGCGGTTCCGGGTCCGTTGTGCGGCGGTTGGGGCAAGTGGACTCAGTGGACGCGCCGCGGGGCCGTTGTGGGCGAGTGGGGAGCGGCCGGGGGTTCGGTGGGCCCGGGGCGGTTCCAGGGCCGTTGTGGGTAGGCGGGGGTGGTGGTGTGGCGTCGGCGAGTAGAGCGGATTTAGCGGAAGTCGCGTGAGCGTGAGGGGATGCGCAGGTCGAGCTGTTGCAATCGTTCCGCGCGGATGCTGATGACGCCTTCCGCGGATTCGACGACGCCTCGGATCAGCAGAGCCGGGCTGGTTCGGGCGACCTTGCGGTAGCGGGCCCACAGGCCCGTGGTGCAGACGACGTTGACCATGCCGGTCTCGTCCTCGATGTTGAGGAACGTGACGCCGCCCGCGGTGCCGGGGCGTTGGCGGTGGGTTACGGCGCCGCCGATCAACACCCTGGTCCCGTTGGGCACGGTGGCCAGGTCGGCGGTGGCCAGGGCGCCCAGGGCGGTCAGTCGCTCCCGGACGAACTCGGTCGGGAAGCTGCCCGGGGACAAGCCCATCGCCCAGACGTCGGCGACCGCCAGCTCGACCTCGTCCATGCCGGGCAGGGCGGGCGCCTCGGTGCCTACCACGGTTCCGGGCAGGCGGTCGGGTCGGATCTTCGCGACGGCTCCCGCCGACCAGAGCGCGGCACGTCGGTCCAGGCCGAAGCACCCGAACGCGCCCGCCGTGGCCATGGCCTCCACCTGGGCCGTGGTCAGGCGGACCCGGGCGCCGAAGTCGGCCATGTCCCGGAACGGGCCCGATTCCCGTTGCGCGACAACGTCTTCGGCGACCTTCTGACCGATCGTCCGGATGCCGGCCAGGCCGATGCGCACGGCCTGCTCGCCGTCCACCAGTTCGAGGGTGGCGTGCGGGAGGCCGGCGTTCACGTCCGGACCGAGCACGCGCACGCCGTGACGGCGGGCGTCCGCGACCAACGACTGAGGGGAGTAGAAGCCCATGGGCTGAGCACGCAGCAACGCCGCGCAGAAGGCGGCCGGGTGGTAGAGCTTGAACCAGGCGCTGACGAACACGAGGTGCGCGAAGCTGAGCGCGTGGCTCTCCGGGAAGCCGAAGTTGGCGAACGCCAACAGCTTCGCGTAGATCTTCTCCGCCAGCTCGTGACCGATGCCGTTGGCCTTGGCGCCCTCGTAGAAGCGCTCGCGGAGGCGTTCCATCCGGTGCGTGGAGCGCTTGGCGCCCATGGCGCGGCGCAGCTCGTCCGCCTCGGCGGGGCTGAAGTCGGCCACGTCGACGGCGATCTGCATGAGCTGCTCCTGGAACAGCGGCACGCCGAGGGTCTTCTTGAGCGCCCCCTCCAGCAGGGGGTGGTCGTAGTCCCACTGCTCCTTGCCGTTGCGCCGGCGGATGTAGGGGTGCACCGAGCCGCCCTGGATCGGGCCGGGGCGGATCAGCGCGACCTCCACCACCAGGTCGTAGAACGTCCGCGGCTTGAGCCGGGGCAGGGTCGCCATCTGCGCGCGGCTCTCCACCTGGAACACGCCGACGGAGTCGGCGCGCTGCAGCATCTCGTAGACGGCTTGGTCTTCGAGGTCGAGGTTGCCGATGTCGACCTCGACGCCCTCGTGCTCGCGCACCAGGTCGATGGCGTAGTGCAACGCCGAGAGCATGCCGAGGCCGAGCAGGTCGAACTTGACCAACCCGATGGAGGCGCAATCGTCCTTGTCCCACTGCAACACCGTGCGGTCGGCCATCCGGCCCTTCTCGACCGGGCACACCTCGCTGACCGGCCGGTCGCAGATGACCATGCCGCCGGAGTGGATGCCCAGGTGCCGCGGGAAGTTCTCCAGCTCGGCGGCCAGTTCCAGCACCGGGCCGGGAATGCCGCCTTCCTCCACTGTGGACCGCAGCGGGCCCCAGCGGTCGATCTGCTTGCTCCACGCGTCCTGCTGGCCGACGGAGTAGCCGAGCGCCCGCGCGACGTCGCGGATCGCCGACCGACCGCGGTAGCTGATGACGTTGGCGACCTGTGCGGCGTGCCGGCGTCCGTACTTGCGGTAGACGTACTGGATGGCCTCCTCACGGCGGTCGGACTCGATGTCGAGGTCGATGTCGGGAGGGCCGTCGCGGGCCGGCGCCAGGAAGCGCTCGAAGAGGAGGTCGAAGCGGACCGCGTCGACGTTGGTGATGCCGAGGGCGTAGCAGACCGCGGAGTTCGCGGCCGACCCCCGGCCCTGGCAGAGGATGTCGTTGCGCCGGCAGAACGAGACGATGTCGTGCACGACGAGGAAGTAGCCGGGGAAATTCAACTCCTTGATGATCTTCAACTCGTGCTCGATCTGCTGGTACGCCCTGGGGTTCTCGCCGATCGAGCGGTAGCGGCGGGCCGCGCCGTCGTAGGTCAGCTCACGCAGGTGGCTGTTCTCGTCGTGCCCCGGCGGCACGTCGAACGGCGGCAGTTCCGGCGCGATCAGCTTGAGGTCGAACTGGCACTGCAGGCCGAGCACGGCCGAGCGGTGCACCGCACCGGGGAACCGGGCGAACCGGCGGGCCATCTCCTCCCCCGACCGCAGGCACGCCGTGCGGCCAGGCGGCAGCCAGCCCGCCATCTCGTCCAGGCTGCGCCGCGCCCGCACCGCCGCCATCGCCGCCGCCAACCGACCCCGCGCGGGCACCGCGTAGTGCACGGCGTTCGTCGCCACGGTCGGCAGCCCCAGGTCGTGGGCCATGCCCCACAGCAGGTCGTTGCGCGGCCCGTCCTCGGGGTAGCCGTGGTCGGTCAGCTCCACGAACACCCGGTCCGCCCCGTACAGGTCGACCAGCCTCCGCAGCTGCGCGAACGCCGCCGCCGGCCCTTCCCGCGCCAACGCCCGCCGCACCGCGCCCTTGCGGCAGCCGGTGAGCACGACGCAGTCGTCCCGGGTGTCCGCGACGACCTCCTCCAACCGGTACACCGGCCGCCCCTTCTCGCTGCCCTCG
Organism: Actinosynnema sp. NPDC037264; assembly: GCF_055603705.1. Taxonomy (NCBI): domain Bacteria; kingdom Bacillati; phylum Actinomycetota; class Actinomycetes; order Pseudonocardiales; family Pseudonocardiaceae; genus Actinosynnema; species Actinosynnema sp. NPDC037264. The sequence continues at coordinate 8,251 of NZ_JBVJVK010000115.1, read as the reverse complement.
GCGAGCTGACCGGTGGTGACCGTGCGGCACAACGCGTGGTAGCCGTCGCGGTTGGTGGCCAGCAGGAGCAGGTGCTCACCCTCCGGGTCCGGCACGCCGTTCTGCGGCTCGGACAGCCCGAGGCTCAGCTCCGTGCCGAACACCGTGCGCATCCCGAGCTCCTTGGCGGCCTCGGCGAACCGCACCACGCCGTACATGCCGTCGTGGTCGGTCAACGCCACCCCGTCCAGCCCGAGCTGCTGCGCCGCCTCCACCAGCTCCTCCGGGTGGCTGGCGCCGTCGAGGAAGCTGAAGTTGGAGTGGCAGTGCAGCTCGACGTACGGCACGCGGGCGCGGGTCGACCCGAGGTCGTCCACCTTGACCGCGAAGTCGGGCGGCGCCTCGTAGCGGTCGCGGTGGCGCGTCCACGCCGGGCTGTCGCCGCCGTCGGGCACCGGGGGTTTGCCCGACAGCGCGCGCTCCAGCTCCGACCACCGGACCGGCGGGTTGTTCCAGCCCATCAGCGCGAGTCGTCGAGCGCCCGCCGAGGCGACGGGATCGACGGCGCCGCCGGTGGCAGCCGTGCGGGCAGCCAGCCGAAGCTCACCACGTAGGCCGGTCCGCCGCGCTGGTCCGGCACCTCGTGCCGGTCCGGCGCGGCGCAATCGTCCAGCCACTCGGCCAGGCTCCGGCGATCCTGCTCGGAGAAGTCACCGCTCATCAGTCGTACACCCCTTCCACCGCCCACTTGCCACCCGCGCGGATCAGCAGGAACGCGAGTTCCTCGCCGTCCGCCGCGGTTCCCAGCACTTGCAGTCGTGCACCGCGCATCGCGGTCTCCGCGTCCCACCAGCGCTCGTCCACCGGCCACGGCCCCGACCACGCCACGACCTGCCGCGCACGGCCGCCGTGCACGATCCGGTGCGGCCGCACGACCAGCTCGGCGTAGCCGGTGACCACGACGTCCGCACCCGAGGAGTCCAGCAGCGCGACCGGCTCGGGTTCGGCGAACACCGTCGCGGGCGACGGTCCGGGCAGCTGCCCCGGCCACGGCTGCTCCGCGTCCGCCGCCGGGGTGCGCTCGTCGCCCCACGGCACCAGCCGCACCCGCTCGACCGGCCCACGTCCACCGCCGAGCACGGGCGTGAGCACGGCGTCCGGCCCGAGCAGGCCCTGGACGTGCACCATCGCGCGCGCCGCGCGTTCGGCCGCCTCACCCTGGTCCTGACCCGCGCCCGGCCACAGGCCCAGTTGCAGCGCGGTGGCGTCGACCACCTCTTCGGGGTCCAGCCGCAGCAGGTGGATGCCGGCGGTGAGGCCGGCGCCGTCGAGGCGGGCCCGGGTGAGCCAGCCGTCGAGCTGCCAGCGGACGCGGTCGGCGATGCCCTGCGGGGTGAGCGGCTCGGCGCAGCGCCACAGCCGGTGCAGCTCCTCGCCGTTCTCGGTGGTGGCCCGGATGCCGAGGCGGGTGCAGGCCAGACCCCGGTCGGCGAGGCCCGCGTGCAGGCGTTCGGCGAGGCCCTTCGCCGCGAACGCCGCCGCGTCGACCCGGTCGATCGGCGGGTCGAGCTCCCGGGTGACCGACAGCTCGGGCGGCGGGCGGCGGCGCGACCTGGGACGTTCCTCCAGCCCGGCGGCCAGCCGGTGGGCGAGCACGGCGGCGCGGCCGAAGCGGGTGGCGACGTCGCGTTCGGGCACGGCGGCGAACGCGCCGAGCGTGCGCAGGCCGAGGCGGCGCAGCAGGTCGACCAGCGCGGCCCGGTCCTCCCGGCGTTCGGCGGGCTGGTCGAGCTCGTGGATGCCCAGCGGCGCGAGGAACTCCCGGGTCCGGCCCGGCGGCACGACCAGCCCGCGGTGCGCGGCCAGGGTCGACGCGAACAGCCCGTCGGCGAACCCGACCTGCGCCTCGACCCCGGCGCGCACCGCGATGTGGTCGACCAGGCGCTCGGCGGCCGACTCGGCGGACCCGAAGTACCCGACCGGCCCTTGGGCGGCGACGACCACCAGCCCCGGCCGGACCACCTCGATCCCGGGCGCGAGCTCCTCCACCGCCCCCGCGACCGGCTCGAAGAGCCGGGCGTCGCGCACCTCGTCGCACTCGAAGACGGCCAGCTCGGGGCACTGCCCCTGGGCCGCGCGCCGCCGCATCCCGCGTCGCACCCCTTCGGCGCGCGCGACCGCCGAACAGGCGACGACTTCACCCGATCCGACGACGGCGGCAGGGAGGTGCGGCGGGAGCGCGGCCTCGGCGGAGGCCGCCACCACCGGCCAGTCAGGACACCAGACGGCAAGCGTGTACAGGGGATTCACCTCTTCGACGAGTGGGAGGGGCGGGTTGTGAGACGCGCACGGCTCACACCGCCTCGACGGTGGCCGGGAAGGACGGACCGGGTTGGTCGGGTAGATCGGGTTGGTCGGGTAGGTCGGGCGGGCCAGGCGGACCGGTGGAGGGGGGACGCGGCAGGCCGGCGGGCAGCAACGGCAGGTCGGCCGTCGGCAGCGGCAGGCCCGTGGGCAGCCGCGGCGAGTTGGCGGTCGGCAAGGGTGCGTCGGCCGGCGGCAGTGGTGAGTCAGTGGTCGGGAGCGGGACCAGGGAGGGGCGTGCGGGTGGCTCCGCGGCGGTCCCGGGAAGTACCAGGCTCGTTTGCCGTGGCCTCGCCGCGGCGCCTCGGCCGGTCGCTTGGACGTTGACGGTGCGAGCGGTCAGGAGGCCGTGGCCCGCTTCCAGGCCGGTCCAGTGGCCCGAGGTCGCCGTCAGCTCCACGTCCGCGCCCGGCCACGAGACGGTGAAGGGCAGCAGGACCGCCTTGCGGTGCCGGGCCCGGGCCGAGAGCTTGCGCGAAGTCGCGGGGGTGACCGGCGTGGCCAGCACGACCAGGTCGAACCCGTCCAACAGGGCCGCCACGGTCTTCTCGACCTCGCCCTGGTCCCTGCCAGGTCGGGGGACCAGGGCGAGTCGATGGACGGCCACGCCCAACTCGGCCGCCGCGAGTGCCCCACACCCCGGCAGGCCGACCACGGCCGCCCAGCATCCTTCCGCCGTCGCCGCGGCCATCAGCGCGAACAGCAACGATGTCGACCCTCGCACCGACACCGTGCTGCCCCGCCGCAGGCCACCCCACGGGAGGAGCCCTGCCAGTTCCCCGCGAACCGGCAGGGCCCGGACCGGTGCCTTGGTCAGCTCGCCCGCCGCGCCTACCCCGAGCGCGGTCAGCGTCGCCGTTGCCGACCTGGACACCAGCCCTCCTCCCACAGATCCGCGCGCACCCCTGTGCGCGGATCGCCGTGGGAAGTTCGGCGACCTGTCTGTCGAACATCTGTTCGAACGACACGGTGATCTTATCCCTAACCCGCCACCCCCTGTCAATGCCGGCAGCGTCCACGATCGGGTGGCCGGCAGACTGCTGCTCGCGACACCGACCGGCCACACGGGGGGAACCGTGAACGCACCTCAGAACCCGCAGAACTGGCCCCAGCAGCCACAACCCGGCTACGGACCACCTCAGCCCGGCCCCGGGCAACCGGGCGGGTACGGCCAGGGCCAACCCGGCGGGTACGGACCACCCCCGCCCGGTTTCGGCCCGCAGGGACCGCCCGGCCCCCAGCAACCCGGTCACGGCCCGTACGGCCCCCAGCCGCCGAAGAAGAGCCGCACGGGCCTGGTCGTGGGCATCGTGGTCGCCGTCGTCGTGCTGGTCCTGGGCGGTGTCGCCACCACGTTCCTGCTGGACTACTACGAGCAGCCGGGCGGCGGCCCGGGTGAGCAGCCGATCGCCGAGTGCGACCTCAGCGCCGACCTGAAGTCGCAGGCGCACGTCAGCAGCTTCCGCCTGGTCGAGAAACCCGCGCAGGACAAGGGCCTCAAGCGCTGGAACTGCCACTGGCAGCAGACCGAGGGCAAGGACGGCCGCAACCCGCGCAGCATGGCCTTCTACATCTACGACTACCGCGACTTCACCGACAAGTCGAACCAGAACGTCGAGCACGCGGAGAGCACCTACGACGACGCCGCCGGGTTCGCGAACGGCCTGCAGACCAAGCCCGTGGAAGGCCTCGGCGACGAGGCGATGCTGATCATCGAACCCACGCCGCGCGACTCGATCGACGTGAAGCTGATCGCCCGCCAGGACGCGGTGGTCTGGAGCATCACCTACAGCGGGCGGGACAAGGGCTTCATCAGCGACTCGCCGATGCCGCTGGCCGACGCGGAGGCCGTGGTCCGCAAGACGGCCGAGGAACTGATCGCGAAGCAGTGAGACGCGGAAGGGCTCCCCGTCCGCCGACGAGGAGCCCTTCCGAAGCGCTACTAGTGCGCGAAGTGCCGCGTGCCGGTCAGGTACACGGTCGCGCCGGCCGCCTCCGCCGCCGCGATCACCTCGGCGTCGCGCACCGAACCACCGGGCTGCACGACCGCGCGCACACCGGCCTCCAGCAGCACCTCCAACCCGTCCGGGAACGGGAAGAACGCGTCCGACGCGGCCACCGAACCCCGCGCCCGCTCACCGGCGCGCGCCACCGCCAGCCGGGCCGCGTCGACCCGGTTGACCTGGCCCATGCCCGCGCCGACGGTCGCGCCACCGGACGCGAGCAGGATCGCGTTCGACTTCACCGCCCGGCACGCCCGCCACGCGAACGCCAGGTCGGCCAGGCCCTCCTCGTCCAACGGCGTGCCGCACGCCAACGTCCACTTCGCCGGGTCGTCGCCCTCGGCCTCGATGGTGTCGGTCGTCTGCAACAGCAACCCACCGGACACGGCCCGCATCTCCACGCCACCGCGGTCGGGCGCCGGCGCGACCAGGATGCGGATGTTCTTCTTGCGCGTGAGCACGTCCACCGCGCCGTCGGCGTACGAGGGCGCGATGATCACCTCGGTGAAGATCTCCGCCACCTGCTCGGCCATCTCCACGGTCACCTCGCGGTTCGCCGCGATCACGCCGCCGAACGCGCTCACCGGGTCGCACGCGTGCGCGTTGCGGTGCGCCTCGGCGATCGCACCCGGACCGTCCACCTTGGACACCGCGATGCCGCACGGGTTGGCGTGCTTGATGATCGCCACGCACGGCAGCTCGTGGTCCCACGCCGCCCGCCACGCCGCGTCGGCGTCGACGAAGTTGTTGTAGGACATCTCCTTGCCGTGCAGCTGCTCCGCCGTCGCCAGCCCGGAACGCCCGTCGCCCTGCGTGTACAGCGCCGCCCGCTGGTGCGGGTTCTCGCCGTACCGCAGCACCTGCTTGCGGTTCCACGTCGCGCCGACCCAGCCCGGGAAGCCGGAGCCCTCGTCGTCCGCCGCGACCGCGCTGCCCAGCCACGAGGCCACGGCCACGTCGTAGGACGCGGTGTGCCGGAACGCGTCCACGGCCAGCCGCTGCCGGTCCGCCAGCGTGAACCCACCGGCCTTGACCTGCTCCAACACCCACGAGTACCGCGACGGGTCCACGACGACGGCCACGCTGGCGTGGTTCTTCGCCGACGCCCGCACCATGGCCGGACCGCCGATGTCGATCTGCTCCACGCACTCGTCGGCCGACGCGCCCGAGGCCACGGTCTGCGTGAACGGGTACAGGTTCACCACGAGCAGGTCGAACGGCTCGATGCCCAGCTCGCGCAGCGTCTCCAGGTGCGACTCGCGCCGGGTGTCGGCGAGCAGCCCCGCGTGCACGCCCGGGTGCAGCGTCTTCACCCGACCGTCCAGCGCCTCCGGGAACCCGGTGACCTCCTCGACCGGCGTGACCGGCACGCCCGCGTCGGCCAGCGCGCGCGCCGTGCCGCCGGTGGAGACGATCTCGACTCCGGCCGCGTGCAGGCCGGTGGCCAGTTCCAGCAGCCCCGACTTGTCGGAAACCCCGATCAGGGCCCGGCGAACCGGTCGCCTCTCGGCAGGAGTGGTCACGGGATGCTCACCTTTCGTCCGTTCACGGTGCAGCCCTCGCGGGCCAGGCGGGCGACCACGTCGACCAGCAGCCGCCGCTCCACCACCTTGATGCGCTCGTGCAGGCTCTCGACGTCGTCGTCATCGGCGACGACGACCGCTTCCTGGGCCAGGATCGGCCCGGTGTCCACACCGCCGTCCACCAGGTGCACGGTCGCGCCGGTCACCTTCACGCCGTAGTCGACGGCGTCGCGGACGCCGTGCGCGCCGGGGAAGGCGGGCAGCAGCGCGGGGTGGGTGTTGACCATCCGGCCGCCGAAGCGGGCCAGGAAGGCGGGTCCGAGGATCTTCATGAAGCCGGCGGTGACGACCAGGTCGGGCTTGTGCGCCTCGACGGCGTCGGCCAGCGCGGTGTCCCACGCGTCGCGGTCGGCGTGGTCGCGCAGCTTCACCGCGAAGGAGGGGACGCCTGCGCGCTCGGCGCGGCCGAGGCCCTCGATGCCGGTGCGGTCCGCGCCGACGGCGACCACCTCGACCGGGTATCCGGGGTCGGCCGCCGCGTCCAGCAACGCCTGCAACAGGGTGCCGGAACCGGAGACGAGGACGACGACCCTGGCGGGGACGGGAAGCCGGAGTGTGGTCGCGGCGCTCAGCGTGCTCTCCTTGCTGGGGACTGTCACAGCAGCTCAAGAGCAGCCTAGGCGTTGGCTAGCGGGGCTCGTCGGCCAGGTCCTCCGGGTCGGCCTCGTCACCCTCGTCGGAGTCGGAGTCGGGTTCCTCGTCGGCGTCCTCGGGGTCGGTCTCCTCGGGGTCGACGTCCTCGACCAACTCCTCTTCGAGGTCGTCGTACTCGTCGAGGTCGTGGTCGAACTCCTCGTCGTCCTCCTCGTCGAGCTCCTCCCCGTCCTCGTCCTCGTCGTACTCCTCGTCGTCTTCTTCCTCCTCGAACTCCTCCTCGAGTTCTTCGGCTTCCTCGTCGTACTCGGCATCGTCCTCGTAGTCCTCGTAGTCCTCTTCGTCCACGACGGCCTCCGGTTCCGGCTCGGCCGCCACCACGCGCGGCGGCCGCGGCCCGGAGAACCAGGCCACCACCGCGCCCGGCACGGTCACCCAGCCGAACGTGAGCACGGCCAGCAACCCGGCCGGGATGGTGACCGGGTTGAACGCCCCGCCGCCCAGCGCGCCACCGGCCACCGCCGCCAGCACCAGCGCCCCGACGCCCGCGGTGACCGCCGCGACCAGCACCGCGCGCACCCTGGCCCGCGGCGTCTCGGCCGCGTCGCGCAACGAGAACCCGGCCACCACGCCGATCACGCCCGGCAGCACGAGCACCAGCGCCAGGTAGGACGCCTGCTCCTCGGGCAACGCGGCCAGCAGCGGCACGGCGGGCACCGGGCCGCCGACGAACTCCAGCGGGCCCACCACCGCCGCGCCGATCGAGAACCCCGAGCCCACCACGTACGACAACGCACCGACCACCGCGTTCGGCAGGTACGCCAGGCACAGCAGCCAGATGCCGAGGCCCGTGCCGATGGTGCCGCCGCTCTGGTCGAACAGCACCGCGGTGGTCGACCACGAGAACAGCAGCCCGAGCGCCAGCACCAGCGCACCCGCCGCGACCAGCGCGAACAACGCCAACGCGCCCGTGCGCAACCCGCGCCGCGCCACCGGGTCGACCCGCTCGAACACGACTTCCACCAGACCGCAGCGCTGCGCGACCCCCGCGACCGCCGCCAGCCCGGACACCACCGCGCACCCGAAGAACGCCACCGCGGGCGTGGCCCGGACCGGACCCTCGTCACCCATCAGGAACGCGATCACGCTGCCGACCACGGCGTGCGCGCCCGCGATGCCGAACACCACCGACCGCGCCTGCAACGGCTCGAACAGCCCCAACCGGTCCGCCGCGCCCGCCGCCGCCCGGTACACCAGCAGCATCACCAGCGCGGTCGGCAGCAGCGGCAGCAGGCCGAGCTGCCCGCCGTCGAAGCGCAGCGGCACGTGGTGCGCGACCAGCCAGCCCGGCGCGGCGGCGGTCAGCACACCGGTCGTCGAGAACGACGCGTGCGCGGCCGTCGAGGAGATCAGCGCGAGCAGCGCGGCGACGCCCGCGTAGCCGATGACCACCGACCCGGCGGCGGTCATCGTGAGCACCCGCACCCGTTCGGCGCGGGAGAACTCGGGCGGGCGGACGGAGTCCGTCACGACACCGTGCGAGGTCGTTTGCTGCACCGACATCCTCCCACTGTCCCAGTAGCGGTGAGCCGTTCGGTCGAGACTCGCCGGACACGCGAAGAGGGGTGGGGGGGGGGGGGGGGGGGAGCCCCCCCCCCCCCCCCCCCCCCCCCCCCCCCGGGGGTCAAAACACAAAGGGGGCGTGTTCCTGCCACGGAGATTGGCGGA
>NZ_JBVJVK010000114.1:5277-12166 GCF_055603705.1 Actinosynnema sp. NPDC037264 | reverse complement strand
GCACTGGCAGGCCACCAACGACATCGTCGAGACCATCGACTGGATCCGAGCCGCACCAGACAAAACCCGATCATGACCCGGCGGACACGCCCTAAACGTGACCGGGCGGCTCAACCTCCTCCCCGACTCGACCGCGTACGCGCTCAAGAGGGCGCAGGACCTGACGTTGGAGCGGGCGACCGACTCGGAGTTGACGGTCGCGGTCGGCTACGACGGCCGCGAGGAGATCGTCGACGCGGTCCGCTCGCTGCTCGACCAGGCCGCCGAGCGGCGGGTCACCGCAGAGGAACTGGCCGCCACGCTCACCGTGGAGGACATCACCGCGCACCTCGACCCCGCCGGTCGGCCGGACCCCGACCTCGTCATCCGGACCAGTGGCGAACGCCGGCTCTCCGGTTTCCTGTTGTGGCAGGCCGCCGGTTCCCGGCTGCACTTCTGCGACGTCTACTGGCCCGCGTTCCGGCAGGTGGACTTCCTGCGTGCATTGCGCTCGTACGCGATGCGGCAGGGTTCACGGGACTGATCGCCCGCGACACCGGCCGGATCGTCCCGCCCCGGCCGGCGCCTACAACGACGACCCTTCGGCCGCTTGGACACCGTCACCGGCGGCGGGCAGATCATCGAGTCGTGCTCCTACGACGGCTTCGACCGGACCGTCCAACCGACGTTGACCACGGTCGTCCGGTCGCGCAGAGGATTCAGGCAGAGGGTGACGATGAGCTTCCGTTCGGCCGGCGTCCGGAGGGTCGGACGGTTCCTCTGTGTTTGTCAAGTCGCTGGGATGAGTTCGGTTGTAGGGTGGGGTTCGGCGGGTCAGGGAAGTGACTTGTCCGAAGAGCCGGCTGTCGGGGTTGGGCCGGTCGCGCTGGATGTCAGAGTCGCCCCCGAGTGTCCTCCCGGGCCCGCTTCCCGTGCTTGTCGGCGAGCATCAGGCGCCAGACGTGGTCGGCGAGGCGGCGTTTGAGGCAGCGCATGGCCTCGTTGTGGGTCTGGCCTTCGGGCGGTCTTGCGGGTCGTAGTAGCCGCGCCCGCGGCTGTCGGGCATGCGGATCTGGGTCAGGGCGACGGTGTGCAGCGCGTTGTTCAGCTTGCGGTCGCCCTCGCGGGACAGCCGGTGGCGGGCCTTGTCACCGCTGGCGATCTCGATCGGGGCGACACCGGCGTAGACCGCGAACGCCGCCGCGGTCCGGAAGCGCGAGGCTCGTCCGGTGCGGCCGAGCAGTCGGGCGGCCACGACCGGGCCGATCCCGATCACGTCGGTCAGGCCGCTTCCGGAGTCGGCGACCGCCTCGTGCATGCGCCGGGTGTTGGCCTTGAGCCGGGCGTCCAGGGCGCGGATGTCGGCGACCGGTTCGCGGGCGGGTTCCTTGCGTGCCCGCTCCACCGGTGACACCGGTCGGATCTTCGCCAGGACTGCCGCGGCGCGGTCGGCGGTCAGGTCCGTGGACGCCCCGCCGGGCGGCAGCTCGCGCAGCAGCGCGTGCAGTTGGTTGACCGTGCGGGTGCGCTGCCGGGTGAGGTTGCCGCGCCGCTCGTCCAGCATGCCCAGCACCGTCGAGGCGTCCTCGGCCGCCACCGGGGCGGTGTCGCCGCGCAGGGCGGCCACGCCGGCCGCCGCCGCGGCGTCCAGGACGTCGTTCTTGCGGCGACCGCCCCGCGACAACTCCCGCGCCCGCGCGGTGGCCGTCGGTGGCACGTCCATCACGGCCTCGCCCCGCGCGATCAACCACTGCGCCAGGTGCCGACCGAGACCGCGGGCGTTCTCCACCGCCCACCGACGCTCGGCGAACCGCCTGCCCCAGGCCAACAACCGCCGGTACTCGGCCAGCGTGGCATCCACACGAACGGTGTCCAACGTCTTATGAGTGCCGGAGTCCAGTGCTGCCGCTGTGTGGCTGGACTTGTGCGGGTCAATCCCGATCACGACCATCGACCGCATATCCCTTCCCTTATCCAATAAGGAAAGCCACGGTCGACATTCCGACTTTCAGTGTGTGGAGCCCACTCCTCTGTTGAGTCAGACCGCGGCCGGCACCGGGCCGGGCCGCAAACCCCCGGAGAGCCAGCCCAACGGGCGGCAGGAAGCTCACGAGCGAGCCCGGCCCAGCGCCTCCGGCAGGCTACAGCCGGTGATCATCCAGCCAGCCCAACCGGTAGCTACATACAAGTCGGAAGCTCACGATAAGGTTGATCACGCAATCAGGGGCAGGACCGACCGCTATCCAGGCCACCCTCTGCGGCTCCGACGTTCCACACCCGGGCCAGGGACCCCAACGCCACTGGTGACGAGAACTACTCGACGTCACCCGGGGGGACGGTCTGTGGGTGCAGATCGCACACCGATTAAGTTTCCCCGCCGCGCCCGTCTGTATGTGTGAGATCGACTCACGGAAGGCTGGCACGATGCGCAAACTGATCTTCGGCATGAACGTGACCCTGGACGGCTACATCGCCGCGACCGGCGATGACATCGGCTGGAGCGCGCCGAGCGACGAGCTGTTCCAGTGGTGGCTCGACCGGGAGCGGGAGAGTGAGCTGTCGCTGTACGGGCGCAAGCTGTGGGAGACGATGAGCTCCCACTGGCCGACGGGCGACCAGCAGCCCGACGCCACCCCGGCGGAGGTCGAGTTCGCGCGGAACTGGCGGGACACGCCGAAGGTGGTGTTCTCCTCGACCGACGACGAGGTCGACTGGAACACCCGCCTGGTGACCGGCGACGCGGTCGGCGAGATCACCCGGCTCAAGGCCGAGGACGGCGGTCCGATGAGCATCGGCGGCGCGACGCTCGCCGGGGCGGCCATGAGGGCCGGGCTGATCGACGAGTACCAGCTGGCGACCCACCCCGTCCTGGTGGGCGGCGGCACACCGTTCTTCACCGCGCTGGACGGTTGGGTGAACCTGAACCTGGTGGAGACGCGGACGTTTCCCGGCGGCGTGGTGCTGACCCGATACGAGACGAGGCGATGAGGCAACCCTTCCCCGGCCACTTCGTTGCGTCCCGAGTGAGCCGTTGACCGACTCGCCGGAGACGAGGACGACGGCGGCCCGTGCGCTGGATTCGTCGACGGTGGGCACATGGGTGATCACAGCGTCGGGGGCAGGTCCAGCCATGGTTTGTCGGCGGCGTCGAAGCCGGTGAGCTCGGTGATCTTCCCGTCGACGACGTGCAGGACCGCGATGGCGAACAACCGGTACTCCGGGTCGTCGGGGGTGCGGAGGTAGAGCGCGGCGGCTGGCATGCGGTTGACCGTCGTGGTGATACCGCGCCAGTCGTCGTGGCCGCGCTGGAAGAGCCCACCGGAGACCCAGCCGTCCACCGCGTCCTTGGCCGTCCTGGTCACGGTGCCCGGATCGGGCAGCATCGCGAAGCGCAGGTCGTCGCGCAGCAGCGACATCAGCCCGTCGAGGTCGTTGCGCTCATGGGCGTCGATGTACGACTTCACCACGCCGCGCTCGTCGCTGGACAGCTCGTAGGTGGCGGGGCTGCGCCAGTCGAGGCGGCGGTCGGGCAGCTGCTCCCGCATCGTCACGCGCGCCCGCTGCAAGGCGCTGGTCACCGAGGCGACGGTCAGTTCGAGGGCGTCGGCGGCCGTCGGTGCCGGCCAGCCGAGGACGTCGCGCAGGATGAACACCGCCCGCTGCCGCGGTGGCAGGTGCTGGACGGCGACGATGAACGCCAGCTCGATCGTCTCCCGGGCCACCACCGATTCCTGCGGGTCCTCGGGGAGCATCCGGTCGGGGTACGGCTGCAGGTACGGCAGCTCGGAGCCGGAGTCCGGCAGCTCGACCGGCACGGGTGTGCGGTCGTTGCGCTTCTCCAGGAAGTCGAGGCAAGCGTTCGTCGCGATCCGGTACAGCCACGTCCGCAGCGCGGCGTGCCCCCTGAACGACTCCCGCTTCCTCCACGCCCGCAGGAACGTCTCCTGCGCGAGGTCCTGGGAGTCCTCGTAGTTCGCGAGCATCCGGTAGCAGTGCGCCTGCAGCTCACGCCGGTAGCGCTCTGTGAGCAGCGCGAACCGCGCCGTATCGTCTGAGCGGACCGCCGCGATGAACGTGGCCTCGTCGCCACCCGGCAGTCTGTCGTCGGCCATGGTCATCAATCCTTCCACCGGGGAGACGGGCTGGCAGAACTGACGACGGGGCGGCGCATTTCTGATCGGTGAAGCCGCTGACACCGGGCCGTTCGTCAGACCGGACGGTTCAGGTCGATCCAGCGAACGTGCTCCGGGCCGGGTGCCGTCGCGCGGAACGGTTCTCGTCGCCCGTGAGGTCCGAGATGCCGCCGTCGACGGCGATGACCTGGTCGCCGCGTCCTTCGCCTATGTCCCGCCGTGGCCTGCGTCCTGCGACTGGTCCAGTTGCACGTGGGCGAAAGCGCTGGTCGGGCGACCGGCTGATCAATACTCTGAACGGGGGTCGGGGGACCATGATCATTTGAGGGGGACCGCAGTGCGTCGTGTACTACCCGTTGCTCTGAGTGCGTTGCTGACAGGTGGGCTGCTGCTCGCCGGCGGGACGGCGTCGGCGGCGCCTTCGCCGACCGTCCAGGCCGGCGAGACCGGTTCGACCTTCACCTCGTCGTCCCCGGTCCGGGTGCTCGACACGAGGAACACCGGCGGTCCGGTCGGGGCGGGTGGCACCGTCACCGTCGACCTCTCCGCCCGGGTTCCCGCCGCCACCACCGCCGTGGTCCTCAACGTCACCGGGGTGACCCCGACGGCACCCACCTTCGTGACGGTGTTCCCCAGCGGTGGTGCGCGGCCCGTCGCGTCGAGCCTGAACCTGACGCCGGGGGACGTCCGGCCCAACCAGGTCACCGTCACGCTCAGCGCCGACCGGAAGGTCGACCTCTACAACAACAGCGGGAACGTCCACCTCGTCGCCGACCTCGCCGGCCACTACAGCACCGGCGCCGGGGCCAAGTTCACCGCGCTGGCGGCCAACCGCGTGCTGGACACCCGGGAGAACGCGCAGGTGGGCCCCGGCGCCACGCGTGCGGTGGACCTGTCCGCCTGGATCCCGGCGTCGGCCACGGCGGTCACGGTCAACCTGACCGCCACCAACGCGACCGCCGACACGTTCGTCACCGCGTGGCCCGCCGGAACGTCCCGGCCCACCGCGTCGAACCTGAACGTGCCGCCCGGCGACACGCGCCCCAACCTCGTCACCGTCGCAGTGGGCGCGAACCGCACGGTGAACCTCTACAACAACGCCGGCACCATCGACCTGATCGCCGACCTGACCGGCTTCTACACCCCCGACTACGGCGCCCTGTTCCTGCCGCTGAGCTCGGCACGGGTGCTCGACACCAGGGACGGCACCGGCGGCACGACCGGGGCGGTCGGCGCCCGGCAGGTCGTCAACCTGGGTCTCACGACCAAGGCCCCGATCACGGCAACCGCCGTGGTGATCAACATCACCGGCGTCGACGCGACGGCCGCGACGTACGTGTCCGCGTACGGGGCAGGGCAGTACACCAACGCCTCGAACCTCAACCTGTCCCCGGGGCAGACCGTGCCGAACGCCGCCGTGGTCGGGTTCGGCATGACGCGTGACCTCCAGCTGTACAACAACAGCGGGAGCGTTCACCTCGTCGCCGACCTGGCCGGCGCGTTCGCGGTGCTCGACGCCCCGACCTGCACGACCGATTGCGTTTACGGGTGGGGCAGGAACGGCGCCGAGCGCGCGCTGGGCACCGTGGAGGCGGTGGCGCGGACGTCCGTGCCGACTCGGGCGAGGCTGACCGGGGTACGGGCGATCACCGGCAGCATGTGGGGTACCCAGTACGTGTTGCGCGCCGACGGCACGGTGGTGGCGTGGGGGAAGAACGACTCGGGGCAGCTCGGCAACGGGTGGAAGGCCGGTAACGGCGGTGGGTCCGCGGTGCCGGTTCGCGTGCTCGGGCTGACCGGCGTCACCGCCATCGCCGCCGGTCAGCTCACCGGCTACGCGCTGCGCGAGGACCGCACGGTGTGGGCCTGGGGCTGGAACGGCACGGGCCAGCTCGGCAACGGCGGTACCGACGACTCCTCGGTGGCCGCGCCGATCCCCGGTCTGACCGACGTCGTCGCCATCGGCAGCTCCTGGGGCACCGGCTATGCGGTCCGCGCCGACGGCACCGTCTGGGCGTGGGGTTTCAACAGCCAAGGCGAGCTCGGCAACGGTTCGAGCGGAGGGCACTCGTTGGTGCCCGTCCAGGTGTCCGGGCTGATCGGGGTCACCGCGGTGTCGGGCGACAGCGGCAGCGACGGCGTCTACGCCCTGCGCGGCGACGGCACGGTCTGGGCGTGGGGTTCCAACTACTACGCGCAGCTCGGCAACGGTCAGCCGTGCGAGCCGTCCGGCGGTGGGCTCTGCGCTTCCCGCGTCCCGGTGCGGGTTTCCGGGCTGACCGGCGTGACGGGGATCGACGCGGGCCGCTACAACGGTTACGCGCTGCGCGGCGACGGCACCGTGTGGGCTTGGGGCTCGAGCTACGGCGGTGTCCTCGGCAACGGGGTCGCGTGCACGGACTTCTCGCCCGCGTGCGGGTCCGCGGTCCCGGTCCAGGTGTCGAACCTCTCGGACGTGACGCAGATCGCCAGCTTCGGCCGCGGCGCCCTCGCGCTGCGTGCCGGCGGCACCGTCGCGGGCTGGGGCGAGGACATCTTCGAAACGCTCGCCAACGACCAGACGTACACGCACTCGACGGTCCCGGTTCCGGTGCAGGGGCTGTCCGGTGCGACCGCCATCGCCGCCGACTACTACACCGGGTGGGCGTTGGTCCCGAACCCGTGAGCACGGGGTGGGGGGGGGGGGGGGGGGGGGGGGGGGGGGGGGGGGGGGGCGGGGGGGGGGGGGGGGGGGGGGGGGGGGGGGGGGTGGCGGGGGGGGGGGGGGGGGGGGGCGG
>NZ_JBVJVK010000114.1:0-5267 GCF_055603705.1 Actinosynnema sp. NPDC037264 | reverse complement strand
GCTACCCTCCCCACCCCCCGCGCTATCGCCGGGTGTGTCCTCTCCCCCCCCCCCCCCCCTCCCCTCCCCCCCCCCCCCCCCCCCCCCCCCCCCCCCCCCACACCGGTGCGTCCTCAGTGGACAATTCGCGCCTGGGTGAACCGCCGGCCCGGCGTCGTGGCGAGGTCGTTCAGTCGGGGTGGGCGGCCTGGATCACTCCGCAAGCGGTCCGACCCCGGCGACGACGTGATCTCCCGGCTCTGCGCCACCGATGGAGTGTCCGACACCGAGGCCGCGGGCTGTCCATTGCGTTGCTGTTCACCGGACACGAGTCCACCGTCGGCGACTGCGTCGAGCTGGCCGACACACAACGCCGCGTGCACGTGCGCGGCGGCCAGAAGAAGGTCGACTTCTGCCTGCGGCTGCGTGCGCTGGGCATCTTCCCCGAGGACGCACCCCACACGGTCCGCGCCTTCGGGCTGGCGGCGGGCCGGCTGAGCATCGAGGAGTTGGTGGACCGCTATCCGCTGCGGTGCGGGCCGGTCCGTGACCTGATCGTGGACTACCTGCGGGAACGGCAGCCGTCTCTGGACTTCGCCAGTATCGATGCGATCTCCCGGACCCTGGCCGGCCTGTTCTGGGCCCGGATCGAGGCCCTCGCGCCGGGCATCGACACGCTGCGCCTGCCACCGGGGACGATGCGGGCTTGGAAGGAGGACCTGAGCACGAAGAAACGCATCACCACCAACGCCGCCGGCGAGCAGATCGAGATCTCCAGCCCTCGCATCAACGCCAAGGACGAGTTGCTCCGGGTGCGGGCCTTCTACCTGGACATCGCCCACTGGGCGCCGTGGGCCGTGTCCTGCCCGATCAGCGACGCCGAGATCGGCCGCGCCAAGGAACTCAAGCACCGCAAGGCCCGCATGGACCAGCGCACCCGCGAGCGGCTGCCCGTCCTGCCCGTCCTGCCCGTTCTGGCACGAACGGCCCACGAACGCCGCCTCGCCGCGGAGCGACGGCTGCGGGCAGCCCAGGACACCCGGCCCGGCCCACCGATCCCCGGTACCGACGGCGCGCTGCGCAGGGCGATCGCCCCCACATCCATCGGCCGGCACGTCTGGGCCGAGGACACGACCACCGGCAAGCGGCGCAACCTGTCCTTCGAGGACGAGGAGGCGTTCTGGTCCTTCTTCACCATCGAAGTCCTGCGCCTGACCGGGATCCGCTGCGAGGAGATGCTGGAGCTGAGCCACCACAGCATCACCGAATACCGCCTGCCCTCCACCGGCGAACTCGTGCCGCTGCTCCAGATCGCGCCGTCCAAGACCGACACGGAGCGACTTCTGCTCGTGAGCCCAGAACTCGGACCCCGACCGATCCAGAACGGGACTCCTTCTTCGCACACTTCGAAAAACAGAAGGTGTCCGTCGGGATCTGCGCGCGAGCATTCGGATCGCCTTGCGTCCATGAGCATGCTTGCGTCAGGTGTTCACTACCACGGCCTGACCCGGCGCAACGATCACGGCTGGAGGAGATCCGTGACAATCTGGAGGCCCGTGTTATCGAGGCCAAACGCGAAGGATGGCTCGGGGAGGTCGAAGGACCGCAAGTCAGCCTGACGGGAGCCAGAGACAAGATCTCCCAGATTGACACCGCGCTCCAACGCCCCACCGGCGCGGTCGCGCTCGGCATGCCCGCCTTCACCTCACTCGCCGGCCGAACAACATCCACATCAACGCAGAGCTGACGACACACAATGCACTGGCATGCCGGACGGGGGCGGACACTTCACTCGTGCCGCCGCCCCCTACCCGTCAGCAGACTCCACTCATCCACTGCCGTCACAGGGTCGTCTGCTGCGGCCACCATCTCGACGTACAGGGGCGTCGCCGCGACTCGGAGCCTGCCGTCCTTCGTATAGCCCAAGACCACGCACCGCAACCGCCGACCCACTGCGGGCCACGGCTCGCCCGGCTTGTCCGTGATGTACGAGCTGTCCACGAATCCGTGCTCGCCGTCCTCGGATTCGACCAGAAGCCCGTACCGAGCATGGCCGACCACCGAGCAGTGAACGACGTCGTACCTGCGCCGCGCTTGTGGCTCCATCTGACCTCCCACGACATCCTTACACGCCGCAGACAGCTCGTTCTGCCGATCTCGGACGGCCGGCGGTCGTCGTTTGAGTGCACCGACGTCAGTTCAGAGAAGCCTGTGTCAGGTGCCCACTCCTTCGGGTTGACCCGACCCGATTGCCGCGACTGGAAGAGATCCACGTCAACCTCGTCGACCGCCTACAGGAGGCCAAAGAGCAGGGCTGGCTGGGGGAAGTCGCCGCGATCGAGACCACGATAGCCGCCGTCCAGGAACTCGAAGCCATGCGCGCGATGACGACCCACAAACGTCAGTCCATCTGGGAATTCCCGACTTCCACTCTGCTCTCGGATGATCCAACCTACGCAAATGACCGGTGCGTCGCCGATGTTCAGGGATGTGGTCCGAGGAGCGTCGCGAGGTCATGGGCGGCGGTGCTGAGTTGTTCACCTGCGTCCACCGTGAAGGTCGCTCGGACGCACCAGCCGTCGGGATCGGACGCCTGGGCTAGTTCGACACCTATGCGGACTCTGCTCCCGAGATGTTGTCCCACGAGCCGGAGTTCATGCTCAAGAGACTCGTAAACCCGGTCGCCGTCCCACCCGCGCCAGCTTTCCATCATTCCGGCGAAGAACTCGACGAGATCGTCGAAGCCCACGGCATAGTGGGACGTCACAGTCGACTCGGCGCGCAGTCCGGCGTCGACGACCTCGACGTCCACGGACCAGATCTCCCCTCCGCTTCCGCGGACGACATCGCGCAGGATGAGGGCGTGCCCATCTCGACCAACCACCACCTGGTCCACCGGGGCATCATCGCAAACGATCCCCACCGACGGCATCCCTTCATCGTGCATGGGGGCCGCGACACGCCCAAGCCTCACGCTGTCGTCAGATTCCGGTAACGCTCCGTAACGAAGGTCCGTCGAGTGGAACTGTGATCAACATCAAGATCATTTCGGTTAAGCAGGCGTGTTCGTGCTGGCAGGGCGTGCTGTAGGGGCGCCCGCAGGAGCCGAGTCCAACCTTGCGCTTGTCGAAGTGCTCGTCGAACTCGGTCATTCCTCGCTGGAGGCCTCGGCAGGGCTCGGCCACGGCCGGGTTCCGCGGGGTCCACGCCAGGGTGACCTGGCCCGGGCGTGCGGTCCTGCTCCGCGGCGACCTCCCGCACGACGCGTCCCGTCCTCGGCTACCCGCACGACCCGCTCGCCGGCGACCACGTCCGCGCGGTGACCGCGGGCGACCTGAAGATCGAACCCCGCCGCTGACGTCCGTAAGCGTCGGGGGCGGCGTTGCCGCCGCCCCTCGGCGGTCGTGACCCGTCAGGCGAGTTCGGCCAGGCGGCCGGTGGTCGGGGCGATCACCCGCTCGATCCACGCCGCCTGGTCGCCGTCCGGCGATCGCAGGATGACGGTGTCGATGCCCATGCCCGCGTAGCCCGCCACGGTCTGGGCACACGCCTCGGCGTCCTCGGGCAGGTCCCCGAGGTGCACCACGGTCTTGCGGATGGCGTCGTAGTCGCGACCCAGGTCGTCGCAGTGCCGGTGCAGCACGTCGAGCTTGTGCGGCGCCTCGGCGGGTGACGCGAGCAGGAGGTTGCAGGCGTCGGCGTAGCGGGCGACCAGTCGCAAGGTCTTCCGCTCGCCGTTGCCGCCGATCATGACCTCGGGGTGCGGCGAGCTCACCGGCGCGGGCACGCACAGGGTCTCGGCCAGCCGGTAGTGCTCGCCCTCGAACGGGCCGTTGTCCGCCGGGTCCCACATCCGCAGGCAGATCCGCAGCGCTTCCTCCAGGCGCTCGAAGCGCTCGCCCAACGGCGGGAACGGCACGCCCAGCCCTTGGTGCTCGCGTTCGTACCAGGCGGCGCCGATACCCAGGGTCGCGCGACCGCCCGACAACACGTCCAGCGTGGTGACGTTCTTCGCCAGCAGGCCGGGGTGGCGGTAGGTGACGCCGGTGACGAGCGCGCCGAGGCGGACGGTGGAGGTGTGCGCGGCGAGGAACCCGAGCGTGGTGTAGCTCTCCAGCATCGGGTCCTCGGCGGCGTCGTTGTGCTCCATCTGGAAGAAGTGGTCCATGACCGACAGCCACGCGACCCCGGCCTCCTCGGCCGCCGCGCCGGCGGCGGCCAACTCGGGACCGAGCCGCGCCGCACCCTGGTTGAACCGGTTGATGTGCACACCCAGTCGCACGTCGTGCTCCGTTCTCCACCTGCTCCGCCATCGACGGCCGCGACGCTAGTGGCTGGAGCGCGCTCCAGGTCAACCCGTGTTCCGCGGCGGAATCGGGGCCGCACCCGCGGCGGCTTCGACGCGGGCCTCCAAGGAGTCGGGCGTCGGCTTGGATCCGGCGGGCGATGGGGAGCGGGGCAGGGGCGCTCCGGTGGCAGCAGCCGCCGCGCGTCGGCGTGCCGGAGCATGGGGAAGTCCCACCGCAAGCCGGTCCTGGTGATGCTGCTGGGCGCGTCGCTCGGCCGCGAGGCGGAGACCTGGTCCGACCGGGAGGTCGCCACCTACGCCGGCACCAATCCCTACCACTGGGGCAGCGCGCACAGCGCCTACGAGTCCGGCCTGACGAGATCCCGTTCACCGCGGGCGATGCCATCTGCCGCGAGGACGACCCCGCGCACGCCTCGTCGCGTACGGCCACGTCGGGGTCGACTTGGACGGCGTCTACAAACGCGCGATCGTGGGTCACGGGGCCGTGCTCGGCCACTACGACGCCTTCGCCGACGTGCTGGTGCGTGATGTCGGACCTGGTCACGCGGCGGGAGCAGGTGGAGAACACGCTCGGCTCCGCGATCATGTCTCCCGCCGTGCGGGAAGACCGGAGCGGCCCTGTGGGGTGCCAAGAGCCGGCCGCACGACCCGACCTGCGGTTAGAGCACCGGGCGGTGATCCGGTGCTGCACGCGCAGGCGCTGTCGCCGCTGTGCCATGATCTGGCTGTGGGGGACTTCTTCAAGGTCGCACCTAAGGCCGTCGAGCTGCTGGGCGGGCTCGTGCAGCGCCAGAGCTCCGGCATCGCCGCGCACCTGAAGGCACTGGAGCACAACCAGGTCGACGACCTGGGTCAGGGGCTTTTCCTGGAGCTCTCCGGCCACCTGGAGAACCTGCGCTTCCACGCGCAGGACAACACCCGGCGCGCACTGAGCCTCGCCGGCTCGTCGGCGGTCGAACTGACCAAAGCGGCCGAGTTC
>NZ_JBVJVK010000113.1:0-12216 GCF_055603705.1 Actinosynnema sp. NPDC037264 | reverse complement strand
TCCCCCCCCCCCACCCCCCCCCCCCCCCCCCCCCCCCCCCCCTCCCCCCCCCCCCCCCCCCCCCCCCCCCCCCGGCGTCCTGCCAGCACACCACCGAGAGGAACTGCATGAGCAACCACGTGATCCAGTACACCGCCGACAGCGTGGAGAAGGCGGACGAGAACCAGGAGCTCGTCGAGCGGATCTACACCGAGCTCGGCGCCCAGGATCCGGGTGGCATCCGGTACGCGACCTTCCGGCTCGAGGACGGCGTGACCTTCGTGCACATCGTCGTCCACGAGACCGACGACAACCCGCTGGACGGCGTCTCCGCGTTCGCCGACTTCATGAAGGACTTCGGCGACCGCGTCAGCAGCCCGCCGAAGTTCAGCGAGGCGAAGATCGTCGGCTCCTACCGGTTCGGGTAGCAGGAGCCGAGCGCGGACGTCGGCCCGCCTCCACCCGCGCCGGACGAGGTGGGCCGACGTTCCGCACCACCGCCCGGACCACTCGGGCGTCCTCGCAAGGCCGTTCTCACCCTGGGCAGGTGCACCCGTGGCGAGCAAGCGCAAGTACGAGGAGAGCTGTCCGGCCGCCCACGCGCTCGACCTCGTCGGTGAGCGGTGGGCGCTGCTGGTGGTCCGCGAGTTGTTGTTCGGCCCCAAGAGGTTCACCGACCTGCGCGCCGGGATGCCGGGCGCGAGCCCGGACGTGCTGTCCCAACGCCTGCGGCAGTTGGAGCGCGCCGGCGTCGTTCGGCGGCGCAGGCTGCTGCGGTCCGCGTCGACGCGGGTGTACGACCTGACGCCCTGGGGCCGCGAGCTGGAACCGGTGATCGTCGGCTTCGGCCGGTGGGGCGGACGCTCGCCCGGGCTCGACCGGCGTGCCGCCATCGGCGCCGACGCCGTGATGCTGGCGTTCAAGAGCCTGTTCGAGCCGCGGCTGGCCGCCGGGTTCGCCGTCGACGTGTCCGTCCGGGTCGGCGGCGACGAGTTCCGGGTCTCCGTGTCGGACGGCGCCATCGACGTGGACCGGCGCGACGGCGTGGGCGCGGACGCCGTGGTCGTGACCGATCCCGGTTCGCTGCACGAGGTCGTGTGGGGCGCGCGGCGGCTCGAAGACGCGGAAGCGGCCGGCGAGGTCGCCGTGCGGGGCGACCGCGACGGCTTCGTGCGGCTGCTGGCGGTGCTGAACCCGCCCGAACCGGCCGTGCTGGAAGGCGGCAAGGGAGGCCCCGTCCCGTCCGCGTAGGGGTTGTCGAAGAACTCCCGGGCGTCGCCTGACGGGCAAGTCGGGCGCCTCCCCGGGCGCGAAGTGGCCGCCGCGACCGGATTCGGACCGGCGCACGACGTCGTGCTCGACGGGTGTGATCCCGATCTCAGGCCGCCTCGGCGCTGTCACCCCTCAGCCGTCGCCCTCGTCGGAATGGGCACCGGCTATTCGACACGGAGGGGAATATGGCACAACCAGGCAAGAGGGGGCTCCGGACCGCGTTCGTCGCGATCGCGTTGACCGCAACGACGCTCGGCTTCGGGGTCGTCACGGCAGGCTCGGCCGCGGCCTCGGGCAGCTACACCGGACGGGCGTTCATCTACGGCGCCGCCGGCTACCTCGACGGGGACTGGGCCGACGAGGGCGTCAACAACGTGAGCACGCACCGCCACTCCAACGCCACCTGCCTGTGGCAGACCATCCTGAGGGCGGACGGCTACCTGGCCGCGAGCGACGTCGACGGGATCTTCGGCGACCGGACCCACGCCGCCACCGTGCGGTGGCAGCAGGCCCACGGGCTGTACGGCGACGGTTCGGTCGGCAGGGACACGTGGGCCCGGGCCGGCCGGAAGGTGACCGACCAAGGCCCCGACGGGGACTACCGGTGGGGCGGTTACTTCGGGATCGAGCGCAGCTTCCCCGTCATGCGCAACCGTGATGGCGGCAAGTACGGGTTCTACGACCCCGACGGCGTGTTCCGCTGGGCGTCGTACGACACGCGGACCTGCGGCTAGGGTTCGGAGCTGATCGTCCTGGATGTGGCACGACGACCAAGCGCGCCACATCCAGGACACCTCGCGGTCGCGACGGGCCCGCGCGCGGCCGCCGGTGCGGCCCGGCTCGCCGCCGCGACGGACTAACCCCCGAAGTCCCGGATCTCCTCTTCCGTGCGACGGGCGGCGGTCTCCATGAACCGCAGCAGCGTGGCGAGTTCCGCGTCGTCGAACGCCTCGACGTCACGGCGGTGCCGCTCGTTGAGGCCGTCGTACATCCGGCCGACCCGCTCCACCGCGTCGGGATCCGGTTCGATGAGCACCTTCCGCCGGTCGTGCTCGTCCGGCACGCGGCGCGCGAAACCCGCGCGCACCAGGCGATCGATCATCCGCGAGGCCGAGCCGCTGGTGAGGTTGACGCGCCGGGCCAGCTCGCCCGCGGTGGCGGGGCCCTCGTTGGCGAGCACGTACAGCGCCTGGAGGTCGGCCCAGGGCACGCCGAGGCGTTCGGCGATCATCCCGTTGAGCTGGATGACCGGGATCTGCCACCGGGCGACGGCCCGCAGGACTTCCGACCGCGCGTCGTCAGGCGCCTTGCTCATCCCGTTCGCTCCACCCGGCCAGCATACTGCGCCACGCAGTCGATGCATGACACAGCGTCTGCGTTGCAGAGTATCTGCGTCATGCAGCTATATTGGGCGTACTGTCGCGACCAGGGAAGGCGCCCATGACCGACGCACCCACCGTCACCTGCCCGTTCTCCACCCGAGCCCGCGCCATCGACGCTCCCGACCCGCACCGGGCGGAGATGCGGGCGGCCGGACCCCTCGTCCGGGCGGAAGCGCCGGCCGGCGGACCGGTCTGGATCGTCACGGACCCCGACCTGGCCCGCGCAGTCCTGACCGACACCCGCTTCGCCAAGGACACCGCCCTCGCGCCGCCGCACTGGGATCACCGGGTGGCCGGCCTCGAACCCACCGCCGCCGAGCAGCTGTCGGTGACCACGCTGGACGGCGAGGCGCACGGTCGGCTGCGGCGCGCGTTCGCACCGCTGTTCGGCGCGGCCAGGGTGCGGGCGGCCTACCCGCGGCTGCGGGCCATCGCCGAACGGCTGCTCGCCGGCCTCGGACCCGGCGAGGTCGACCTCCTCGAGGACTTCACCACCAGGTACCCGCTGGCCGTCCTGTGCGACCTGCTCGGCATCCCGGACGAGCACGTGGACGGCGCGATGCGCGCGTGCCGGCTGATGCACACCGACTACCCGGACCACGTGGGGCAGGCCATGGCCGCCTTCGCCGACCTCGCGACCGCCGCGCTCGACGGCGGCGGACCGGCCACCGAGCTCGCGGACCGGATGCCGCCGGGCAGCACGCGGCGAGACCTGCACTACCAGGTCTTCACCCTGCTGTTCGCCGGTCAGCTCACCACCGACCTGACGATCGGCTTCCTCGTGGCACGCCTGCTCGGCGATCCCGCGGCCCCGGCCGACGACGAGCTCGTCCGCGACACCCTCCGCCACCACCCGCCGGCGCCGTTCACCCTGTGGCGCTTCACGTCGACCGAACTGGACCTCGCCGGGACCCGCCTGCCGGCGCGCTCCCCCGTCCTCGTCGACATCAAGGGCGTCAACGAGAGCGGCGACGGCGCCGACCTCACCTTCGGCGCGGGCCCGCACTACTGCATCGGCGCCCATCTGGCGCGGCTCGAACTCCGCGCCGTCGCCGAGACCTTCCGCACCCACTACCCCGCCGCTCGGCTCACCACCCCGTTCGACGACCTCCGCCACAGCGGGCCCGGCGGCATCATGGGCAGCCGCCTCCACTCGCTCCCCGTCGTGCTGCGATAACGACCAAGACCGGTCGCGGAAATGCTCATTGCCACGAACGCGCTCCCGTGATCGGCAATTTCCAAGCACAGCCGAACAACCACTCCATCGTGTGATACACCGACGCACTGACCTGCACGTTCAGCGTGATCGGAGCTGGTTGCCGAGCACCTGTCCTTGACATTGCGCGGCACGGGCGGTCAATCTCGATGCGGCGGCGACCCGGGGAGTCGTCGCCGATCACCTTTCGACGTGATGACGGGGGAATCATGTCGTCGAGCGAGAACACCCTGCGCGCGAAGCAGGGCGGTACGGGGAACCTGGTCGAACGGCTCGAAGGGCTCGCGCGCGACCACGGCTGGCTGGACCGGCCCGCCTACCACGTGGACGACGAGACCTACCGGTTCGCCGACGTCTACGAGGGGGCGGGCCGTGCCGCCGCCGCGTACACCGCGCGAGGGCTCGGCGCCGGCAGCCGGATCGCGCTCGTCCTGCCGGACGGCATCGACGCGGTGTGGGCGTTCCTGGGCGCGTTGCGGATCGGCGCGGTCGCGGTGCCGGTGAACTCGACCATGCACCCGGACGAGCTGCGCCGGGCGATCGGGATCGCGGCGCCGGACGCGGTCGTGTGCGAGGAGGACCCGGGCGGTCCGCCCGCCGACCTGATCGCGCCGGAGGAGCTGCGGGCGGAGGGCCTCACGCCCCACCCGCCCTGTGCGCCGGCCACACCGGACACCCCGGCGTACGCGGTGTTCACCTCGGGCACGACGGGCGACCCGAAGCTGTGCTTCCACACCCACGGCGACCCCGGCGTGTACGAGCGGGCCATCGGGTCGGTCGTCGGCATCACGCCGGACGACGTCACGTTCTCGGTGTCGCGGATGTACTTCGCCTACGGCCTGGGCAACTCCGTGTTCCTCCCGCTGCACCGCGGCGGCACCACGGTGCTGTCGCGGGCACGGGCGACCGAGGACGACGCGTTGCGGATCATCAAAGACCGCGGCGTGACGGTGTTCTACGGCCAGCCGAGCTTCTACGCCCGGCTGTCGCGCCACCCCGATCACGCGCTGCTGTCCGGCCTCCGGCTGGCGCTGGTCGCGGGCGAGGTGCTGCCGGCGCCGCTGGAGGTGCGGCTGAGGCAGGTGCTCGGTGAACGGCTGCTGAACATCTTCGGCACGACGGAGATCGGGCACGCCTTGGTGGCCAACGCGATCGGCCACAGCCGTGACCACACGATCGGGCGGATCCTGCCGCCGTACCGGATGCGGATCGTGGACGAGGCGGGCGTCGAGGCTCCGCCGGGCGTGCCGGGTGCGCTGGAGGTGGCGGGTCCGTCGATCGCGCTGGGCGTGGCACGGGGCAGCGATCCGCCGGCGCGGGCCGGGGACTCCTGGTACGCCACCGGCGACGCGGCCACCGCGGACGAGGACGGGTACGTGCGGCTGCACGGCCGGTTGGACGACGTGGAGATCGTCGGCGGCCAGAACGTGCACCCGGCGGAGACCGAGGACCACCTGATGCGCCACCCCGCCGTGCGGGAGGCCGCGGTGTGCTCGGCACGGCGCGAGAGCGGTGTCACGTCGCTGCGCGCGTTCGTGGTGCTGGACGACGGCGCGTCGCCGGAGGAGGTGCGCGCCGAGCTGCTCGCCGGCGCGCGGGCGACGCTCACCTGGTACAAGGTTCCGGAGGACGTGGTCTTCGTGGCCGAGCTGCCCCGCACGTCGACGGGCAAGCTGCGGCGACGGGTGATCCGCGCGATGGCGGGGGGTTGATCCGTGGAGCGCAGCGGTGTCAACGGGAAGGCCGCCGCGGCGGTCGTGGTCACGATGGTGCTGTGGGCGTCGGCGTTCGTCGGCATCCGGTACGCGGGCGAGCACTTCGAGCCGGGGTCGCTGGCGCTCGGCCGGTTGCTGGTCGGCGCGATCGCGCTCGGTGCGATCGCCGCGCTGCGCGGTGTCGGCGTGCCGCCGAGAGCGGCGTGGCCGGGGATCATCGGGTCCGGGGTGTTCTGGTTCGCGCTGTACATGGTCGCGCTGAACTGGGGTGAGCGGCACGCGGACGCGGGCACGGCCGCCCTGATCGTCGGCGTCGGCCCGATCCTGGTGGCGTTCCTGGCCGGGTGGCTGCTCCGCGAGGGCTTCCCGGTGCGGTTGCTGGTCGGGCTCGCGATCGCGTTCGCGGGCGTCGCGGCGGTCGGGCTCGTCGACTCCGGCGGCGGCTCGACGACCCGGGGCGCGCTGCTCTGCCTGGTCGCGGCGGCCGGGTACGCGGTCGGCGTGGTGGCGCAGAAACCCGCCCTTCGGCACGCGTCCGCGTTGCAGGCCACCACGTTCGGCTGCGTGGTCGGCGCGATCGTGTGCCTGCCGTTCGGCGGGCAGCTCGTCCGCGACCTCGGCGACGCGCCGGCGAGCGCCACGCTCTCGGTGGTGTACCTGGGCCTGCTGCCGACCGCGCTGGCGTTCTACACGTGGGCGTACGCGCTCTCCCACATGACCACCGGCAAGCTCGGCGCCACGACGTACCTCGTGCCGGCGATCGTGGTGGTGCTGTCGTGGGCGCTGCTCGACGAGGTGCCCGGTCTCGTGGCGTTGGCGGGCGGCGCGCTCTGCCTGGTCGGCGTCGCGGTGTCGCGCGGCAAACCCGCGCCCGCCGTCACGGCGGCGAGGTGACCGGCGGGGTCGGGCGAGGACGCGGCACGCCCTCGTCCGACCCCGGGCGTGCGGTCAGGCGGGCTGGTCCTTCTCCGTCGGGAGCCAGACCTGGAGGTTCGTCGGGTCGAACGGGATCGAGACGTGCTCGTTCGTGATCGACCACCTGCCGTTCGACCGTCGCAGGCAGACGGTCTCCCGCACCCAGATCGACCGCTGGAAGCCGCCTTTGCGCTCACCGGAGTCCAGGTGGAGCATGTTGGCGAACGCGACGTCGCCGCTCGTCACGATGGTGCGGTCGTGCGTTTCCAGGGTGATGGGCCCTTCGTAGCCGTCGAACCACCGCAGGAAGTTGCGCCGCACCTCCTCGGTCCCGGTGAACCGCAGGGGCGGCACGACGTCGTAGTAGACGATCCCGGGGGAATAGCAGGACATCAGCCGGTCGATGTCCTTCGCCTGCTGGGCGGCGGCGCGGCCCTCCAGGAACGCCACCACTTCGGACTCGTTCGAGCTCATCGCTTCTCCGTTCGAGGTTTTCGGACTTCTCGTCACGCGGCGCGGCCGGCCTTCAGCGCGGTCGCGACGTCGACGACGCGGCGAGCCTGGTAGCGCGCCGCCGCCAAGGTCACCTCGCCGGGCGCACCGGTGCCGGCGACGTGCGAGGTGCCATAGGGGTTCCCGGACTGGAACTGGATCGGGTCGGTGTACCCAGGCGGCACGATGATCCCGCCCCAGTGGTGGAAGGTCGTGCTCAACGCCAGGATCGTGGACTCCTGCCCGCCGTGCGGGCTGTTGGAGGACGTGAAGGCCGAGTACACCTTGTCCGCGAGCTTGCCGTGGAACCACAGCGGGCCGGTCGTCTCGATGAACGCCCGGAGCTGCCCGGCCGGGTTGCCGAAGCGGGTCGGCGCGCCGAACAGCACCGCGTCGGCCCACTCCAGGTCGTCGTGGGCGGCCTCGGCGACGTCGGCGGTGCTCCGGACGTGCGCGGCCCACTCCGGCCTGGAGTCGACGGCCGCCGCCGGCGCCGTCTCGGCGACCTTGCGCAGCCGCACCTGCGCGCCGGCCTTCTCCGCGCCCTCGGCGGCGGCTTGCGCCAAGGCGTGCACGTTCCCGGTGGCGCTGTAGTAGATGATCGCGACGTTCACGGCGGGCGGCTCAGGGCTCAAGGTCGGCCACCCCTCGGCCGGTCGACACGTCGAACGGCACGGAGACCTGGTCGTGCGCGATCAACCACCGGCCGTCGACCTTCCGGAAGCCGAACGTGGCCCGGACCCACATGCCGCTCGTCGGCACGCCGTCCCGCGTCGTGCCGCTGAGCCGGCCGAAGCCGTGCCCGAACGCCACGTCGTCGCCCGCGGTGACGCTCAGGTCCCGCACCTCGTAGTCCACCTCCCGGAAGAACGCGAACACGTTCGCCCAGTTCTTCGACTTCGCCGCTATTCCCACGTGCCGCAACGGCGGCTCGACGTCGAAGGACACGACGTCCGGCGCGTAGATCCGCTCCAGGCCTTCGAGATCCTTGGCCCTGAGCGCTTCGACGATCCGGTCGACCTGCCGCCGGACCCCGGCTTCCTCCGCCTCGCGGTGCACAGGCATCGCCATCCACCCCTTTCGTGACTTGCCGGGTACGACGACGCAGCCGGGTGGAATGTGAGGCGGCACGGCGGTCGTCCCGGACGGGCGGCACGGCGACCTGACGTTTCGGTGTGCTATCCCGTCGGACAGGGTGAGGGAAGAGCCGACCCGGGGGAGCCAGCGGAACATGACCGACCACTCAGGACCCGAGCACGACCGGTCCGACGCGGGGTTGAGCGCGATCGTCGGCGAGCGGCGTCAGCTGATCAACCTCGCCTACCGCCTCCTCGGCTCGCTGGCCGAGGCCGAGGACGCCGTCCAGGAGACCTACGCCCGCTGGTACGCCCTGTCGCGGGAGCAGCGGGACGCCATCGAGTCGCCGGGCGCCTGGCTCACCACGGTCGCCGGTCGCGTCTGCCTCGACCTGCTCGGCTCGGCGCGGGTCAGGCGTGAGCGCTACGTGGGCGAGTGGCTGCCCGAGCCGCTGCCCGACCGAACCGAGTGGGCCGGCGGGCGAGCGGGCGCCGCCACCACCGACCCGGCCGACCGGATCACCCTGGACGAGTCGGTCGGCATGGCCTTCCTCGTCGTGCTCGACTCGATGACGCCCGCCGAGCGCGTCGCGTTCGTCCTGCACGACGTCTTCCGCTACCCCTTCGGCGAGGTGGCCGAGATCGTCGGCCGCACGCCGGCCGCCTGTCGCCAGCTGGCCTCGTCGGCCCGCCGCCGCATCCGCGCCGCGCAGGCGCCCACGACCCCGACCGCCCGGCAGGCCCGGATCGTCAGGGACTTCAAGCAGGCCTTCGAGAGCTGGGACATCGACGCCCTCGTCGACCTGCTCGCCGACGACGCCACGGTGATCAGCGACGGCGGCGGCCTGGTCCGCACGTCGCTGCGCCCGGTGGAGGGCGCCGAGCGGATCGCCGAAGCGCTGCGCCACCTCGCGGACCGGCTGCGCGGCCAGACGATGCTGGAGCGCACGGTCAACGGCCAACCCGGCCTGATCGCCCAGCAGGACGGCGTCACGGTGTCGGTGTACGCGTTCGAGATCGAGGGCGACCGGATCAAGCGCATCTGGGCGGTGCGCAACCCGGAGAAGCTCCGCCCGTGGACGGCCGGCTGACCGTCAGCGCCGGTCCCGGGGCTCTCCGCCGGTCCAGTCCCAGTCGGTGATCGTGGTGCGCATCAGCCGCGCGGCGGCGGACAGGCGGCTGTCCGCGCCCCAGTACAGGGTGACCGTGCGGCGGCAGTCGGCGCTGTCCACGGCCACCCAGGCGCCGGGGACGCGGGTGGCGCCGCGCAGCGCGAACGCCGGGACGAGGCCGACGCCGAGCCCCGCGCCGATCAGCTCCGCGATGGCGCCGGGCTCGTCGCTCTCGCAGACGATCTTCGGGGTGAGGCCGCGCGCGGCGAAGAGCCGGTCGAGCAGCCGGCGGATCCAGTGCCCCTCGCGCGCGGTGACGAAGGGCAGGTCGGCGAGTTCCTCGACGCGCACCGAAGCGCGGCTCGCCAGCGGGTGGCCCGGCGGGGTGCCCACGCCGACCGCCTCGTCGAACAGCCGGGCCGACGCCAGGCCCTCGGCGTGGATCGGCTGCGAGGCCACGCACAGGTCGACGTCCTGCGCCCGCAGGCGGCGGGCCATGTCGTCGGCCGGCGACCAGTGGAGTGCGACCTCGGCGGACGGGTGGGCCCGCTTGTAGGCGGCCAGCGGCCCGGTGAGGGTGAGGAAGGTCTCCGACGCCAGTCGCACGGCGCCCTGCCCCTCGTCGGCGGCTTCGGCGACGGCGCGTCGTCCCGCGTCGAGCTCGCCGAGCGCGCGTTCGACGTGATCGCGGAAGAGCTTGCCCGTGTCGTTCAGCCGGAGCCGGCCGCCGCGGTCGAACAGCGGCGCGCCCAGCTCCTGCTCCAGGCGGGCGACGGTGCGGCTCAGCGACGGTTGGGCGACGCGCAGCTCGTCGGCGGCCCGGCTGAGGTGCTCCAGCCGGGCCACCACCAGGAACTGCCGGAGCGAGTTCAGCTCCACCATGCCTCCGCGCGCATAACGCCATAGCAATATCGATCTTAGACACGATAACTCACAGGTCATAGCTTGAGAAGCGTTCGCACCCGAGATCACCAGTGAGGAGGGATCCCCCATGGCCATCGGGCCGGGATCCGTTGCCGCGCCTCGGACCGCGCCGACCGGATGGGTCTACCGGGCCGTCGTCAGCGCGCACGTGGTGGCGATCGTCGCCCAGCCGGTGTTCGCCGGCGTGTACCTGACCGGGGACTTCGACAGCCTGCGCCGGCACGCCGTCGGCGCGGACGTGACGTCCTCCATCGGCTACGTCCAGGTGATCGTGGCGATCGTGGTCTGGGCCCGGTTGCGGCGGGCCGGGCCGTTCCTGACCACGGTGGCGGTGGTGGCGGCCGAGACGGCGCAGTACTTCGCGGGCCTGGAAAGCGCGCTGTGGCTGCACGTCCCGCTGGGGGTGATGACCGTCGCGGCGCTCGTCGTGCAGTTCATCGACGTCTGGCGCCGCCCCCTCCCGCGACGGGAGGCCCGCGATGCGTGACGGCCTGACCAGGCGGCGGGTGCTGGGCATCGGCGGCGCGCTCGGACTGGTGGCGGCCACGGGACTGTCGGCGTCGGCCGTGCTGGCCCGCCGACCGGCGACGACCGGCGCCGAGCTGCGCAGCGCGGTGCCGCTGCCGCCGCCGTTCCAGGCGCCGCTGCCGATCCCCGGCGTGCTGGCGCCGGTCGCCGCCGACCGCTACGAGATCACCCAGCGCGAGGCGAGCGCCGAGATCCTGCCCGGTGTCCGGACGCCGTTGTGGACCTACGAGGGCACCTTCCCCGGGCCGACGATCGAGTCGCGGCGCGGCCGGCCGGTCACCGTGACGCACCGCAACGAGCTGCCCGTGCCGACCGTCGTGCACCTGCACGGCGGGCGGACGCCGGCGGACTCCGACGGCTACCCGACCGACCTGGTCCTGCCCGACCGGCACGACGCCGCCGGGCACGGCGGGCACGGCATGCGCGACCCGCGGGCCGTGGTGTCGAGGCTGACGCGGGACTACGCGTTCCCGCTGGACCAGCGGCCGACGCTGCTGTGGTACCACGACCACCGGATGGACTTCACCGCTCCGGCGATCTGGCGCGGCCTGGCCGGGCTGCACGTCGTGCGCGACGACGCCGAGGACGGCCTCGGCCTGCCCGCCGGGCCGCGCGAGCTGCCGCTGATGATCACCGACCGGGCGTTCGCGGCCGACGGCAGCCTGGCCTACCCCTCCCTCGACCCCGACCTGCACGAGCAACCGGGCGTGCAGGAGCCGTACTTCGCCGGTGTCCTCGGTGACGTCATCCTGGTCAACGGCGCGCCCTGGCCCGTGCACGAGGTCGACGCGGCCCGCTACCGGCTGCGGGTCCTGAACGCCTCCAACGCCCGGCACTACGAGCTCGAAGCGGTCACCGACGACGGGCGCGCGCTCGACCTCGTTCAGGTCGGCGCCGACCAGGGACTGCTCGCCGCGCCCGTCACCCACCGGCTGCTGCCCACCGCGCCCGCCGAGCGCCACGACGTGATCGTCGACTTCGCCGGCGTCCCGGTGGGCGGCCGGGTCAGGCTGCTCAACCGGCTCGGCTCGGGCCGCACCCGCGACGTGATGGCCTTCCGCGTCGCCCGCCGCGCCAAGGACGACAGCCGCGTCCCGCGCACGCTGTCGACCGATCTGCCGACGTGGAGCCGCGCGGACGCCGTGGCGGTGCGCGACTTCTCCTTCCGCACCGGGCGGATGCACGGCGGTCGCGGGTGGTTGATCGGCGGGCTGCCGTTCGACCCGGCCCGCACCGACGTCACCACCCGGCTCGGCGACGTCGAGGTGTGGCGGCTGGTCGCCGACGTGCACCACCCCGTGCACCTGCACCTGGTCGGCTTCCAGGTGCTCACGCGCGGCGGCGGGCCGCCGTTGCCGCACGACGCCGGCCTCAAGGACACCGTCTCCCTGCGGCCCGGCGAAGCCGTGGAGATCATCACCCGCTTCGACGGCTACCGGGGCCGCTACCTCTTCCACTGCCACAACGCCGAGCACGAGGACATGGGGATGATGGCCAACCTGGAGATCATCTAGTGTCCTCCGCCGGAAATCCGCCTACAAAATCGGGCGATTGACTCCAGGATCTCCTCGGCGGTCTTGGTCCACAGGAACGGGCGGGGATTGG
>NZ_JBVJVK010000112.1:6681-12713 GCF_055603705.1 Actinosynnema sp. NPDC037264 | reverse complement strand
AGAGGCCGCGGCAACGACCCCAGCTCCCCCGCCGCCGCTTTCCGCTCCCCCTGTTCCCCCCCCCCCCCCCCCCCCCCCCCCCCCCCCCGCTCCCCTCGCAGTTCCCGTTCCCCCGGAGAGGTATCCCATGGCACAGCCCGTAGACCGGCGAGCGTTCCTCCGCGCCACGGCGGTGGCGGCGGCGACTCCCCTGGTCGCGTCCGCCGCCGCAGGTCGGGCGGTGGCGGCGGCCGAGCCCGTCGCCCCGGCGTCCGCCCTGCCACCGCCGGCGGCGTGGCGGGTCCGGCCGTTCGCGCTGGACGAGGTGGCGCTCGGCGACGGCCTCTTCGCCGCCAAGCGGGACCTGGTGCTCGACTACGGCCGCGAGTACGACGTGGACCGGTTGTTGCAGGTCTTCCGCGCCAACGCGGGGTTGTCGACGCGGGGCGCGGTGGCGCCGGGCGGCTGGGAAGGGCTGGACGGCGAGGCGAACGGCAACCTGCGCGGCCACTACACCGGGCACTTCCTCACCATGTTGTCGCAGGCGTACGCGGGCACCGGTGACGAGGTCTACGCCGACAAGATCCGCTACGCGGTCGGCGCCCTGGTCGAGGTGCGCGAGGCGTTGCGGCACGACCCGGTGCTGCGCAGCGTGCCCGGCAGGTTCGGCACGGCGGTGGAGAACCCGCGCGGCAGCTACCAGATCTTCGACCTGCCGCCGACCGTGCTGGCGGACTCACGGGCCATCACGATCTCCGCCTGGGTCAAGCCGGAGCACGACACCATGTGGTCGCGGGTGTTCGACTTCGGCAACGACGTGTCCCGCTACATGTTCCTGACGCCGCGCTGCCACCTGAACGTGCCGCGCTTCGCCATCACGCCCGACGGCCCCGGCGTCGAGCAGGTGATCGACGGCGTCGCTCCGCTGCCCGTGGGCCGGTGGAGCCACCTCGCGGTCACCATCGAGGGCACCACCGGCTCCCTCTACGTCAACGGCACGCGGGTCGGCGTGAACCCGAACATGACGCACAACCCGGCCACGCTCGGCAGACTGCGCAACCACTGGCTCGGCAACTCCCAGTTCGCCGCCGACCCCCCGTTCGCGGGCGCGTTCGACCAGGTGGACCTCTGGTCGCGGGCGCTGGGCGCCGACGAGATCGCCGCGCTCCAGCACACCCCCTCGCGGGGCGACCTGGCGTCCTACTCGTTCGACGAGACGAGCGGCTCCACGATCGCCGACGCGTCCGGGCGCGGGCAGCACGCCACGTTCCGGCGCAACTGGAGCGGCCCGAGCCACCCCGGCTACCTCGCCGCGTACCCGGAGACGCAGTTCATCACGCTGGAGTCGATGACCGCCGGCAACTACTTCGTCGTGTGGGCCCCGTACTACACCGCGCACAAGATCCTGCGCGGCCTGCTCGACGCCTACCTCAGCACCGGTGACGAACGCGCGCTCGACCTCGCGAGCGGCCTGTGCGACTGGATGCACTCGCGGCTGTCGAAGCTGCCGAAGGCCACGTTGCAGCGGATGTGGGGCATCTTCTCCAGCGGCGAGTTCGGCGGCATCGTGGAGGCGATCTGCGACCTGCACGCCATCACCGGCAAGGCCGAGCACCTGGCGTTGGCCCGGCTGTTCGACCTGGACCGGCTCATCGACTCGTGCGCGGCGGGCACGGACGTCCTCGACGGCCTGCACGCCAACCAGCACATCCCGATCCTCACCGGCATGGTGCGGTTGCACGACGAGACCGGCGAGCAGCGCTACCTGACCGCGGCGCGCAACTTCTGGGACATGGTCGTGCCGACCAGGATGTACAGCATCGGCGGCACGAGCACGGGCGAGTTCTGGCGGGCGCGCGGCAGCATCGCGGGCACGTTGAGCGACACCAACGCCGAGACGTGCTGCGCGCACAACATGCTCAAGCTCAGCCGGGTGCTGTTCTTCCACGAGCAGGACCCGAAGTACATGGACTACTACGAACGCGCGCTGTACAACCAGGTGCTCGGGTCCAAGCAGGACCGCGCCGACGCGGAGAAGCCGCTCGTCACGTACTTCATCGGACTGGTGCCCGGCCACGTGCGGGACTACACGCCGAAGGCCGGCACCACGTGCTGCGAGGGCACCGGCATCGAGAGCGCGACCAAGTACCAGGACTCGGTGTACTTCGCCAAGGCCGACGGCAGCGCGCTGTACGTCAACCTCTACAGCGCGTCCACGCTGAAGTGGGCGGCGAAGGGCGTCACGGTCACGCAGACCACGGACTACCCGGTCGAGGAGGGCTCGACGATCAACGTGCACGGCCGCGGCCGGTTCGACCTGCACCTGCGCGTGCCGGGGTGGGCCGCCGGGTTCCGGGTGTCGGTCAACGGCGAGCGGGTGCCGGGCGAGGCCGTGCCGGGCTCGTACTTCACGGTGTCGCGGACGTGGCGGGGCGGTGACACCGTGCGGGTGTCCATCCCGTTCCGGCTGCGGGTGGAGCGGGCGCTGGACGACCCGGCCACGCAGACGTTGTTCCTCGGCCCGGTCAACCTGGTCGCGCGCGACGCCCGCCGCACGTTCCTGGAGTTCGGGCTGTACCGCAACGCGGGCCTGTCCGGCGACCTGCTGCCCAGCCTGGCGCCGGTGCCGGGCAAGCCGCTGCACCACGTGCTCGACGGCGTCGAGTTCGCGCCGTTCTTCGAGGGCACGGAGGACCCGACGCACGTCTACTTCCACCGCCGTGAGCCGCGCATCGCGTTCGGCGGGCGTGATTCGGGGGTGGCGAACCCGAGCCGGGCCGACGGGACCACGTTCCTGGACGAGGTGTGGGCCGCCGCGCCGTTCCGGGCCAAGGGGCACCTGGTCCAGCGCGTGCAGGCGACCGCGACGACGTGGGTCTCGGCGGGCCTGCTCACCGCCGACGAGGCGCGGAAGGTGGTGCGCACGGCCCAGGACGCCACCTACGCGGCCTGAGGGACCCCGACACCGACACCCGAGGAGTCCTTCGCCGGCTCTCTCTCGCGGCCGAGGTGGCGGGCCGGCTGCGCGAGGCGGCACACCTCGCGCAGCCGGGCTCCGTCAGCGGCGGTTGATCCGGTCGAAAGACGCCGGTTCGCGCGTTGTCGGCACGCCGGCGATCACCGGCTTGCCCGCGCTGAACACCCACGTGCGGAACAGGTCGTCCAGGTCGCGGCCCGCGGCCTCCTCCGCGAACGCGGCGAACTCGGCCGACGTGGCGTTGCCGTGCGCCTTGCGCTCGGCCCACGTCCGCAGCGTCCGGAAGAACACCTCGTCACCGACCTCCGTCCGCAACGCGTGCAACGCCAGCGCCCCGCGCTCGTGCACCGCCGCGCCGTACAGGTACCGCGGCGTCGGGTCGGCCACGGCCACGTCCCAGATCTCGTGGTCGTCGGCGTAGTAGCGGTACGTCCAGTCCGCGATCTCCCGCGCGGTGCCCTCGCCGTTGGCCTCCGACCACAGCCACTCCGCGTAGGTGGCGAACCCCTCGCTCAGCCAGATGTCGCTCCAGCGGCTGATCGTCACCGAGTTGCCGAACCACTGGTGCGCCATCTCGTGCGCCACGACGTAGGTGTTCGGCCCGTCGCGGAACGCGCCCGCCGGGTACGCCGGCCGGGTCTGCGTCTCCAGCGGCAACGACCGGTACGGCGTGACCAGACCGCCCAGCTCGCCCATCGGGTACGGGCCGAACCTGTCCTCCAGGAACCGCACCACCTCCGGCGTGCGCTCCACGCTCTCCCTCGCCGCCGTGCCGGTCAACGCGGTCGAGTAGGCGTTGACGACCGGCTTGCCGTCGGCCGTGGTGGACCGCCGCACGTCGAACTGGCCCATCGCCAGGAACGTCACGTGCGGCGCCTGCGGCCGGTCGCCGACCCAGTGCCACGTGGTCCGGCCGTCGGCCCCCGGCTCTACACCGGCCAGCGCGCCGTTGGAGATCGCCTCCACCCCGGTCGGCACGGAGATCGACACGTCGTAGGTGGCCTTGTCGCTCGGGTGGTCGTTGACCGGGTACCACCACGGGGACATCGTCGGCGCGGCGATCGCCAGCGCGCCGTCCGCGGTCCGCCGCCACTTCGTGATCGGCGACTCCGCATGGGTCCACGACGGTGACGCCGAGTACCCCACCTCCACCGTCACCGACGCGCCCGCGGGCACGTCGCCGCCCGCCCCCACCAGCAGCTGGCCGTTGTGCTGCGCCGCGCCGACGTCACGCCCGTCCACCTTGGCCCACCGACCGGGCAGCCAGAAGTCGAAGTAGAACCCGGACATCTCCCGCAAAGTGGTCAACCGGATGGTCGCGGTGCCGGTCAGCACGTCCGTGGTCGGCTCGTAGGACAGCCGCAGGTCGTAGTGCTGGACGTCGTAGCCCTCGTTGCCGGCGCGCGGGAAGTACGGGTCACCCAGCCCCGGGCCCGGGTCGCTCGCGTGCGCCGGCGTGGCCGACAAGACCAACACCGCGACGACCAACCCGGACAGCATCGTTCTCACGTGTAATCCTCCTCCGTCGAGGGCGGGTGCGTGCGCCCTTCGTCACGAAGACGTCACGAGAGGTGATCGTGTTGCGCCGGAGAGTTCTTCGCCACGACGTGCAACGGATCGGCCGGGTTCCCCGTTGAGGAGCGTGATCACAAGCCAAGTGGCCGATCGGGAGAGCGCCGATGGAGTTCGGTGAGTACGTGGTCGGGCGGCGTCCGGCGCTGATGCGGTTCGCCACCGTGCTGACCTGCCAGACGTGGCTGGCCGAGGACATCGTCAGCGACGTGCTCGGCCGCGCCTTCGAGCGGTGGGACCGGATCTCGGTGATGGCCGAGCCGCACGCCTACGTGCGGCGGATGGTCGTCAACGAGTACCTGTCGTGGCGGCGGAGACTGGCCCGCACGTCACCGAGTGCCGAGGTCCTCCCGGACGTGCCGGTCGGCGACGGAGCCGACGACCGGGCGCAGCGGGACGCGATGATCCGCAGGCTGGCCCGCCTGCCCCGGCGGCAGCGGGCGGCGGTGGTGCTGCGCTACTACGCCGGCCTGCCCGACGCCGAGATCGCCGCCGAGCTGGGCTGCCGGGTGACGACGGTGCGCAGCCAGATCTCCCGGGCGCTCGCGACCCTCCGCGTCGACCTGACCGCCAACCCCCACGCCTACCAGGAGACGAGATGACCGACCTGCGCGCGCTCCACGACGCCTTCGAGGAACTCGAACGGCGCGCCGACGCCGCGACCGCCCGCACGTCGCTCGACACCCCGCCGCGCACGCGGGCCGCCGCGTCCCGCTCGGGCGTCCGGTTGGCGCCGATCGCCCTCGCGGCGGCCGTGGTGGCCGGTGTGGCGACCGGGGCGGTGCTGCTCGTGCCGAACAACGACCCCGTCACGCAGGCCGCCCCACCCGGCACGTCCTCGACCGCGCCTCCCGTCACCACCACGCCCGCGCCGCCGCCTCCCGCCCACGAGACGCCCGAGTTGCTGGCGGAGCGGTTGCGTGCCGTCCTCGGCGACCTGGCGACGTTCGTGGTGACGGAGACGGGGCCCGGCGCGTCGAGGTGGACCCTGCCGGACCGCCCGCCCACGGGTGCGCCGAGCAACCTGGACCCCAAGCCGACCACGGAGATCGGGTCGTCGATCGGCGGCACGCTCACCGCGGGCGGCGTGACCGGCGGCTTCGACCTGCTGATGTACCCGGGCACCGCGGGCGAGAAGGCCCAGTGCGCCCTGCCGGACGAGCCGAGCTGCACCATGCGAGAGCTGCCCGACGGCTCGTCGCTGGCCACCAGCCAGTTCGGCTTGGAGGGCTCGGGCCTGACCAACGAGGTCAAGCTCACCCGCCCCGACGGCCTCGTGTTCGTCATGCACGTCAGCAACCGCAAGTCGCCGAAGGGCCAAGGCCCCGTGCTGGGCCCGCACCCGCCGCTGACCGTCGAGCAGTTGGTGGAGATCGCCACCTCCGAGCGCTGGTGACGATCCCGGCCGGAACACCGCGTGGGGGGGGGGGGGGGGGGGGGGGGGGGGGGGGCGACGCGAGCAACGTCACCCGCCCCGCCTCGCCCATCACCCCCACCTTTTCCT
>NZ_JBVJVK010000112.1:0-6671 GCF_055603705.1 Actinosynnema sp. NPDC037264 | reverse complement strand
GGGGGGGGGGGCCGCGGATGGCGGTGGTGTCGCCCCCCTCCCCCCCCCCCCCCCCCCCCCCCCTTCCCTCCCCCCCCCCCCCCCCCCCCCCCCCCCCCCGCCACCGTGATCAAGCCCTGAGGCGATATGCCCGCAGGACGGTCTGGTCGACGGTGTTGCCGTCCGTGTCGGAGGCGACGACCCGCAGCGAGACGTACCCGCCGGGCTTCCCACCCACCGGCACCATCGACCTCACCGGCTTCCAGGTCGCGCCGTCGTCGAACGACGCGAACGCCTTGAGCTCGCGCACGGTCGCCTTGCCCGCACCCGCCTGCCGCGACACGGTGAACCGCACCGGCAGCGGCAGCCCGGCCCGGGCGCTGTTGCGCAGGTCGAGCGGGATCTCGTAGTCCACCTGCAACAGCGGCAGCCTGCCCTCCGCCGTGGCCGCGCTGGTGAAGCCCCACGTCGCGTGCACGTTCGTGGACAGCTCCAGCTGCGGCGCGCCGCGCGCTGCGTCGACGGAGAGCTCGTAGCGGCCGGGCTCGGCGGGCACTTCCCACCGGCCCCGCCGCGGGTCGCCGGTGAACCCGAGCGAGACGCCGTCCCGCCTGAGGTCCAGGCTGCCGTAGCCGTTGGCCAACCAGGACTCGACCGCGCGGTCGGTGGCGAACGGCGAGATCCTCGCCTCGATGCCGTTCGCGGTGCGGGTCACGCCGCCACCGGCCGCCCACTGCACGACCGACGTCCCGCCGAGCCGGGGCGAGGCGACCGCCGCGTTCCAGTCGCGCCGGTACTGCCTGCCCGGCTCGAACACGGCCGGTTCGAGGTCGGACCAGATGCCGACCATCGGGTCGCGCGCGTCCACACCGAACATGCGGCCGATGAAACCCTCCTGGTACCAGCCGATGTCGTGGCCCGCGCTGTAGAACTCGGTGCGCGCGACCGGTGCGACCAGCGCCTCGTCCAGCAGCACGCCGAGGCTCTTCACGGTGTTGCCGCGCACCATCGGGTACAGGCGCTGGCGGACCAGGCCGTCACCGCCCGAGGACCGGTAGCGGGCCTTGACCTCGGCCAGCTCGCCGCGCTCCACCCGGTACGCCTTGCCGGCCGGCAGCTCGCCCTGTTCGGGGAAGAACAGGTTGTAGCTGACCGGCGACGAGTCGACCGCGTGGATCTCGACCTCGCGCCCGATCGGCAGCTGGGCCGCGCCGTGGTCGGACGCCGACAGCACCGGCAACGCCGTCTGGGCCTCGCCCGGCAACGGCAACGGCCCGAGCAGCAGCACAGCAGCCGCGCCCGCGTCCTTCAGCTGCTGCGCCAAGGCGTAGATGTCCTCGTCGCCGCTGTCGACCAGCACGAGCGCGCCCTTGACGTCACCGTCACGCCGGGCCGTGCGGAACTTGTGCGTGCCGGGCGTGAAGTGGGGGCTCGCGTCGGCGTAGCGCACCGGCAGGCCGAACCCGCCCAACGCCACCCTGGGCCGCGCGGCCTTGAGCGTGGTCGAGTAGGACAGCTGCGGCAACGGGTCGCCGAACGCCAAGCCGTACACCGGCGTGGAGCCCTCGACCGGACCGCTGACGCCGGAGGTCTTGCCCGGCTCCATCGGCACGCTCAGGTCGACCTCCCGGTGCAGCGGTCGCACGTCGCCGTCCTCGAGGTCGACCGTGATCGGCTCGCCCCGCGCGGCGTCCAGCCGGACGGTCACGTCGGCTGCCAGCGACACCTTCCCCGCGAGCTCGGTGACCGAGATCGGCGTGTACCAGCTCGCGAGCGCGGAGTGCTGCTCGACGCGGCCGAGCACGGCGTAGTCGGAGACCGGCAGCTTGATCGTGCCGCGGCCCTCGGCGTCCAGCGGGAGGGTGCTCGACCTCCCGTTCGCCAGGTCGACCAGGAGCAGGAACTCGTTGGCCGGCGCCTTGCCGTCACGCCCGGTCACCTCGACGGTGAGCGCGTGGCGTTCCTCCTGCACGTACGCGCCGACCGACGTGGTCAGGCTGACGCCGTCGGCGGTCGCCTTCACGTGCCCGAAGAACGTGCCGAGACCCTTGCGCGGGTCCAGTTGCACGACCACCGGCGCGGAGCCGTGCGCGGGCACCGTGACGTTCGACGGCACGGTGAAGTCGGCGCCCAGGTCGTGCCGGACCTCCAGCGTGACGGGCTGGTCGCCGTCGTTGTGGTAGGTGATCGTCTTCTCTCGCACCGCCGTGTGCGGCCACTCCACCAGCCCGAACGAGAGGCTGCCGACGTCCGCGCGCACCGGCTGCCCGACCGCGCGCCGCACGTCCAGCAAGCCCGTGCCGACGTGGTCGGGCGAGTCCGCGACCGGCTTGACCGACGCCATCAGGTGCGCCTTGAGCTGCGGCGCGGTCCACGTCGGGTGGCGCTGCGCCAGGATCGCGGCGGCGCCCGCCACGTGCGGCGCGGCCATCGACGTGCCGGTCAGCCGCGCGTGCAGGTCGCCGACCGCCTCGTCGGGCAGCGTGCCGCTCGCCCGTGCCGCCACGATGTCCGTGCCGGGGGCGGCGATGTCCGGCTTGACCGCGTAGTCGCCGAACCGCGGCCCGCGCGAGGACGACTCGTTGAGCTGCCCCTGCTTGGTGAGGTTCGCGACCGCCAGCGCCCCGTCGGCCGCGGCGGGCGCGGAGACCTTGCGGTAGGTGTAGTCGTTGCCCGCCGCGACCACGAACAGCGTGCCGGTCTCGGCGGTGAGCCGGTCGACCGCCTGCGACAGCGGGTCGGAGCCGTCGGTCTGGTCGCCGCCCAGGCTCAGGTTGACCACCTTGGCCTTGACCTCGCGGGCGGCCCACTCCATGCCGGCGATGATCGCGCTCTCCGGGCAGCCCCACGTGCCGCAGACCCGTCCGATGGCGAGCTTCGCGCCCTTGGCGACCCCGCTGTACGTGCCGCCGCGCCCGGCGACGGTGGCCGCGACGTGCGTGCCGTGGCCGACGTTGTCCTGGATGCCCTCGCCGGTGAAGTCCTCGGCGGCCACCACGACGTCCTTCAGCTCCGGGTGCTGCTGGTCGTAGCCGGTGTCCAGGACGGCGACGGTGACCCCGGCGCCGTCGAACCCGGCCTGCCAGGCGCCCGGCGCGTCGACCATCGGCACGCTCTGGTCGAGCGTGATCCTCGCCTTGCCGTCGAGCCAGAGCTTGCCCGCGCTCTGGACGCCCACCCGGCGCTCGGCCCACCGCCGCGCGGCCTCGGACTTCACGACCGCGGCCGACGCCCGGAGCCCGTCCGCGAGCAGCGGGATCCGGTCGGTCCTCGCGTCGTCGTAGCCGAAGTCGAGCAGTGCCGTGATGTCGAAGAACCGCTTGTCCACGCGGTCCTGCGCCAGCTCCGCCAGCGCGTCCTCCGGC
Source organism: Actinosynnema sp. NPDC037264 (assembly GCF_055603705.1). Taxonomy (NCBI): domain Bacteria; kingdom Bacillati; phylum Actinomycetota; class Actinomycetes; order Pseudonocardiales; family Pseudonocardiaceae; genus Actinosynnema; species Actinosynnema sp. NPDC037264. The sequence continues at coordinate 3,327 of NZ_JBVJVK010000112.1, read as the reverse complement.
ACGACGAACTGGTGGTCCTCTTCGACGTACCGGACGAACCGCGCCCCGGGCCGACCCTCGATGCGGACGAGCGCCCCCTGCTCGTCGACGACCACCTTGTCACCGGTGATCAACGTGATGGCGCGGGCCTGTGCCCCGGCCACCGGCGCCGCCTGTGCCGTTGCCGGGCTCAGCAGCCCGGCCGCCAGCAAGGCGACCACCAACCAGCGTGCTCGACGCACGTGACCTCCCCAGTCGTGAACGCACTACCTCGGTGGAGACTCGTCAACGCGCCCACAGGTTGCTCGCCCGGTGGAACCGGTCGTTCACGGTCCGGCGCGCAGCGGTGATCACCCGCCCGTCCTGAAGAACCACGCGACTTCTGTCAGGGTGGGAACGGTGGAACAGACGATGACCGCCGCCGTGCTCACCCGGCACGGGGGGGCTCGACGCCCTCCAGGTGCGCGACGACTGGCCCGTTCCCGTCCCCGGTGAGGGAGAGGTGCTGGTGCGGGTGACGTCGGCGGCGGTGAACAACACCGACATCTGGACGAGGGAAGGCGCGTACGGCCTGCCCGGGCAGCCGGACGCCCTGGCCGGGTGGCGTGGCCCGCTGCGGTTCCCGCGCGTGCAGGGTGGTGACATCGCGGGCGTGGTCGACGCGGTCGGGCCCGGTGGGGCGCGCGAGCTGGTGGGCCGGCGGGTCCTGGTCGACCCGGCGATCTACCGGGACGGCGGCCCGCACGCGCCGCCGGTCGGGCTGCTCGGCAGTGAGGCCGACGGGGGTTTCGCCGAGCGCGTGGTCGTCCCGGTCGACCAGGCGCACGACGTCTCGGCGTCACCGCTGACCGACGACCAGCTCGCGTGCCTGCCCGTGGCCTACGGCACCGCGATGGGCATGCTCGAACGCGCCGGTCTGCGCGCCGGTGAGACGGTGCTCGTCACCGGCGCGTCCGGTGGCGTCGGCCTGGCGCTCGTGCAGCTCGCCGCCGCGCGCGGCGCGCACGTCGTCGCCGTCACCAGCTCCGCCAAGGCCGACGCGGTCGCCGAGGCCGGTGCGGACCGGGTCGTCAGCAGGGACGCCGGCGACGTCGCCGAGCAGGTGCGGTCGCTCGTGCCGTCCGGGTTGGACGCGGTCGCCGACGTGGCCGGTGGTCCGGAACTGGCCGCCCTGCTGCCGCTGGTGCGCGACGACGGGCGGTGGGTGATCGCCGGTGCGGGCGGGACCCGTGGTGTCGTTCGACCTGCGCCGGCTCTACCTGCACAACATCGCCCTGATCGGCTCGTCCATGCACACGCGGGAGCACTTCGCCCAGCTCGTCGAGACGGCTCGCGCCGGTGCGGTCAGCCCGCGCGTCGCCGGGCGGCACGAGCTCGTCGCCGTCCACGAGGCGCAGCGGCGGTTCCGCTAGGGCCGGCACGTCGGCAAGATCGTCGTCCTGCCCTGACCGACGTGCCGGCCCCGCTCAGATCGCGGAGCAGTCGGCCTTGTCGGTCCAGTCCGCGCCGCACCGGTACAGCGCGAAGGGCGTGTTGTAGCCGTGACGGGCGCCCAGGGTGTTGTACTCGGCGACGTCGATCCGCTGGGCCACGTAGTGGTCCGTCGCGGTGGCGGTGATCGTCTCGGTGTACGGCGGGCGGTCGGTCGTCGTGGTGGGGTCGGTCGGGACCGTGCCGCCGCCGTCGATGCCCCAGAAGCGGGCCAGGTGGTAGGCGGCGCAGGCGTTGACGTCGAGCATGTACGCGGCGGTGCTGCCGCACTGGGTGGCGCCGGTACCCGGGTCGACGGGCTGGCCGTGGTTCATGCCGGTGATCGAGTAGTGCTCGACCGTGCCGCCGTAGACGCGGTGCGGGTAGCCGGCCACGGTGTCGCTGACGTCCGGGGTCTGGTCGGTGCCGTTGACGTCGGTCCACTGCTCGACCAGCTCGGTGCCGTTGAGCGGGCGCACCGTGGTGTCCGCGGTGCCGTGCCAGATGGACACCTTCGGCCGCGGGCCGGAGTGCGAGGACGCCGCGCGGACCTTGTCGCCCCACTGGGCGGGGCTGAGGTTCGTGCCCGGGTTCATGCAGCCGAACGCGGACGCCACCGAGGTCGCGCAGTGGTAGGGCAGGCCGGCCACGATGCCGCCGCCGGAGAACACGTCCGGGTAGGTGGCGAGCATGACCGCGGTCATCGCGCCGCCCGCGGACAGGCCGCTGACGTACGCGGACGTGGCGCCGTTGTCCTGCTTGGCCTTGTCCACCATCTGCTTGATCGACAACGCCTCGCCGGAACCGCGCCGGGTGTCGCCCGCCTCGAACCAGTTGAAGCAGGAGTTGGCGTTGTTCTGGGACTTCTGCTGCGGCGCGACGACGGTGAACTTCCACCGGTCGGCCAGTTGCAACCAGCCGGTGGCCGTGCCGTAGCCCGTGGCGTTCTGCGTGCAGCCGTGCAGGGCGACCACGACCGGGCGGCCCGCGGGCAGCCCGGCGGGCACGTAGCGGAACATCTGGAGGTTCCCGGGGTTCGTCCCGAAACCCGTGACCTCCTGCAGGGTCGCGGCGGCGGCGGGTCGTGGTGACGAGACCAGGTGGACCGCGGTGGCCAGCACCACGGCGAGCACCGCGACGAGTGTCGCGGCGGGACCGCGGACGGCCGGGACAGGGCGACGATCCGACATGCGCATCCTCCACGTTGAGTGATGGCGGTCACTGTTGATACGCCGACGCTAGGAGTCCTGCGGGCCGTCCGTCGCTGGTGGACCCCGCCACTCTTCATCGCCCGCCGATGTGTGGAGCCGCCACAGCCCCGGAGCGTCACGAGCGCCGGACCGCCGCGACGCCGGTGCTCCCGTGCCGATCGCACCCGGTCGCGGCGCGACTGACCGAACCTTACCGACTTCGGTTCCGATACTTTCGTAAGCCGCAGAAGGTAGTGCGAGCAGCACTACCTTGGGCTCTACCTGCATTGTTGCGTCTCTATAGGTGATCTCAATCCTTGACTCGCGCGATCTTCGGCTTTAGTTTTCGAAAGCGTCGACGTCCGCTATCGCAACTTTCGAACCGAGCCGGTGCACCGCCCGGCGCGGTCCGGTCGTCCCCTTGGAGGAAGTGATGTCCAGAACTGCTGTCACCGAAGCCGGCAGGCCGGTGGCACGAGGAGGGCCGCGACGCGTCGCGGCACTGGCCGGTGCGGTCGGGCTGATCGGCGCGTTGGCCGTCGTCCTGCCGAGCGTGGCCAGCGCGGGCACCACGTTGGGCGCGTCCGCCGCCGAGAGCGGGCGGTACTTCGGCACCGCGGTCGCGGCCAACAAGCTGGGCGACTCGACCTACGTGGGCATCCTGAACCGCGAGTTCGACATGGTCACG
>NZ_JBVJVK010000111.1:0-12905 GCF_055603705.1 Actinosynnema sp. NPDC037264 | reverse complement strand
CTGCTCGCTCAACCTCACCTCGGCGGGCGGCCGTCCGATCCGCGTCATCCACCCACACTAGACTTAGTAGGCGGATTTCCGGCGGAGGACACTAGTGGTCGCGCCCGTTAGTTCGTCGGGGGGTGATCATGCTGTCAGTGGTTGTGGGGCGTGGCGGTCATGGCGGCCGATCCGTGTGAGCAGCCGGTTGAGGTCGTGGCGGGTGAAGGTCCAGTCGAAGGGCTGGGCGGTGGCGTTGTAGTGCTCCTGGAAGGACATCAGTCGTTCGGTGACTTCGTCGAGGTCGCCGAAGTCGTCCGGGGTGAGCGCTTTGCGCTGCACGGCGGAGAAGTAGATCTCCACCTGGTTCAACCACGAGGCGTGTACTGATGAGTGGACCAGGTGGGCGTTGGGGAAGGCGTCGTTCATCCGGGCCGCGGCGGCCCAGTTGCGGTGGGACGCCCTGTTGTCCACGATCCAGAACACGCGGCGGGCGCCGGCGTAGGGCTCGGTGGTCATGACCTGGTCGACCAGACGGGAGAACGGGACGATGCCCGTAGTAGGCTGGCAGCGGCCCGTCACACGGGCATGCCGGACGTCGTAGGCGGCGAAGTAGGCCGGCGTGCCGCCGCGGGAGTATTCGGATTCCACCCGCATCGGCCAGTGGGCACCGGCGGGCAGAGTGTCGTGGAGCCGGTACCGGGCCCGCACGCCGGGTTTCCCGTCTGCGCTGAGAACGAAGTCATTCTCTCCCAACGGCTCACCCTCCCGGACGCGGGAGTACAGGTCGAGCACCCGGGCCGCCTTGACCGCGAAGTACGGGTCGCGCGGAAAGATCCACGACCGGTGCTGCCACGGCTTGATCGCGTCGGCGGCCAGCCGGCGGCGCACCGTGGATGCCGACACCCGCTCGCAGACGCCGCGGGCGACCGCCTCGCGGGCCGGCTCCGGGCAGCTCCACCGCGCCAAGGGCACGTCGCGCCGCGTGGGCAGCTCGCAGGCCGGTGCCTTGACCTCCGCCACGACCGCGGCCGGGAAGACCCGCGGCCTCCCCACTCGCGGCCGGTCGGCCAACCCCGGCAGCCCTTCATGGCGGAACCGCCTGCGCCACTTGCGCACCGTGTCCTCGACGATCCGCAGTTCGCGGGCGATGCCGGCGTTGGACCGCCCGTCAGCGGCGGCCAACACGATCCGGGCCCGCGGCACCCGACGATGCTCGGCACGACCACTGCGCGCCAGAGCCTCCAGTGCCTGCCGATCCGCTTCGTCCAGCGTGATCGCATACGGGCTCCGCACGGCCACTCAATCCACCCACTCCAAGATCGACTATGGGAGTGGGACGGTATCGGGCAGGACCGTGACCCATGGCCTCCCCGCCCGAGTCGACAAAAGTCTCGCTGCGCCAACGCCTGCTGGCACGCACCCGCACGCTGGCCCCAACTGGCCAGCGTGCGGGTGCGCCACCACGGCGCGCTCGCCTACGTCACCGGCGACCTCGCCGACGGCACCACCCTGCCGCTGCTGCGGTTGCGCTACAACGGATCCGTCAGCACCTGGGGCTTCGCCATCTACCGCGCCAGCCACGACGACTACGAGAATTCGGTCCTGCCCAGCGGACACCCCTTCGGCACACCACAGGAAGCACTCGACTGCGCCTGTGGGCTCTACCTCAACGACATCACCGCCTGGCGCCAACCTCCGACGAACTAACGGGCGCGACCACTAGTCGTGATCATCCGCGTTTCAATCGCCGGTCCGGCCTTCTACCGCCTCGGATGGCGAACCAGGCCTTCTGAAGAGGGCAAGCGGTCGAGTGCGGGAGCACCGCCCGATCGGTTGATCGATTCCTGCCCTTACCACTGTGGCGAACATGGCACCATCGTGGTTCCGGTCAGGGCTGCGGTGAGGGGGCCATGTGCGGCGGCGACTATCCACCAGTGCACGAGCTGCAGCTGCGGGCGTCGCCGCTGCCACATCGATCCTGGTGGGCGTGGTCGGGAATGTGGCCACCAACAACATCGGCGAGATCAGCGCCGCGTGGAAGCCTGTCATCTGGATCACGCTGGCCGTGCTGACCGCAATGGTGGCCTTCATCGCGGCGTGGAATTCCCTGGTATCCGCATCGGAGTCGGCCTGGGCGGGCGACCCGGCCGAGCACGGCGAGCGCCCCCGGTGGAATTCGGAGCGCATGGCCTGGCAGGCGAAGGCGGTGCTCACCATCTGGTTCCTGCTCGCCGCGCTCGCCTTCATCGGCACCGTGCACGTGCTCACCACACCGACGGCCCTTGACATCGACACCACCTTCCACCCGTCCTTCGAGCTCAAGCCGAAACCGGGAGGCGTCCGCGACGGCGACCCCCTCGCCCTCTTCGCGATACCCTTCGCCCTCATCACCTGGCTCCTGCTGCCCTTCGTCGCAGGCAGGAGCTTCTACTACGCGGCCCCGAATTCCGCCGGCCAGACCACCCGCATGCTCATCGCCTGCGGCGGATTCGTCTTCGGTGGATGGGCCGCCTTCTTCGGCACCCTCGCCGGTGTCGAACTCCTCACTTCCGTAGTGCCACCGGTCGGCGCTGTCTACACCACCCTGATCGCCGTCACCCTGACCGCGTCGGGATGGGCGCCCGAAGCAGGCTGGCGCCGGCACTGACGCTCGAGCGCAGCCCGCACTGGTCGACCCACGCCATGACGGCACTCCCCCGACCTCACCCTGCCTCGATCGCCGGCTACTCCTCGTCGAGCCAGTCCCGCACCGCGCGGCAGATTGTTGTTCGCAGGCCGCAGCGGGCCGACGTTGCGGTGTGAAGCCGTGTCGGCGCAGCCACAACCCGACGTCCTGCCCGGTCATGGCGACCCCGACGACCAGCCGGACCAGCTAGAAGGGTCGACGTGGATGGACGCTTCATAACCTCGAGGTGTAATCGCATGGTGTGCGACGACCCCTGTCGAAGTAGCCCTTTGGTGCGCAGAGGTTGACCGTTGCGTCAACCGTCCACAGGGGACGGATAGATTGTTTCGACGTTCCGCTTGACTTCACGGGGCAAGGAAGCGTCCATAGTCGTGCGGCCCGGTACTACCGGATGCGCACCGGGGGCCGCACCCGCTCCGGCCGGGGCATGACCACCACACCACACGTCACTTGCTGCGAGGTAGTCATGTCCACCAATGCCACACCGACGCTGCGGGCTGTCCCCGACCCGGCGAAGCCGCGCACCGATACCGAGGAGAAACTGTGGCAGGCTGGCCAACCCCGGCAGCACCGCCGCCACGCTGTCGACCGCCGCCGGGATCGGCAAGTCCACCGCACCTAAAATCTTTACCCGCTGGGAGAAGGACGGCCTCGTCACCCGCACCTCCGGGATCGCCGACGGTGGATCGCGTCCGGCCGACCGCTGGTCGATCATCACCGATGACCAGCCCTCCGCTGGAGACCCGTCTGCGGACGACGGGCCGACCGGTGACCAGCCCGCTCCCGAGGACGACCTGGCCGAAGACGACCGGCCAGCTGCTGCGGCGGATGAGACGCAGGCGGATACGAGGTCGAAGGGCGAGCGGTTGGCACCGGGGCGTTGCGCGGGATGGTCGAGGACTACCTGCGGGAGCACTCCGGTCAGGACTTCAGCCCGAACGCGATGGGCAGGGCGCTGGACCGGTCGGCCGGTGCGGTGCACAACGCGCTGGAGAAGCTGGTCGCCGACGGCTACGCCGTGCGCACAAGCGACAAGCCCAGGAAGTACGCACTCGCCCCAGCCCACGACGACTCCGCCGTACGCAGCTGACGGCCCGGGGCGCGGGTATCGCCGCCCGCCTCACCACCCCACACACCGAACGATCTACGGGAGTACAACCATGCGCATCACCGGCCCGGCGGACGCCACCGCCGCCGATCACGAAGAGCACGCCATCGCCGACTTCTACGACGAGCACGGCGCCCACCCGCGCTGGCTCGGTTCCGTCCAAAACGACGCCGACCCGGCGTCACTGCGGCCATCGACTCCGGCCGAAGGCTACTGGAGGCAACCGACCCGCACACCTTCACCACCGCCACAGCCGCCCTGGTCGACACCTGGGCCGACCAGGACGACGGCCTGCGCTATCCGCCGTCGGACGGATGGCCGTGGCCATGGCAGGACCTCCGCCACGCCGACTGGGTCTACACCTTCGACGGACAGCGGGTCTGGGTCGTCACCAACCGAGCCACGGTCGGCACCACCACCCCGACGGTCCTGCTGCCCGACCCACAGGACGTCCTCGCGCGACGGGTCGAACTGCTCGACGACCTCCATCGCCGAACCGACCCCACCGCCGAGGACCGCCCCGCCGCCCCAGGACAACCCAGCCCTCGGCGAAGCCGCTTCGACCTGCTGCACCAACATGTGCTCCGCGCCGGCGACCGCACGCAACCGCTGACCGATCGCGAGGTCGCCGACCTGGCTTTCGCACTGACCCACCCGCTGGTCCGCGACGCCTGCCTGTCCTTCGCCGCCGGCGAGCACGCCGACCGCGCCGAGGCGTTGTGGACCGAACTGGTCCGGGCCAGCCCCGCGCCCGAACGAGCCGAGCCGGCCGCCCTCCTGGCCGCATTCGCCTACTCGCGACGGGACCTCGACCTGACCGCCGCCGCGGTCGGACACGCCAAGAGGAGCTGCCCAGGGCACCGTCTCGCTGAACTGCTCGGCACCGTGCTGCGCAACGGCATCCCTGCGAAAGCCCTGCCCGAACTGGCCCGGCAAGGTCGGGAACTGATCTCCCAACTGTGACGCCCGGCCGAACGTCGGTCTGCGCTCTTGCCCGGACTTGATTCTCTACAGCCGTCGGCGGCCCGAGCGGGACCGCCGACGGCCCTTCCCCCACAGCCGCCCAGGCAAGCCCTGTCCGAGAACCCCATGCCCCCACGCCGCAGCCGATTCAGCCCACTGCGGTGAACCGCTCGGCCAGCGCGTCCGGTCCGCCGAGTGCCATGTCGTGTGTCGTACTCGGCAACCGCCATTCGGCGACACCGATCCGGCGACCGCTCCAGGCCGGAGTTCCGACCGGCACCACCCGCTTCGACTGCCGACGTGCGGCTTCCTCGTCGAAGCCGTGCAGGACGGAGTGGACCGCCTCGGGTGTCACGGACACACAGCGCTTCGGCGCGCCGTCGCCCACCCGAGGCGGTTCGAATGTGGGTCACGGCCATCCGGTGCGGTGTCGTGCGTCGGCAGCCGTTGGCCGTGTCCCCGACGACGGGGTCAGTGTGCGTAGCGCACGCTCCACTCCGAGCCCCACATCGGTTCCGGCCAGTGGAACTCCATCCGGTATTTGGTGCCGTCGAGCACGTCGGTGGCGATCACGTGCCACTCGCCGTCCCACGGGACGGTCCTCCAGTTGTTGCAGTAACCGTGGTTGACCCAGCAGACGCGGGTGAGTGCGGTCCACTCCGTGTAGCTGGGCGAGCTGATGATGTTGATGTTGATGTCCCGACACCGGTTGCTGGTGACGTAATAGCCGGTCGCCGACGGGCCGTACGAGTCGGACGGACCGGCGGTCAAGCGCGGCAGCCACTCCGCGCCGTCGAGGCAGGGGCCGGGTGCCGCGGCTGCGGCAGTGCCGGTGTTCCCGGCACCGAGTGCCAACACCGCGGCGAGCGCGGCCAACGCGCGGGCAAGGCGTGTTCTCATGGGGTGTCTCCAATCGATTGCCGTGCCGGATAATCGACGAATAGTCCTAGTAGAAGCTTTGGTTCGTCGGGTAGCCGTCGAGACAGGTCCACTGCTGGATCAGCGCGCCATTGCCGACCGCACCCGGTCCGCCCGTGACGTCCAGGCACTTCCTGAAGTCGTGGGTCGGCACGAGCCGCTCCTGGTCGTGGATGAAGAACCTCTGGTGCTTGCCGCCGTTGCAGTCCCACTGATGCACCGGCGCGCCGTCGCTCTTCGAAGCGGCCTCCACGTCGAGGCATTTTCCGCTGTTGGCGTTGACGATCTGGTAGTCGCCGATGCTGTCCATGTACATCAGCCAGCGTTGGTGCGGCGACCCGTTGCAGTCCCACTGCTGGACCCTGGCACCGTTGTAGGTCGCACCGCCGACGACGTCGAGACACTTGCCGCTGTGGCGCGCCCGGATCAGGAACTCGGGATCAGCCGCTGCCGAACCGACCGGCACGACGACTCCCGCGAGCACCAGGACAACGGCCACGATCGCTTTTCGCACAGCTTGCTCCCCCTTCGTTCGGTTGTTCCGACCTGCGGCGGCGGTTCGCGTTCCGCCGCACCGGTCCGGAAGCGTCACCCGGTCCCGTCGACGTCGTCAACGACCTTCGGCCACGGCCGAATGAGAGGGCTCGGTGCGCCGTCAGGGTCGCTCGGTCACGGCCGGCACGTAGTCGTGGCCGAGGAGTGCCAGCCCGAGCGCGGTCGGGTGGTGCAGCATCCGGTTGCCGTCCCGGTGGCTGGTGATGAGACCGGCTTGGCGCAGGACGGTGGCGTGCTCGCTGGCGGTGCCCGGCGAGATCCCAACCCGGCGGGCGATGGCGGTGGTGGTCGGGTTCGGGCACTCGGCGATCCTCGCCAAGACCACGGCCCGGGTGGCGCCGATCAACGCGGCGAGGGTGCCCGGGTCCCGTCGCGGGTCGGCGACGAGCGCGTCGGGTTGCTTGGCCACGGAGTAGACCACCACCGGTGGCAGCGTGGGGTCGAACATCGTCACGGGCCCGGTGAGGCAGAAGTACGAGGGGACGAGCAGCAGGCCGCGACCGTTGAGGTGCAGGTCCTGGTCGCGGTGCCCCGGGATGCGCAGCTCGCCCGAGTCCCAGCTCATCGTGGGGCGCATGCCGGCCAACAGGCCCTCGACGCCGCCGTCGGCCAGGGCACGGGCACGCAGCTGCCGGTCGCGTTCGACAGCCGCCTCGATCGTCCGCCGGTAGGGGGTGATCATCAGCCGGTAGCACGTGCGCATGGTTCCGGTGAGTTCTACGAGCACCGCCGGTTCACCGTGGGCGAGCTTGCGGGCGTCGTCGGGCAGGTGTCGCGTCCGCGCGAGATGCCGCAGGTCGTGGTCGAGAGCGGCCTTCGGAGTAGACCGGATGACCTCCAGGCCGTGGTCCAGGCCGGCCATGGCCGCGCTGGGGTTGAGGAAGTCCGGGAAGTACCCGACGGGCGGGGTCAACGCCAGCAGCAGGCTCAGCCGGTCGCCCAGCGCGGCCCGCCGGATGGCCGCCGCGGCGGTTCGGCGCCAGTCCCGGAACAACAGGTCGCCTGGTTGCGGCCGGAGCAGGTGCAGGCCCATCACCAGTTCCCAGAGCGGATCCGGAGCCGGCGCGATCCGGGTCCGGGCAACGTCATCGCGGGTGAAGTGAATCCTGAGCACGCGGTCTCCCCCGGTGCGTACGGAACGGCCTGGACCATGCCATCGGCCCTACAACTCTTGTTGTCGGGTCCGGCAGCCGCCGTGTTTCAGCACCACCGAAGGCCCTTGCCCGCACGATCGACCACCGCACAGCCGGTCATTGGATCACCCGGGTTTCAAGCCCACGGCCCTTCGAACGGCCCTTCGCCGTGGCCGCGCCGGGCGAGGTCAGCTCGGCCAGCGCGGTTCGGTGGCCGTTACAGCCTGGCCGGTGGTCGGCCGGATCGGGTTCCACGAGGCAGGTTGTGTGTCGCGGTCGGGGCCGAGGTGGTCGCCGAGGTCGGCCAGGGCGGCGACTCTGGTGACGACGACCTCGGCGTCGCAGCCGGGGCAACGGTCGAGCAGCAGCCACGCCTGGCCGGGGGTGGTGTGGTCGGGGATGAACCGCCACGTGCTCCCGGTCGGCGGGTCGGTGACGGTGATCAAGTCGCCGGGGACGTCTCCGGTGCGGGTGGGATAGGTGCGGTGGGGGTCGTCGGTGACCAGCACGGCATCCACCGGTACGTGCAGGGCGGTGGCGACGGTGCGGACGACACGGGCGCGACGTGCCCACCGGTTCCACGTCTCGGGGTTGTCGTGGCGACGGCGGAATCCGTCAGGGTCGGCGGCGCGGTGGGCGTGCGCGGCGCGTACCGCGCGTTCGGCGAGTCCGAGCGACGTGGTGGTCATCGCGGCCACCCGAGGGCGTCGGCGGCGGAAGCGGGGAGGTAGCCGACCTGCTCACCTGTGCCGAGCCGCATCACGGACGGGTCGGTGGACGGGATACCGTCGGCGTCGTCGGGGTGCACACCACCCGCGCGAGGAGGTGCATCGGTGGCCCGGTTGCGTGGCGACCCTCAGGGCCGTGGTCGGGCGGTAGGCGGACAATGCGGCGATCGGCTCGTCCACCGTCGTGGGTCGGGTGGCGTCGGTCATCGTGATCACTTCGCATGTGTCGATCGGCGGGTTGGTTGCTGGGGCGGACACGGCCTGGTGGCGGCTATGCGTTCTGATGCCGGGGGTCGTGGTGGGTGCGTCGTGTGTCAGATCCGGATCACGGTGGCGAGGGCTGCGATGGTGTCCTCGAAGTCTCTGACCGGTAGGGAGAAGCTGATGGTGAGACGGCTTCCGCTCGTGTGGGCGTCCACCTGGAGCGGACCGGCTGTACCGAACCACTCGATTCCGTGCGTTCCCCGCCGTGGCGGGTGTGCCGTGATGGGTGTCGGCTTCGCCGTTCCGATCGTCACCGCTGCAGCGGTGACGATCTCGACGGCCCTCGCCATCGCGTGGTCGCCGTTCGCCTTTTCCTCTCGGGCTTGTCGGATGAGGTCGTGGTAGCGCGGCAGGCGGGTGTTGAGGAGTTCGGCGACGTCGGCCGAGGGCATGTCGAACGACACCGGGATTTGGTGGTCCCGGTGCGTGGGGTGGTAGTTCCGCTCCAGGTCGGGCGGCACTGCGGGCACCAGCACATAGCCGGTCGATTTGGCCGCGTTCCACGGTGGCATTACGTGGAACGCCAACCCGCTGGTCGCGTCGACCAGCCTCGCCGCTCCCCCGAAACTCTCGTCGTCGGGTACGGATGTCAACTGCTTGACGTACTCACCGTCGACGATCGTGGTCCTGTCGTCCCACCGTATCGCGGTCGCGACGCCCCACGATCCTTGCATCCGGGGCGCGGTGGCGAGCATGGTCTTCACGACCCGGTTCTTCCACGAGATCATGACGTGGGCTCCTCGTTCTGGGCACGGGGCGGGTATCGACCCGGCGTGGGGGTCAGCGGGTGACGCGTAGGGCGGCGGTGGCGGCGTGCCCGATGGCGCGGGCGGTGGTGATGGGGTCGGCGAGCAGGTGCACGGTCGTGCCGTCGAGAGGGGTGTCGTCGGGGTTGGTTGTCAGCCACAGCACCGCGCACCCGGCCGTGCACAGGCGGTCGAGTTTGCGCTGTCCGTCGCGGCGGGGTTGGTCTCGGAATCGGCCGTCGGAGATCACGACCAGCAGTCGGGCCGCGCCGGGTCGGGACAGCCCGAGGGCACCGTCGAGGGCGTCGAGGGCTGTGGGGATGTCCTCCCAGTTGTCGCGGGAGGCGAACTCGGTGACCTCGGCGGGGTACTCACCGGGGCGGGTCAGCGGGCGCACGTGGTGACCGAAGATCACGCTCGCGGTCTGGGCAGGCACCCTGGTGTGACGGGCGGCGGCGGCGAGGATCCACGCCGCCGCCACGTGGGCGCGTGCCCAGCCCATCGTGCCGGACACGTCGCACGCCACCCCGAGCCGCAGCGGCGGGGTCGGCACCGGGATGCGGGTCATGCGGGTGAACGCTTACGCAGTCACGGTCGCCCCTGCTGCGCGTTGCGCTTCGGCGGCGCGCACCCCGCGCATCCGCAACCGCCCCGGCGGCACTTCCGAACCGGACTTGACCGCGACCCGTTCCCGGATGCCGGCGGTGTCCAACGCCCGCGCCAACACCCGTGCCGCCGACCGCTCCTGCGGGGTGGGTGGGCGGGTGCCCGTGGTGGCGGTGCGCCCGTCACGGGGACCTCCGACCTCGAATACTCCACGCGCCGCCTGGTGGGCGAACTTGTTGGCAGCGGCCTCGCGCGCCCTGTTGGCGGCAGCGACGGCGGCGGGGTCCTCCGGCGCCTTCTCCCGCGCCACCCGCCGCGCCACGTCGTCCAACACGGCGGCGATCGCACCCGCCAACAGGGACGGGGACGAAGTGCCACCGGTGAGGGACGGGTGCCTGTTGCGCCAGCGGTTGCGTTGGTGCCGCCGGACGGGGTGGACGGGTCGGGTGCCACGCCGGGGTCCGGGTCGCCGGTGCTCGGGTCGGTGCGGTGATCTCGCACCACTGCCGCCCGAGGTCGAGCATGGTTGCGTCGTCGTCGGCGGCGGTGCGCAACGCCGTGCGCCACACCGCCCGCAGCTTGTCCAGGGCGTCCTCGCCGAGCACGTCCCGCACGACCCGGGTGACCGGAGCGACCTCGGCTCGGGTGAGTACGCCTCCGTCGGCGCGTCCCAGCAGCAGGGCGGAGGCGCGGGCGGCGTCGACTTTGGTCATCTGCGGGGCGGTGGCGGGGTTGGCGAACAGGTGCAGGTCGGCGGCGACGATGCCCTTGACGCACGCCCGCAGCCAGTGCCGGTCGTCCGGGCGGCGGCGTACCTGGGCGGCTTCCATGCGGGGCTCTTCCAGCAGCATGGCGGCGGCGACCACGCCGGGCGGGGCGTCGGGCGGTGGTTCCCAGGCGGTGTGTTTGGCGTGTCCGCACTCGTGGGTCAGCGCGCCCCATGTCGGGGCGTAGCGGGACCGGTCGGACAGGTTCGCGGGGTCGACGGTGGCGGGGTCGACGCCGAGGTGGTCGCCGTCGACTTCGATCAGCGCGCGGGCGGGGTAGAAACACGCCGGGGCACCGCTGCCCGCGCCGGGTGCGACGCTGACCACGAGGTCGTTCCGGTCGGCGATCACGGGGACCTCGTCGGCGATGGCGGCGGACAGGGTCAGCCATTCCGGGCGGGTCGGGAACACGGCGGCACCGGTGGCGTCCGGGTCGGCGGTGAAGTGGGTGCTCATGGCGAATGTCCTTCCGGGACTGTCGTGTGTCGGCGGGGGCGGGTCAGCGTGTGGTCGTGATGCGGGCTCCCAGGGCGAGGGGCTTGACGATGCGTCCGAAGGCGTCGCGCACGACGGCGGCGACGGTCTCCCGGTCCTCTTCCGGGGCGATGCCCACCAGGTTCGCGGCGGCGGCGTCTATCCCGAGTACGGCGGCGATCTTCTTGAACGCCAACAATTCCCGTAGTTGCGGTGCCCAACCGACCTCGCCGCGTTCCTGCCGGGTGGCGAGGTTGCGTGCCACACGCACCGCCTTCGGGTCCACCCCCAACTGGTCGGCGAGGTCGTAGTCGCTGGACACCTGGACCTGCACGGAGAACCGGGACGAGAGGGCGTCGGTGAGCACCGCCCCGTGCACGCCGGGGTTGTGGCCGGCGATCACGTAGAACCCCGGCGTGGCGTCCACGACCTCTCCCCCGTTGGCCTTCACGATGATCTGGCGGCGGCCGTCCATCGTGGGGTAGACCACGGCGAGCACGGTCGGCGGGATCAGGGTCGCGTCGTCGATGAACAACGGCACGCCCTCGCGCATCGCGCGGACCAGCGGGCCGTGCACGAACACGAACTCCCCGTCCGGGGTCTTCGTGTAGTCGCCCACGAGGTCGGCCACCACCGTGTCCCCGTCGCCCTGGACCGTGACGCAGTCCGGGAACGCCGCCTCCACCACCGACGTCTTGCCCGTCCCCGGTGGCCCGTACAACAGCGCGGCGACCCCCGCCTCCTTCAATCGCCGCAATGCCGTCACGTCGGGCAACATCGTCCCCGCCACCAAACGCGGGTGGTACTCCGTGCCGTTGGGACGCAACACCGGACCGGTCACCGCGCCCGCCGAACCCGCGCCCGCCGCCGATCCTTTCCCGGCGGGCGCGGCAGGGGCACCCGTGGACGCGGTTCCCGTCCGTCGGGCGGCGGCGGGTTTCCGGCGCGGCGCGGCGGTGACCGCCGGGGCGGCGGCGGTCACCGTGGTGGTGGTCGCCCGATAGGCCAGCGGCGATATCGACGCGACCTCAGCCGCACCCTGACCGGCCAACGTCCGGCACGCATTGCCCACCGCCCCGGAAGACCGGTTCAACCTGGCCACGATCACGCGCGGGGTCAACGCGGCGGGCGCGCTGTCGGCCAGGACGCCGGCGACCATCGCGCGCAGCTCACCGCTACGCAACCGGGGAACCGCCGCCACCGCCGGCCGGGCGGTGGCGGCCGGTGTGGGCATCGTCGCCATTCCCAACGGTTTCCCGGCACCCTGACCACCGCACCGAACGCCCGCCGTGCCGGCCGCGCCCGGCGCGGGCAACGCCGTACACGAAAGTTCATGCATCGTGACGATCTCACCGGATGCCGATACGCGCCGGTCACCCAACGCGCAACCTGGGCACTTCGGTTCGACAACGGCGGGAATTCGATGCGATTCCCGGCTTCTCTGGTGACAATTAATTGCCACCCGTCGGCAGGAATACCGCAACAGTTCGCCGGCTCATTTTCAAGACTCTTTCCGGAACGGCTGCCCGGCCACCAATTCAGCACCACCCACGGGACACAAATCCGACTGTCAGTAAATCGACGGGCACGCAGCATCACGCAGTCCAACGCCACTAAATGCGTCGAACCCACAGAGCGAAGCAAAGGGCGACAGCAAATAGGAAAGCCGTATGCAGAAAGATTTGCGAGAACAGGAATGGAAGGGTCACCAGAGCAACGGACGACCGGTGGACCAATGGCGATACGCGAACCCGAGCGAGACCACGTGCCCGCCCCCGATGTGTTCACCGGCTTGTGGACAAGCGAGTCTGGGCCACCAGCGGATCCCCGCACAGGCCCACTGACCGGCGTCTTCGCCTGTAGGAGAAGGTGGCGCTCTAAGCTTGTCTTTTAACCTGTTCGGCGGGGTTTGGTGCCCACCTTGTGGTGGGCCGGTCGGGTGTGTGCCTGGCCGGTGGCCAGGACGAGTCCGACG
>NZ_JBVJVK010000110.1:0-15202 GCF_055603705.1 Actinosynnema sp. NPDC037264 | reverse complement strand
GACGCCGACCGCCCAGGTTGACCGACCGATCCCGGATCTCGAAATCCACCACAACTCCCCAACTGGGGTGTTGCGACGACCACTAGAACCCAAGCAGAAGACGCCGGGGGCCGCGCGAAGTCGAGTGAGGGGACCGTGGTCAGGTGGCGCTCAGGCCAACCTGATCACGCCGTAGTCGAACCCCTTCCGGCGGTAGACGACGCTCGGACGGCCGCTGTCGGCGTCGGAGAACAGGTAGAAGTCGTGGCCGACCAGTTCCATCTCGTAGAGGGCCTGGTCGACGGTCATCGGCTTGGCCGTGTGCTCTTTCTCGCGCACGATCTGGCCGGGCAGGTTGTCCTCGACACCGTCTTCCCAGCGCTGCGCGGGCACTTCCGCCATGCCCTCGCGCGCGGGTTCCGGTTCGGCTGCTTCCAGCACGGCGGTGTGGCCGAGCCACATGCCCTGTGCCTGACCGCCGTCGCTGTCGGTGCGCAGCGGCAGGGACTCCCCGAGTCCGCTGGTCGCCTCGGCGACCGATGCCGGGGCACGTCGCCCGTGGTGCACGCGCCTGCGGTCATGCGAGCGCCGCAACCGGTTCTCGAGCTTGCTCACCGCGGAGTCCAGGGCGGCGTAGAAGTCGCCCGCACATGCTTCGGAACGAACCACCGGACCGCGCCCCTTGCCGGTGATCTCGACGCGCTGGCAGTTCTTCGACTGCCTGCGGTTCGGCTCGTGGAAAAGCTCCACGTCGAAGCGGATGACCTTGCGGTCGTAACGCTCAAGCCTGGCCAGCTTTTCGGCGACGTGAACCCTGTAGTGATCGGGCACCTCGACGTTGCGGCCCTTAACGACGATGTCCATACACGACCTCCCTCGCTTTGCTGCGAGCAATGGCTTTGGATCGCTTGGGCGCCGGATTCGCGATCATGTTCGCGGACTATGTCGCTGAGGGTGGCCCCTCAGCGCCCCACCGGCGCCAGGGTCATGGGCTGTTCGCCTCCTCCCCGCGTGCCGGGAACGCTGATAGCGGTGCACGTTAGCCCGGTATTCGCCGCTGCGACAGCCCCTGGGGCGGGGGAACTCCAAGATTTTCTTGTCGTGACGCAGAGCGACGAAAAACCGCTGTCGGCAGCGCGCCACGCGGGCGCGCTCCAACGCCACACCCACGACCGCTCACCCGAACGGCCGAGACCGGCACAGGCACCCGTCGGCAGAGTGGTTACGTCGAACGGCCTCTGCGCGGGCGTCATAACCGGCCAACGGCCGAGCGTCCCGGGAGGTTCCCGGCTGGATTCACCCGTGTGGGTGGGTTCCGCGTGCGGTGGTCAGCGTGAGGACAGCGGGTACCCGCAATCCGGCCGCTTTCAACACCGAAACGCACGCGCGCGCCGTCGATCCGGTCGTCACGACGTCATCCAGCAGGACGACCGATGTGCCCGGTGGTGGCAGGCGATCCGGGACGAGCCGGACGCGTCCCGCGAGATTCGCCTCTCGCGAGGCCGCGTCGAGCCGCACGGAATCGCGGACGCCTCTCGTGAACGCGAGCGCGGGCGCCGTGGAAAAGCCGGACGCACGTGCCATTCTCAGCACGTGGGAACCGCCGCGGGCACGGGCGGCCGACGCGCGCGACGGCGCCGGGACGAGCCACGGCGCGGGCCCGACACCGGGCAGCCCGGGCACGGCGGCGGCCACCAGGGCGCCGAACACGGCCGCCAGCTCACGGCGCCCGCGCTCCTTGAACGCGAGCACCAGCTCACGCGCCGCGCCCGCGTACGCGGCGAGGGCGAACACCGGCGGGCCGGCGCCGGGCACGCGCTTCGGCATCCCGAAGAGGGCCAGGCAGCGGGCACAGAGCCGCACGCCCCACAGACCGCAGCCGGGACAGCGGGGCGGGAACAGCAGGTTGATCAGCACGGTCGCCACGGTGCCGGCGACCACCGACAATCCAGGCCCCTCCGCCGAGGTGCGCGACGTTCTCGATCGGGTGAAGATGGATCGACGCCCACCGTGACGCTCGCGTCAGGCGGCCGAGGGGCCGCCCGCGGAGCTGCGGCCGTCGAACACCGCTCAGCCCGGGTAGAAGGCCTGGGTGCCCGGCTCCACCTTCGTCGTCGACGCACGCCACACGTCACCCACGTCGTTCGCGCTCCACAGCCCGCTCTGGTCCACCGCCAGCACGTTGCGACCGGGGGCTGCGGTGACGGACGCCACCGGCACGGTCAGGTTCGACGTGTTGTACCGCTCCACCCGCACCCCGTCGATGTTCACCTTCGCGATCGGCCAGGCGACCAGCGACGTGCTCACCACCAGCACGTCCTGCGCCAGCCAGTCCAGCCCCAACGCGCTGGCGCCCAGCTGGGACGGCTGCAGGTGGCGCGGCGACCGCAGCGACACCGCCGCGTCCTGACCGCGCACCACCGCCGCCACCACGAGCTTGCCGTCCACCACGGCCGCCACCCGCGTGCCGTCGCGCGAGAGCCGCAGGTCGGTGATGCGCCCCAGCTCGGCCAGCTCGGAGGCGTTGACCGCGTTCGCCGTCCACCCGCTGTCGGTCTTGATCACGCGCACCACGTTCGCGCCGTCGGCGACCGTCCACACCTCGATGCCCGGCTCGCCCTGGCGCCCGCTGAGCAGCCACGTCGGTCTGGTCATGGTCGACGCGCGCAGGTCGACCTCGGCCAACGGCTCCTGCACCGGCCCGACCCGCAGCCGCACGGCGTCGCCCGCCACCCGGTTCACCACGGCCAGCCGGCTGCCGTCTAGCGACTGCGCCGCGCTCAGCACCTGGTAGTCGCCGGAGCCGGCGGGTCCGGGCACCGCGTCGCCGTTGATCTGCTTGACCCGCCCGTTGCCGACCAGCATCCCGTTGAGGCCCGCGTTCGGCGTGGCCAGCTCCTCACCGGTCTGCACGTCGGCGGGCCGCCACTCGAGCTGCTCGGAGCTGATCGGCTGGCCCTCGACCAGGACCCGGATCCGGCTGCTGGACACGCCCGCGAGCGACCTCACCACCTGGGCGATGATCTGCTTGCCGGTCTGCACCGTGATGTCGCCGACCTTGGTCAGGTCGACCTCCAGCGCGCCGTCGTCTGCCTCGGAGGTGTTCTTGCGCTGCGCGGCGCCGTTCGGGATGGCCGAGACCAGCGCGCCCCTCATGCCCACCGCGGGCCCCTTGAGCAGCAGGCTCGTCACCCGGCTCGGGATCGACGTGGACGGCGCGATGACCACCCAGCGCGGGTCGGGCACGAGCACGCTGAAGTCCGGGCTGTAGAAGAACAGCGTGACCCGGCGGTAGTTCTGCTGGAACCCGCCCAGCGGCACGTAGACGCCGTCGGGGGGCGCGGAGATGCGCCACTGGTCCTCGGCGTCGCGCTCGATGCCGATCGGGGTGTCGAGGGGGCCGATGAGCTGGATGAACGAGTTGTCCTCCAGCTGCAACCGGCCGACGTTGCGCCCTTGCAGCAGCACGGTGCGGTTCTTGTCGTCCGCCGTCACGCCCGGCGTCGGCACGGTGTTGAACGTGGTGTCGATGATCGTCGGCGTGCCCTTGGTGTTCCACGCCTTCTTCGCGTCCTCGGTCAGGTACGCCTTGGCCGCCGCGTAGTCGCCCTCGGGGTTGGCCGAGGCGTTGACGAACTCGCGGACCAGCGTCAACGGGTCGATGTCCTCGACCGGCTCGGGCGCGGCGGCCTGGGTGGCGTTGCCCGCCGACGGGTTCACCGCGATCGGGGACGTCTCGGTGGGGATCGCGGCGCAGCCGGCGGCCACGAGCACGGCCAGGAGCACCGCGAGGATCCTCACCGGACCTCCTCGCGTTCGCCGGTGACCGGTTGCGCGGGCTGCCACGTGATCTCCTCCTCGGTCAGCTCGACCTCCTCCACCGGCTCGGGCTCGCCCGGCTCCGGCTCGACCACGGGCGGCAGGTCGGGCGGTTCGAGCGGCAGCGGGCTGGACGTCAGCTCGTGGCCCAGCCGGCACGGGATGGTGAGCCGGAACACCGCGCCGTGGCCGCGTTCGCCCCACGCCTCCAGCCGGCCGCCGTGCAGCCGCGCGTCCTCCAGGCTGATCGACAGGCCGAGGCCGGTGCCGCCGGTGCGGCGGTTGCGGGACGGGTCGGCGCGCCAGAACCGGTTGAACACCAGGTCGGCCTCGCCGGGGCGCAGGCCGACGCCGTGGTCCCGGACGGTCACCGCGACCGCCTCGCCGTCGCCGCGCAGCGTCAGCTCGACCGGCAGGCCCTCGCCGTGGTCGATGGCGTTGGCCAGCAGGTTGCGCAGGATCCGCTCGACGCGGCGGGAGTCCAGCTCGGCGTTGACCTCGTGATCGGGCAGGTCCATCACGATCGTGGTGCCGTTGCTGTTGGCGATGGCGCGCACGGCGTCGTGGGCGCGCCTGGCCAGCACCCGGATGTCGACCAGCTCGGCGGCCAGCTCCTCGACGCCCGCGTCGAGCCTGCTGATCTCCAGCAGGTCGCCGAGCAGCGACTCGAACCGGTCCAGCTCGTCGACCAGCAGCTCGGTCGACCGGGCCAGGCCGCCGGGGAACTGCTCGCGCGAGGCGTGCAGCACGTCCGCGGCCATCCGCACGGTGGTCAACGGCGTGCGCAGCTCGTGGGAGACGTCGGAGGTGAACCGGCGTTGCAGCTGGCCGAACTCCTCCAGCTGGTGGATCTGGCGCTGGATGCTGGCGGCCATCTCGTTGTACGACTCGGCCAGCCGCGCCACGTCGTCCTCGCCGACCACGGGCATCCGCTGGTCGAGGCTGCCGTCGGCGAACCGCTCGGCGATCTCGGCGGCCTGCCGCACGGGTCGGACCACCTGCCGCGTGACCAGGTTCGCGATGAGCGCGAGCAGCAGGAGCAGCACCACGCCGCCGACCACGAGCGTGCTCTGCACGACGTCCGCGGTGGCCTGTTCGCTGGTCAGCGGGAACAGCAGGTACAGGTGCATGGCGCGGGCGGAGCTGTTCACCGGTTTGCCGACGACCAGCAGCGTGGTGGGTCCGGTCTCCCGCTCCACGGTGGTGATCTGGTAGCCGGCGCTGCCCCGTTCGAGCATCTTGAACAGCCCGTCCGGCACGTCCTCGTACTGGCCGACGGCGACCGGCAGGCCGTCGGAGCCGGTGCCGACGGGGTCGCGGAGCACCGGCTCGAACGCGCCCGCGCCGGAACTGGTCGGGTCGAGGTCGACCCCGGAAGTGTTGATCTTGTTCAGGGCGGTGGTGAACCGGGTCTTCACGCTGTCGGGGCCGGGGTTGAGGCCCGCCAGGTCGGGCTGGATCGCCGCCGCGCTCGCCTCGGCCTGCCGGACCGCCGCCTCGATCTTGGTCTCCAGCAGCTGGCCGGTGATCTGCACCTGGAGCACCATGCCCAGCACGAACACCACGGCCGACGACAGCGCGAGCGTGCTCACCACGACCCGCAGCTGCAACGAGCGCCGCCACAGCTCGCCGAACGTGATCGCCTGCCTGCGAGCGCGTTCGACCCCGCGGCGCACCTCGCGCACCACGGGGTCGAACCAACGCTCGGTCATCTCCAGCGCTTTCCGATCACGGAGGTCCGGCCTTGTACCCGACACCGCGCACGGTCAGCACCACCTCGGGGTGCTCCGGGTCGCGCTCGACCTTGGAGCGCAGCCGCTGCACGTGGACGTTCACCAGCCGGGTGTCCGCGGCGTGCCGGTAGCCCCACACCTGCTCCAGCAGCACCTCGCGGGTGAACACCTGGCGCGGCTTGCGGGCCAGCGCCACGAGCAGGTCGAACTCCAGCGGCGTGAGCTGGATCGGCTTGCCCTCGCGCAGCACCTCGTGGCCGGGCACGTCGATGGTCAGGTCGCCGATCTGGAGCACCTCGGCGGGCTCCGCCTCGGTGCGGCGCAGGCGGGCGCGGATGCGCGCCACCAGCTCCTTCGGCTTGAACGGCTTGACCACGTAGTCGTCCGCGCCCGACTCCAGGCCGAGCACCACGTCCACCGTGTCACTCTTCGCGGTCAGCATCACGATCGGTACGCCCGACTCGGACCTGATCGCCTTGCAGACGTCGATGCCGTTCATGCCGGGCAGCATCAGGTCCAGCAGGACCAGGTCGGGCTTCAGCTCGCGCAGCGCGGGCAGCGCGCGGGCGCCGTCGGCCACCACAGCGGTGTCGAAGCCCTCGCCCCGCAGCACGATGGTCAGCATCTCCGCCAGAGCGGGGTCGTCGTCCACGACGAGCACGCGTGCCTTCATACTCAACATCGTCCCACTAGTGGCCGGGAGTCCACGCACCGCCCAGCGGTCATCGCTGCTGGTCGTCGTGCGCGTCCACTCCGTAGCCAGTCTCTGCCGCCGATCCACGTGCCCACCTCGTCCCGCCGAAACGCGAATCCTCTGCGACTCATCGGCGGAGTGGTGACGTTTTGTTACTTTGTAACACTAATGGGTGAACCACCGATCGAGGATCTCCTCGACGCGCAGGTCAACGGTGCCGTCCAGCACTTCCCACGGTGACAGCCACGCGGCTGCGGCCAACCCGTCGTACACGGCGGCGCAGCGCGCTTGCAGCCCACCGTCCGATTCGTACAGGTCCCGCCCCCGGGCCTCTTCCACCTCGCGGTTGGCCGCGCGGTCCGCCGCGACGCCCGCCGGCACGCGCAAGAGCAGGTGCAGATCCGGGATCGGCAACCCGAAGCGATCCACCTCCAGCGACCGGAGCCACTCGACGAACTCCCCGTCCGCGCCCTGGTGCAGCCGGGCCGCGCCGTAGGCCGCGTTGGACGCCACGTACCGGTCGAGCAGCACGACGTCGTACTGGTCGAGGTCGGCCCGGATCCGGTCGGCCGCCCCGCGCCGGTCCAGCGCGTAGAGGACCGACATGCCGTACACCGAATCCGTGAGGTCGCCCAGCCTGCCGTGCAACGCGTCGCGCACCAGATCGGCGTGCACGTCCTCGTCGTAACGCGGGAAGGCGCCCGTGGCGACCTTCGCGCCACGCGCGTCCAGCGCGTCGGTCAACGCCTTGGCCAGGGTGCGCTTGCCGGCGCCGTCCAAGCCCTCGATCACGACGAGTTTGCCCACGAGAACACCCTAAGGGGCACCGTCCGCTCACGATCGGCCGCATGACATCGCCCAGTCGGGTGATCGGAGATCCTTTGCGTCACCAGATTGAGTGACTACGGTGAAGCCCATTTCCGGTTGCGCGAAAGGGTGGTGCCGCGGTGACCGCGGATTCCGGGCACGCCAGACCGGTTGAGCAGCAGACCGCCCACCCGCCCGGGAGCCTGCCCGGCGGCCTCGCCGAAACCCTGCGGTACGGCCCGTTCCACCGCGCGCTGCACGACGCCATCGCGCACCGCGGCCTGTCCCTGGCCCGCCTGCGGGCGCACCTGGAGCAGCTCGGCGTCCAGGTCGGACAGTCGACGCTCAGCTACTGGCAGCGCGGGCTGCGGCACCCCGAGGTGCCACGCGCCATCGCCACCGTGCGCGCGCTGGAGACCGTCCTGAAGCTGCCGCCGGAGTCCTTGGTGGCGCTCGTCGGCAACCGGCCGCAGCCCCGGCTGGCCCGTCCCAGCGGCTGGGTGTCGCCGGTGCCGGTGCTGTCGGAGTTCGAGGCGGTCAGCGACGTCGGGGCGAACACCGACATCGAGGTGCTGTCCGTGCACGACACCGTGCTGATCGGGCCGGAACGGGAGCAGCGGTCGATCAGCACCCGGCTGGTGGTGCGCGCGGCGAAGGCCGGGCCCGACCGGTACCTGGCCGTGCACCAGGGCGACGAGGGGTGCCTGATCGACAACGCGCTCGTGCGGCCCGGCGAGGGGTGCCGGCTCGGTCGGCTGCGCCGGCAGCTGGCCACGCGCGGGCTGGCGTTCGAACTGCTGTTCGACCGCAGGCTCGCCGAGGGCGAGGAGCACGTGTTCAGCTTCACGGTGGTGGACGACACGGGCGGGCCGACACCCGGCCACCGGCGGGCGTTCCGCGAACCGTGCCGCGGGTACCTGCTGCAACTGGCGTTCAACCGGCGCGCCCTGCCCGCCCGGTGCACCAAGCAGTTCCGGGTCGACGCCGACGCCGTGCCGGTGGACCTGGAGGAGCTGGTGTGCGGGCTGGGCGGCTTCGCCAGCGCGTACTTCGAGGACGTGGGCCCCGGCGTGGCCGGGATCAGCGTCGAGTGGACCTGAGAACGGCCGGGGCGACGCTCGCCCCGGCCGTTCCCACGATCCGCCGGCTCAGTACCGGTAGTGCTCGGGCTTGTAGGGGCCCTCGACGTCGACGTCGATGTACTCCGCCTGGTCCTTGGTCAGCTTGGTGAGCTTGCCACCGAGCGCCTCGAGGTGGATGCGGGCGACCTTCTCGTCCAGCACCTTCGGCAGGCGGTACACCTCCTTGTCGTACTCCTGGTGCTTGGTGAACAGCTCGACCTGCGCGATCACCTGGTTGGAGAACGAGTTCGACATCACGAAGCTGGGGTGGCCGGTGGCGTTGCCCAGGTTGAGCAGGCGGCCCTCCGACAGCACCAGGATCGAGTGGCCGTCCGGGAACACCCACTCGTCGACCTGCGGCTTGATGTTGATCCGCCGGATGCCGGGGAAGCGGGCGAGGCCGGCCATGTCGATCTCGTTGTCGAAGTGGCCGATGTTGCCCACGATCGCCTGGTGCTTCATGGCCGCCATGTGCTCGATGCGCACGACGTCCTTGTTGCCGGTCGTGGTGATGACGATGTCGGCGCGGCCGATCACGTCCTCCAGCGTCGCGACCTCGTAGCCGTCCATCGCCGCCTGCAACGCGCAGATCGGGTCGATCTCGGTCACGATGATGCGGGCGCCCTGGCCGCGCAGCGAGTCCGCCGCGCCCTTGCCGACGTCACCGTAACCGCAGACCACGGCCACCTTGCCGCCCATGAGGACGTCGGTGCCGCGGTTGATGCCGTCGATCAGCGAGTGCCGGATGCCGTACCGGTTGTCGAACTTCGACTTGGTCACCGCGTCGTTGACGTTGATCGCCGGGAACAGCAGCTCACCGGCGGCGGCCAGCTGGTACAGCCGCATGACGCCGGTGGTGGTCTCCTCGGTGACGCCGCGGATGCCCTCGGCGATCTTGGTCCACTTGCCGCTGTCGGCCGCCAACGAGGCGCGCAGCGTGCCCAGGAAGATCTTCCACTCCTCCGGGTCGTCCGCCTCGGGCTGCGGCACGACGCCGGCCTTCTCGTACTGCAGGCCCTTGTGGACGAGCATCGTGGCGTCGCCGCCGTCGTCCAGGATCATGTTCGGGCCGCCGCCGTCCGGCCAGGTCAGCATGGACTCGGCGGTCCACCAGTACTCCTCCAGCGTCTCGCCCTTCCAGGCGAAGCACGGGATGCCCTTGGGCTCCTCCTCGGTGCCGTGGGGGCCGACCACGACCGCGGCGGCGGCGTGGTCCTGCGTGGAGAAGATGTTGCACGACGCCCAGCGCACCTCGGCGCCCAGGGCGACCAGGGTCTCGATCAGGACGGCGGTCTGCACGGTCATGTGCAGTGAGCCGGAGATCCGCGCGCCCTTGAGCGGGTAGACCTCCGAGTACTCGCGGCGCAACGCCATCAGGCCGGGCATCTCGTGCTCGGCCAGCCGGATCTCTTTGCGGCCGAACTCGGCCAGGGAGAGGTCCGCCACGGCGAAGTCGATGCCGTTGCGGGTCTGGAGCCTCTCGGCGGTCATCGCGGGTTCCTCCATCTTCGGGTAGGACGAGCCGACCCTACCGCCCGCCACGCCGGGCCACGGCGGTCGGCGGCATCTGCGCCCCCATGGACCAGTATGGCGAAGCTCAGGTGATGTTCGCGGGAGGATCTGTGCTGATTCCCGGCCCCGACACGCGGGTGGTCGAACTGCGGGTGCACGGTGTCCAGGGCACCACGCCGCAGTCGCTGGTCGACGCGGTGGCGGCGGTGGACGTGGCGGGCGACGGGCTCGGCCGCATCGTCCGCCCGGCCGACCGGCTGCGCAGACCGGCGCCCGGCCCGGTGTTGCAGGCCGCCGGGCGCCCGGTCACCCGGGTGGTCGAGGGCTACGTCTGGGGCGCGATGACCTCCGGCGGCTGGGCCAAGGCGACGTGGGCGCTGCTGTTCCCGTTCTCGCTGGCGAACGTGGCGCACTGGATGCTGCCGCCGACGCCGACCGGTTCCGTGCCCGCTCACCTGCTGGGCGTGGCGCTGCGCGCGTTGCTCCGGTTGGCCGCGCTGCTGCTGACCGTGCTGCTGGTCGCCCAGCTGGAGGTGATCAGCCTCGACCTGGTGGCCGCGCAGTGCCTCGCGCCGGGCGCCACGTGCCTGTGGGGCCCGTCGTGGCTGAGCACGACGCCGTGGGTGCGCGCGGTCGTGGGCCTGGCGCCGATCGCGCTGGCCGTGCTGGTGCTGCACCGGATGTCGAGCGTGGACTGGCGGATCGAGCGCAAGGAGGTGCCGGCGGCCGAGGGCGTGCGGTCCGGGCTGCCCGGCGCGCACGTGGCCACCGACCCCGACACGCCCGCGTTGCGGGTGCTGCACGTGGTCGCGGGCCTGGGCACGGCCGTGGTGATCGCGTTGGGCGGTCCGGCCGGTCCCCTGCTCGCGCCCGGCGGCCACGGCGTCGCGATCACCGTGTGCTGGGTGCTCGGGGTGGCGCTGGTGGGGGTGGCGGCGCTGGGCGCGATGCTGCTGGACGACCCGACCGGCGGCGCGCCGCACCGGGGCGGCCGGTGGCTGCGGGCGGCGCTGGGGCGCCGGCCGCGGCGCGTGCTGCAGGCCGTGGCGTGGCTGTCGTTGCCGGTCGCGGTGGTGCTGCTGGACCGGCTGCCGGTGCGGCTGCCCGGCGCGGACCTGGCCGTGCAGATGGTCGCGGCGATGGTGGCGCTGGTGTGCGTGCTGATCGCCGTGCTGCTGGTGCCCGCCGCGTTGCTGGCCCGGCGCACGTGGTCGGCGCAGCCGCGCGAGCTGCGGCCGTGGGCGGGCGGGTGGATGGCCGCGCCGGTGGTGGCGGTGGCCGCGCTGCTCGGCGGCGGGTTCGGCGCGGGGGTGGCGCTGACCGCGCGGCGGGTGCTCGGGTACGGCGACCTGCCGCGCGGGTACGACTACATCGCGCTGCTGTGGGGCGTGGCCGGGGTGCTGGCGTTCCTGGCCGGGGTGGCGATGGCGGCGGCCACCGGGATGATGCGGTGGAGCTCCCTCCGGCGGATTCCCCACGGTGGCGACGAGAGCCGGGTCAAGGAGTGGGCGCGTGAGGCGTCCTTGTTGCACTCGGGGCGCGCACGGGACGCGAAGCGCGCTGCGCGGGCGTGGTGGTGGGCGCGGTGGCAGCGGCGGCACAGCCACCACGTGGTGCTGATCATGTCGACGGTGCTGGCGGTCGGCGCGGTGCCGGCGGCGTTCCTGCGGCTGCGGGAGGTCGACCCGCCCACGTGGGCGCGGCCGGTCGTCGCGCTCGGCGTGGTCGTGCTGGCCGTGCTGGCGTTGTCGCTGCTCCGGGCCGTGTACCTGGCGGCACGGCGGCCGGACAAGGCCCGGCAGGTCGGGGTGCTGGCGGACCTGGCGGCGTTCTGGCCGCGCGAGGCGCACCCCGTGGTGCCGCCGTGCTACGCGTTGAAGGTGGTGCCGGAGCTGGTGGCGCGGGTGCGGGAGCACCTGGCCGACCCCGGCACGCGGGTGGTGCTGGCCGGGCACAGCCAGGGCAGCCTGCTCGCGGCGGTCGCGGCGGCACGGCTGCTGGAGGAGCTCCCGCCGGCCGAGGCGGAGCGGGTGGGCTTGGTCACGGCGGGGTCGCAGTTGCAGTGGGCCTACCCGAGGGCGTTCCCGGCGGTGGTGCCGCACAGCTCGCTGGAGACGCTGGCGGGCGGGCTGGCCGGGCGGTGGCGCGCGCTGTGCCGCGGCACGGACGCGTTGGGCGGCGCGGTGATGACGTGGGACCGGCAGGTGTTCGACGGGATGCTGCTCGGCGCGGGGTTCCGGCCGGACGGCACGTCGGGCGCGTTGCCGCCGGCGTTGCGCGGTCCGACGGGCGCGCTGGTGCTCGGCGGCGACCACTGGCTGCCGGACCCGCAGCGCGGTCCGTTCCCCGGTCGCCGGTGGGCGGCGGGCGTGAACCGGCACGCCGACTACACCTCCGACCCCGAGTGGGACCGGGCGATCGCCATCGCGGCGGGCCTGGAGACGACGGACCCGCCGTCGCCTCCCGTGCTGCCGACCGCGCGGCGGGCGCCGATCAGCTCGCCGTTGACCGAACCGACGTGAGCAGCCGGTCGGCCGCCGCGGTGCGGCCGGTCTCGGCGAGCAGGCCCGCCGGGGCCAGCACGTAGTCGCGGTCGACCGCGATCGCCGCCGTGCGCAGGATCGGGCGCAGGACGGGGTCGGCGCGCAGCACGCGTTCGACGTCGGCGGTCGACTCGGCGTGCCGGAAGACGCCGCCGGAGAGCACCAGCAGGCCCGCGCCCTGCGGTCCGAGTTGGCCGTCGACGAGCCTGAGGTGGCGGCGGACGGCCAGCACGGCGGCGAGCGCGGCCAGCCGGTGGTCCGCGGTCGGGTCGTCGGGCAGCCAGCTCACGTCGGCGGCCCGGGCGGCGGCCTCCCGCCCCAGCACGAGGGCTTCGTCCTTGTCGATCAGCTTCTCCGCGAGCGCCTCGGCCACCACGCCGGGTGCGGACCAGCGCAGGCCGAGGTCGCCCTCGACGGTGCGGCGGTCGGGCGGCAGCGCCACCGTCCGCTCCGGACCTTCCACAGTGGACACCGCGGAGTAGACGTCCGTGGTGGCGCCGCCGACGTCCACCACGAGCACCGCGCCCTCGTGGTCCTGCATGGCCAGCCGGGACACGCCGCTCAGCACGGCGTCCGGGGTCACGGCGCGCACGAGCTCGCGGAACCTCCGGCCCCGGGACAGGCCCTTGCCGCCGATCACGTGCCGGAGGAACACCTCGCGGATCGCCGCGCGGGCCGGCCCCGGCGCGAGCTCGCCCACGTCCGGCAGCACGTTCGCGGTCCGCACGACGGTCCGCGCGGCGAGCAGGTCGGCCGCCGCCGGCTGGGCCTCGACGTTGCCGGCGAGCACGATCGGGCACGCGAGCCGGCCCAGCCTGGCCGCGTTGTGCAGGAGCACCGACTCGTCGCCGCCGTCCGTGCCGCCGACCAGGAGGACCAGGTCCGGCCGGGCCGCGCGCAACGCCCGCACGCCAGCGCCGTCGAGCGGGCCGGCCGAGACGTGCACGACCTTCGCGCCCGCCGACAACGCCACCCGGTACCCGGCCTCGGCGCTGACCAGCCGTTCCTGCCCGACGACCGCGAGCCGCAGCCCGCCGCCCGCCGAGGAGCAGGCGAGGGTGTGCTCGGCGGGGCCCAGGGCACGTGTGACGGCGTCGATGCCTTGAAGCACCTCCGGCGGGGTAGTCGGGTGCTGTGCGGTGCCGAGCAACTCGCCGGCGTGCGACACGAGGGCGCCCTTGGTCCACGTCGAGCCGACGTCCAGGCAGAGCACTGTCATGCGCGAAAACTACCGGTGCCGCCATTTGTCGGTACCCACCTTTAGGCTGAAAGCACCAACACCGACCAGGGCGCGGGGACGCGTCGGAGCAGGCGATCGAGCACAGGAGGACCACCGTGCCGGGCAACGGGCTGTGGCGCACGAAGTCGGTAGAGCAGTCGATCGCGGACACCGACGAGCCGGACACCAGACTCCGCAAGGACCTCACCGCGTGGGACCTGACGGTCTTCGGCGTCGCGGTCGTGATCGGCGCGGGCATCTTCACGCTCACCGCGTCCACCGCGGGCAACCTCGCGGGGCCGTCGGTGTCGTTGGCGTTCGTGCTCGCGGCGGTGGCCTGCGCGCTGGCCGCGTTGTGCTACGCGGAGTTCGCCTCGACCGTGCCGGTGGCCGGCAGCGCGTACACGTTCTCGTACGCGACGTTCGGCGAGTTCATGGCGTGGATCATCGGCTGGGACCTGGTGCTGGAGTTCGCGGTCGGCGCGGCGGCGGTGGCCAAGGGCTGGTCGCTGTACCTGCAGACGGTGCTGGGGCAGTTCGGCGTGGCGGTGAAGACCACCGCGTCGGTCGGCGGGGTCGACGTCGACTGGGGCTCGTTGCTGCTCATCGCCGTGCTGACGACGCTGCTGGTGATCGGCACGAAGCTGTCGTCGCGGGTGAGCGCGGTGATCACGGCGGTGAAGGTGGCCGTCGTGCTGCTCGTGGTCGTGCTCGGCATCGGGTACGTCAAGGCGGAGAACTACACCCCGTACATCCCGCCCGCCGAGTCCGGCGGCGCCGCCGGGTCCGGGTTGGAGCAGTCGCTGTTCTCGCTGGTCACGGGCTTCGAGGGCAGCACGTACGGCGTGCTGGGGCTGTTGGCCGCGGCGTCGCTGGTGTTCTTCGCGTTCATCGGCTTCGACGTGGTCGCGACGACCGCCGAGGAGACCCGCGACCCGCAGCGCGCCGTGCCGCGCGGCATCCTCGGGTCGCTGGCGATCGTGACCGTGCTGTACGTGGCGGTGTCGCTGGTGATCACCGGGATGCTGCCGTACGACCAGCTCAAGACCCAGCCCGACGGCACGCGGGCGACGTTGGCGACGGCGTTCTCGGCCAACGGCGTCGACTGGGCGGCCACGGTGATCTCGGTGGGCGCGCTCGCCGGTCTGACCACGGTGGTGATGGTGCTGATGCTCGGCCAGTCGCGGGTGCTGTTCGCGATGTCGCGTGACGGCCTGCTGCCGCGCGGCCTGGCGCGCACGGGCAAGCACGGCACGCCGTTCCGGATCACCGTGATCATCGGTGTGCTGGTCGCCGTCGCGGCGGGCTTCTTCCCGGCGGGCAGGCTGGAGGAGATGGTGAACGTGGGCACGCTGTTCGCGTTCATCCTGGTCTCGGCGGGCGTCCTGGTGCTGCGCAAGACCCGGCCGGACCTGCCGCGCGGCTTCCGCGTGCCGTTGGTGCCGCTGGTGCCGGTGCTGGCGATCCTGGCGTGCCTGTGGCTGATGCTGAACCTGACCGCGTTGACGTGGGTGCGGTTCCTGGTGTGGATGGCGCTGGGCGTCGTCGTGTACTTCGCGTACAGCCGGCGGCATTCGGTGCTGCACCGCCGGGGCGCCACCGCCGTGCCCGTGGTGAAGCACGACGAGATCCCGTGACGCCGGAGCGGGGGGGGGGGGGGGGGGGGGGGGGGGGGGGGGGGGGGGGGGGGGGGGGGGGGGGGGGGGGGGGGAGGGGGAGGGGGGGGGGGGGGAGGGGGGGGGGGGGGGGGGGGGGGGGGGGGACGGAAGGGTGGG
>NZ_JBVJVK010000109.1:0-15211 GCF_055603705.1 Actinosynnema sp. NPDC037264 | reverse complement strand
GGTCAGCCGGACCGCGCTGGGCTGGGCGGTCGAGGAGGCGAAGCTGCGCGGCTGCGCGGTCGAGGCGGTCCTCGCCTGGCACGTGGACCACGCCACGGCCGATCGCGCCAAGACCTGCTGACGCGATCCTGGACCACCTCGCCGCCCGACTCGACGACCGGACGGCTGTCGGCGACGTGCGGGACGCCCCGGGCAACCTGCACCGCCTCAGCCCGGTCATCCTCGACCCGAGCCGATCCGCTCGTGCGGTCCAGGTCCACGCGCCGGTCCAGCGCGCCGCCCGATGCGACGGCTGGGTGGGTGGTCGGGGTCAGCCGGCCGGGTGGTGGGTGATGTCGGCGTTGGTGAGGTCGAACTGGGCGTAGGTGAAGGGGCCGTCGGGGAAGTGCCAGGTCGCGCGGACGCGGCGGGGACGCATGCGGTCGGCGACGAGGATCCAGCCGTCGACGGGAGTGGACCAGCGTGCCCGGGTGAGGCCGGTGGGCAGGTCGGCCCAGCGGTCGTCGGTGGTGACCTCGCGGGGTGCGCCGCGGTGGTCGGTGGTGACGCGGGCGGTGACCTTGAGGTCCTGGTCGGTGAGGGTGACGTCGAAGGTGGTGTCGTCGATGGCGGTCCAGGTGAGGGGCAGGTCGAGCAGCGTGGACGGGGCGAGCAGGAGCGCGTCGTCGAGGTAGGTGACCAGCTCGGCGGCGTCCATCTCGGGACCGGCGGCGTCGGCGACGGTGAACGCCCCCAAGGCGGTGGCGTGCAGGTGGCCGTGCCCGTGGTCGTAGGTGTCGGTGGCGTGGACCGGCAGCACGTGCGCGAGGTTGAGGTGCAGGTGGTAGTCCCGGCTGACGGGGACGGTGGTGTTGCGCTGCTCGACGCGGCACGCCGTCCAGTGGTCGGTGGGCTTGCGACGGAACCAGCCGTGGGCGCGCAGCTCGAACCCGGTGTCGCGAGGGCGGCCGAAGACGCCGGTGAAGCGCAGGTAGCGCTGGGCGGCGTCGGGCAGGTGGGCGGTGTCGTGCTCGGTGACGACGGTCGCGGTGCGGGTCATGGTGCGCCTCCGGCGGCGGGTAGTCGCGGTGGGAACGATGGGGGAGCGGGGGTTCACCCGGCTCGGCCGATGCCTGCCGTCCGGGGTTCCGGGACGTGGTGGGCCTCGGTGGGAATTCGGTGTGCCACGAGTACCGGGCTGGGGGCGCGGTGCGGCACCAGTCCGTCCCGCTCGTCACCGGTGATCAGGGCGGTGATGCGGCGATGACCGCCGCGCGGCGCGTCAGGGGTGCCGCGGACCACGACGACGTCGCACGCGGCGTGCCGGACCAGCGGCAGGACCAGACGGCCGAGGCCGAACGAGTTCCCGTCGGTGCCCCGGTGGCCGATCACCAAGACCTCGGCGCGGGCGCTGACCAGCAGGAGGTCGTGCACCTGGTCGTCGGTGGGCGGCTGCGCCTCCACGGGCACGCCGAGCAGGGCGGCGTGAGCGGAAGCCCAGGCCACCGCCGCCTCGCCCCAGGGCGAGCCGTCGTCGAGCACGACTACCGGATGAGCGGTGGGTCGCGTGTCGAGGTCCATGCGTCCACTGTCGTCCTTCGGGAAGGGCGGGAGCAGGGGCGACGGTGCTTTCCGCGCCGGGACGAAAGTCCCCGCGCGGTCAGGACCGGACCACCGCAGGAGCGAGCAGCAGGTCCGTGACATCCCGTCGCGGGCTGGGCGGCACGGGCGAGCCGAAGCCGATGCGCAGCACGGCCTGCGGCACGACCAAGCCGCCGAGCGAGCGGCGCAGGTCGTGGCGCACCTGCGGGACTTCGATCGCCTGGGACATGAACGACGCCGACAGGCCCAGCGTGGTCCCGGTCAGCAGCACCCGCTGCAACGCCTGGCCGGCCTGCAGTTCGCCCTGCGGTCCTTCCTGGAACGAGGACAGCACGACGACCAGCGGGTCGGCCTCGTAGTCCTTGCCCGGTGGGCGTTCGGCGGCGTGGAAGTCACGCAGCGCCCACTCGTCCTGCGGCGCGGGGCGCACACCCCCGGAGGCGGGCGGTACGCCGTCGGTCGTGCGCGGACCGGTCCAGGACGCCAACTCGGCGCGCACGCGGGGGTCCTGGGACTGGATGTGGTGTGCCCTGGCGACCAGTTTCTGCAGGCGGGTGCGTTCGTCGCGGTCGGCGACGACGTGCAGCCAGGAGCGCTCGCGTTCGGCGGCCCGCACCAGCGCGTACCGGTGCGCGGCGGGTACGGGCACGTCGTGGAACGGTTTGCGGTTGGACCGCCGCTTCGGCACGGCTCCGATCAGGCCGCGGACTTCCTCGTCGGCGTCGCGGTGCCCGCCCCAGCGGACCACGGCCAGCGCGCCGGGCGCATCGTTGCCCGGCAGCAGGGTGACCAGCGGTCGGATGCCGCGGGCCCGCAGCCCGAGCCGGAGGTTGAACAGCGCCGCGCCGCACGACAGCCGCAGTTCGCGCCCCTCCGGGTCGGTCGCCGGGAGTGCCCGATCGGGGTCCGTGTGCAGTTCGATGCGGTCGTGGGCCACCCGGAACCGCCACGGTTGGGTGTTGTGCAGCGACGGCGCCGAGGCCGCCGTGCGCAGCACGCCGGCCACCTCGTCCGGCGTCAACCCGAACACCTCGTCCACCTCGTCCACCTCGAACCACGTCATCCGGTCACGTCGATCTCTCCGTCCACTGTCCATTCCGGCCGGGTCGGGGCACACGGTCGAAGGTCCTCAGTCGACCGGGAAGCCGAGGGCCGCCCGGCGTTCACCGACGTGCCCACCGCCAGGTCGTCCGGTCACCGGGTGCTGATCAGTCGCGCGTGACGTCCGCCACACCGCCAGGCGCGTACCCCGACACAGGCCGCAGGACCTCTTGGCCATCGCACCCGGTCCGTGGAACCGTGTAGTCATGGTTGATCCACACCGTGAACAGCCGCACCGCCTGCTCGGCGGCCTGCGCTTGGACGAACTGCTCGACGAGGTGCGCGAGCGGTTGACGGAGATCGGATCGACCAGGGACAAGATGCAAGGTCTGCTGGACGCGGTGCTCGCGGTAGGCGCCGGGTTGGAGCTGGACTCGACCTTGCAGCGGATCGTGCAGGCGGCGGTGGAGCTGGTCGGGGCGCGGTACGGGGCGTTGGGCGTTCTGGGTTCCCACGAGAACCTGTCGGAGTTCGTCTACGTCGGCATCGACCCGGAGACGCGCTCGCACATGGGCCATCTGCCGCAGGGCAAGGGCCTGCTCGGGTTGTTGATCAAGGATCCGCGGGTGATCCGGCTGCACGACCTGTCCGAGCACCCGGCGTCGGTCGGCTTCCCGGCGAACCACCCGCCGATGCACAGCTTCCTGGGTGTGCCGGTGAGAGTGCGGGACGAGGTGTTCGGCAACCTCTACATGACCGAGAAGACCGATGGCGCCGACTTCACCCTTGACGACGAGGTTGTGCTGACCGCGTTGGCCGCCGCCGCAGGCGTGGCGATCGAGAACGCGCGGCTGTTCGAGCGGTCTCGGATGCGGGAGCGCTGGTTGGAGGCCACCGCGGAGGTCAACACCGAGCTGCTGGGCGGTGCCTTGGCCGACGATGCGCTGCGGTTGATCGCGCAGCGGACCCGGGAGTTGTCGGTGGCGTCGATGTCGCTGATCGTGCTGGTCGAGGATGGGGCGAGGCAGCGGCTGCGGATGGCGGCCGGTGTCGGCGACCAGATCGAAGGGCTGGTCGGGGGGCCGTTCCCGGGCACTGGTGCGTTCGTGGAGCAGGTGCTGGAGTCGGCCGCGCCGATGCTCATCGATGACCTGGAGGACATGCTGGGGGAAGTGCCCGCCGGCGTCGGCCCCGGTGTGGCGGTGCCGCTGCGGACAGGATCGGCCGTGACCGGGGTATTGCTGGTGGCGCGGGAGAAGGGCGGCGCGCGGTTCGGCGCGGAGCAGGTGCCGTTGCTGGCGTCGTTCGCCGACCAGGCGGCCGTGGCGTTGGAGTTCGCCGAGAACCAGCGGGCGCGGCGGCTGGTGGACGTGCTGGAGGACCGCGACCGGATCGCCCGCGACCTGCACGACCACGTGATCCAGCGGTTGTTCGCCACCGGGATGAGCCTGCAGGGCGCGCTGGGCGCGATCCGCGATCCGCGAGTGCGGGAACGCGTGCAGAAAGCGGTGGTGAGCTTGGACGAGACGGTACTGGAGATCCGGACCTCGATCTTCGACCTCCAGGCGAGCGACGACGCGCCGGGCCTGCGCCGACGGCTCTTGGACCTGGTGTCGGAGTTGACCGAGGACGTGCCGGTGACGCCGACGGTGCGGATGAGCGGGACGGTGGACAACTCGGTGCCCGAGCACGTCGCCGAGCACGCAGAGGCGGTGGTGCGCGAGGCCGTGAGCAACGTCGTGCGCCATGCCCGCGCGAGCGGGTTCGTCCTCACCGTCGAGGCGAGCGACGCCCTGACCATCACCGTGGTCGACGGCGGTGTGGGCCTGCCGCCGCAGGTCGCCCGCAGCGGGCTGCGCAACCTCGAACAGCGCGCCGTCGAACTCGGCGGCACGTGCACAGCCGCGACCGAACCCGCCGGCGGAACCCGTCTGACCTGGCAGGTTCCGCTCTAGCGGCCTGCTGCGGCTATTCCTCGTCGGAGGGCGCGCCGGGCTTGCGCAGTCGGGTGGCGAGGACGGCGGCCTGGGTGCGGCGTTCGAGGCCGAGCTTGGCCAGCAGGTGCGAGACGTAGTTCTTGACGGTCTTCTCGGCCAGGAACATCTTCTCGGCGATCTGCCGGTTGGTCAGGCCCTCGCCGATGTAGTCGAACACGGTGCGCTCCTGCTCGGTGAGCGAGCGCACGGGGTCGCCCTGCTCGCGTTCGCGTCGGATGCGGCCCAGCAGCGCGGCCGTGGAGCGGGCGTCGAGCAGGGACTCGCCGCCGGCGACCTTGCGGACGGCGTTCTGCAGGTCGTTGCCGAGGATGCGCTTGAGCACGAACCCGGACGCGCCGGCCATGATGGCGTCGAACAGGGCCTCGTCGTCGGTGAACGAGGTCAGCATCAGGCACTTGAGGTCGGGCATGCGGGAGCGCAGCTCGCGGCACAGCTCGATGCCGTTGCCGTCGGGCAGCCGCACGTCCAGCACCGCGACGTCGGCGCCGCTGTCGGGCACCCTGGCCAGTGCCTCGGCCACCGAGCCCGCCTCACCCACGACCTGCAAGCTGTCGTCGCTGTTCAACAGCTCCCGGACACCGACCCGGACCACCTCGTGGTCGTCCACCAGGAACACGCGCGCCACCACTGTCGGATCCCTTCCTTTCACCTGTCTACAGGCTCGCCTGTAGCAATGTTCCGGCACAGGGCCCAAAGACCCTGTCACGACGCACCCAAGGCCCTACGTGGCCGTTGGAGTTCTCCCGCGGATCCCGATACCGGGATCAGCCCGCACACCCGGGGGACCGTCTCCGGATTCACAGCCGCAGGTCCCTGGTGGGCAGGGACCAACGACCGCGTCGCCGGACCGGACGGCTGCCTAGCGTCAGCGGTGGTGGAGGAGGTGCGCGTGAGGACACACGACGACGCCACCGGCTCGGGACACGGGATGCCACCCGGTGTACTGGCCGCGCTCCTGGCGCGTGTGCTCGTCGAGCACTGGGGCCGCCGCGTCCCGATCGCGAACGGTGCGCCGCCGGTCGGTGTTCGCGCTCGACGGGCGGGTCCCTACGCGTTCGTCGTTCGCGTCGAGCGGTCCTCGCGGACCGTCGCGACGACCGCGGAAGCCGCGCCCGCCCTGGTGACATCGGATTCGAACCCGGAGAGGAATCTGTGATGAGTGCCCCGATCGTGGTCGGAGTGGACGGTTCGGCGTCGGCGGTGACGGCTGCGGCGTGGGCCGCACGGGAGGCCGCCCGGCTTCGCGTGCCGCTCAGGCTCGTGCACGCCTACCTGCTGCCCGCCCAGGGTTACCCGGAGCTTGTCGTGAACGGTCCAGAGGTGCGGGAGGCGTTCGAACAACAGGGGCGGCAGTGGCTGCGGGAGGCCGCCGAGGCCGCTCGCACGGCAGTGCCGGACGTCGTGGTCGGGACCGTCCTCGTGGTCGACCGGCCTGCTGCCGCGCTGATCGCCGAAAGCCGCCGCGCCGGGATGGTCGTGCTCGGCTCGCAGGGGTTGGGTGGGTTCTCCGGGTTGCTGGTCGGCTCCGTGGCCGTCGCCGTCTCCGCGCACGGGCACAGCCCGGTGGTCGTGGTGCGCGAACCGGTCGACGAGCGCGGACCGGTCGTGGTCGGCGTGGACGGCTCGCCGGTCAGCGAGCAGGCCGTCGCGTTCGCCTTCGAGGAGGCGTCCCTGCGCGGCGCCCCGCTGACCGCCGTGATCGCGTGGACGGACTTCCTGGTCGACAGCGTCTACGGCTCCCGCACCACCGTGGACTGGTCCCAGGTCGAGGACGAGCAGCGCCGCATCCTCGCCGAGCGCCTGGCCGGGTGGCAGGAGAAGTACCCCGACGTGGAGGTGACGCGGACCGTGCTGCGCGACCGTCCCGTGCACGCCCTGCTCGCCGCCGCAACCGGAGCCCAACTGCTG
Source organism: Actinosynnema sp. NPDC037264 (assembly GCF_055603705.1). NCBI lineage: Bacteria > Bacillati > Actinomycetota > Actinomycetes > Pseudonocardiales > Pseudonocardiaceae > Actinosynnema > Actinosynnema sp. NPDC037264. The sequence goes on along the minus strand of NZ_JBVJVK010000109.1, from coordinate 8,684 downwards.
GTCGTGGGCAGCCACGGCCACGGAGGCTTCGCCGGCATGGTCCTGGGCTCCACCAGTCAGGGGCTGGTCTACCACGCCACGTGCCCGCTGGCCGTGGTCCGTCCGGCACGGGACCGGTCGTGAAGGCGAGGGTGGGCGACTGGATCGTCGTCGGGTGCGGTGCGGACGCGCGCCGCGCCGTGGTGGTGGCGCTGTACCACCCCGATGGCACGCCGCCCTATGAGGTGAACTGGCTGGACACCGGTGCCCAGGTGCTGCTGTTCCCGGGCGGGGACGCCCACCTGGTTCCCGCCGAAGAGGAAGCGCGGCGGATCACCGACGCGTTCCACGTCGATCCGCGCGAAAGGAGCGAAATCGACGGCTGGGACGCCGTGATCGAACGACCCGCCGGTCGGGCGAACCGTTGGGACCCTCCGGAGACACGGATACCTTCTACCACTCGACGCCCGAGCGCCGGGTCCTGACCTGGCCACCCCGCGGGGTGACCTCCATGGGCTCCGTGTCGGACGGGAATCCCCTCGCCGGTCCGGCGCGGAGCCCGATGTCCTGCCGGCCGGCGTTGCCGGATGCGTCCAAGGGCGACAGCGGTCGATGTCGGCAGGTGGACGATGCCGCACCTCGGCCTGCTTGCCCGTGCCTACTGGTTGGATCCCGCAGAGCCTGACGGTCCCGACCAGGCCGGTCGGCCCTGGTCAGGGCGGCGGGCACCCGCGACTGCTCGCTTCGTGCCGTACTCCGGCGGTTCAGGGCCGAAGGTCCCGGCCCACGGGTGACCGCCGTACCTGACCTTCGTGTCCGCGGACCGAGAGACTGGGAGAGGAGCACCCGAGGAGGGGCGATGGACGACAGGATCGTGGTGGGCGTGGACGAATCGCCCTCCAGCCGGACCGCGCTGCGGTGGGCGGTCGAGGAGGCGAAGCTGCGCGGCGCCGTGGTCGAGGCCGTCCTGGCCTGGTGCGTGGACCGCGGCACGGTCATCGGGGCGATGTCCGCCGCCGTGGCCGCCGGGAGTGACCAAGAGCGGCTGCGCGAGGACAGCGAGGCGCTGCTGGACGGGATCCTCGCCGAGGCCGAGGGCGATGTCCGCGCGGTTGCGACCGGCGGTGATGCCCGCGACGTGCTGGTGCGCGCCTCGCGGGGCGCGGCGCTGCTGGTGGTCGGCAGCAGGGGAGCGGGACCGATCCGCCAGGTGCTGCTGGGTTCGGTCAGCTCCTACTGCGTGCACCACGCGCACTGCCCGGTCGTCATCCGCGAGCCCAAGACCGAGGTTGCGTCCGTGCCGGTGGAGCACAAGCCGGTCATGACCCAGGGACCGCTGCTGTGACCGCATCCTCGAACGTCGACCGCGCGCTGCCGGCGGACGGGTCCGTGGTGGCGCTGCGCGAGCTGCCGGCGGTGACCGCCGAGTACCGGACGGGCGCGGACCCGCAGCGACGCGTCACCGACGTGCGGTTGGAGGTCACGGTGCCCGTCGGGTTGGCCGAGCACCGCAAGACGGCGCTGCCGGCCGTCCGGCAGCACTGCACCGTGCACAACACCCTCCGGCGCGCGCCGGAGATCATCGCCGAACTCGACGAGGTGGAGTCATGAGCACGAACCCGATCGTGGTCGGCGTCGACGGCACCCCGGCGGGTGATCGCGCGTTGGAGTGGGCGCTGGACGAGGCGGTGGGACGAAGGGTCCCGCTGCACGTGGTCCACGCCTACGCCTACGAGCCGCTGGCCGACTGGACGATGACGACCGAGCGAGAAGCCCGTGCCCGCTCGGAGCAGTTGATCGACGAAGCGCTGAGCACCGTCTCGGCCGGGCGGCCGGAGCTGCCCGAGGTCGTCCGGCTGCCGGTGCGCGGTCCCGCCGCCCAAGCGCTGGAGGAGGCGTCGCGCGGCGCGGCGATGCTCGTCGTCGCCTCGCACAGCGGCAGCAGGCTGCGCCAGGTCGTCCTGGGCAGCACCAGCACGCACTGCGTGCGGCACGCCACCGTCCCGGTCGTCGTGCTGCCCGCCGTCTACGGCCACCACACCGACGATCCGGTCACGAATGAGGAGACCGCACGGTGAGGGTTCGCGACGTGATGACCGAGGACGAGGTCACGGTGACACCCGAGACGCCAGTCCGCGACGCGTGCGACCCGCTGGCGCGACGCGGGTTCACCACGCTGCCGGTGGTGGACCGCGGCGGCGCCCTGGTCGGGGTGGTCACCGAGGCCGACGCGCTGAGGGACCGGCTACCCGTCGACCCGCGCGCGCCGGTGCACGGCGAACCTCCGCGAGGTCGGCCGGCGCCGCGTCGGACGGTGGTCGACGTGATGGGTGAGTCGGCCGTCGGCGTCGCACCCGGTGCGGACGTGGCCGAGTTGGCGCGGTGGATGCTGGAGCACGGGGCGCGCGGTGCTCCCGTCGTGGAGGACGGGCGCCTGGTCGGCACCGTCACCCGGCGGGACATGCTGCGCGCGGTCAGTCGCGACGACCGCGCGTTGGAGGCCGAGGTCCGCCACCGGCTCGGCCTCTACGCCGACCCGCACCGCTGGAAGGTCGCCGTGGTCGACGGTCGCGTGTCGATCGTGGACGAGTTGGACGACGAATGCGATCGGAACGTCGTCGCGGTCCTGGCGGGCGCTGTGGCGGGTGTGGTGGAGGTGCGGTTCCCGGAAGCGGAAGCGAGTGGTGCCGTCCGCGCTCGGTGAACCGGCCTCTCGGGGACGGCCGTCCACCCGATCACCCGCCTACGGCGATTGCCCGATCAACCGGGCCAGGTCGAGGGTGCGGTTGGCTCAGCCCACTCGTTGTCGTACCAGCCGAACACGTCGCGGGGCCGCCGGCGGACTTGGTCAGACCCGCGTCGAACACGCAGGACGCCCGCTCTCCGATGACGTCGCGGGACATGACCGGCGCGGCGGCCTCGCGGGCGCGGAACCGGCCGGTGGCTACGATGACCGGGTTTGCGTCCCAGTCCGGTTCTGCGGGGTGACCGTGCGCGGTGACCCGCACGGTCACCCCGGCCACGGCCGGCGTGTCACCGACCTCGCGGGGACCACGGCCCGGAGGTCGAGTCGTAGGTCGACAGGGGCGCCGGCGTCTCCGACGTGGTCAGGTCGTCGACCGCCACGATCTCCAGGCCGGTGTCGACCCGGTCGAACGCGGCGCGCGGCACGTCGTGCCCGATCCGCCCGAAACCGTTGGTGCCACTCGAACAGCCGACTCGTCTCCGGCTCAGCGACGCATGTCGGCGAGCTGGTGCTGCGACCGGTCGTGGAGCAGGTCCACCGCTTCCTGGTAGGTCTCGGCGGCGGCCTCGGCGTTCACCCGTGTCCCGGGCGCGTCCGACGACGCGTGCGCGACGATCAACCGCAGTCCGTCGGTGCTCAACCGGACGTGTGCGAAGTGGACGTCCGCAGGCGCGTACTCGGCAACCGCCGCGACCTTCGCGCGGGCGTACTCGGTGGCTTCGGCGGGGACGCCGCTGCCCAGTTCGGTGCGGAGGTTGAGGATCTGGTGCACGCTGCTCATGCCTTCAGCCTGGTCGCTGACCTGTTCGGGTGACAGGGACCGACGATCCCGTCGGACCGGATCTTCGGTCCCGACGCGTCGACGGTGACGTCGCTTCCGTCGCAGGGTCCAAGGTCCCGTCGCCATCAGGACGTTCGGGACGACCAAGGACTCTGTGTCTCCGCACCCCTTCGGACGAGGCTGGAGGTACCGGATCAGCCGAGGAGGCCGAACGGTGGACGCCGGGCCCGTTGTGCGGTTGACACCACGCGGTCCGGCGCCACCGCGTTCGACTCGGATTCCCATCCCGACCCGGTCCGCTCCGAAGACGGGAGAGAGCTATGCGTGAACCCACGGTCGCCTCGTTGATGACCGGCGAGGTGGTCAGCGTCCGCGCCGGTACGTCGTTCAAGGAACTCGTCACCATCCTGACTGCGGGTGCGTTCAGCGCCGTGCCGGTCGTGGACGACCAGGGCCGCCCGGTCGGCGTGGTCTCCGAAGCCGACCTGTTGCCCAAGGAGGAGTACCGCGGCGGCACCGAAGTGGCGCCGCCGCTGTTCGCCAAGCCGGAGACCAGGAAGCGCTGGCGTCAGGCGCACGGCACGATCGCGGCAGACGTGATGACGGGCCCCGTCATCACCACCGGTTCCGACGAACCTGCGAGCGCCGCCGCGCACCAGTTGGCCGTGACGGGCGTGCGCAGGCTGTTCGTCGTCGACGCCGAGGGCCGGTTGGTCGGCGTGCTGTCCCGTCGGGACCTGCTGCGCGTCTTCCTGCGCACCGACGCCGAGCTGCGGCAGGAGATCACGCACGAGATCATGGGCCGAACGCTGTGGCTGGAGCCCGCCGCGGTCGAGGTCCAGGTGGTCGACGGCGTGGTCACGTTGCGAGGCCACGTCGAGCGCCGCAGCGAAGTCGACATCGCCGTCCGGCTGACCAGGGCGCTGCCCGGTGTCGTGGACGTCGTGAGCGGGTTGACCCACAGGTGGGACGACACCGAGACCAGTCACCGGACCGGGTGACGACGTGCCGGATGAGGCGAAGATCGCCACCGGTGACCCCACCTCGGTCGAGACCGCCCGCCGACCGCGCGCCGACGGGCCGCCCGCCGGTCAGCTCCGAGATCGCCGCGTTGGCCCGGTTCCTGTCCTTGCCGTCGTTGCCGCAACTGCCGGGTGGCGGCCGGCCGCGGTGGTGATCCCGGTCGTCTCGATGGCGGACGCGGGCGAGAAGTCGATGAGGAGGCGTTCGAGATGAGTGGACCCGTGGTGGTCGGCGTCGACGGTTCGGGCTCCGCGCTCGACGCGGTGCGCTGGGCGGCCGCCGAGGCGATGAGGCTCGGTGTGCCGCTGTGCTTGGTGCACGCCGAGTTGTCCTCGCCCCTGGACTGGGACCTGCGCAGCCGTGAAGCGCTGCGCCGGCAGTCGTTGAGCTGGTTGCACGAGGCGGCCGAGGCGGCGCGTTCGGTAGAGCCCGGTGTCGCGCTGGTTCCACAGGTGGAGGTGGGTGATCCGGCGTCGTTGCTCATCGCCCAGTCGGTCGACGCTTGCCTGCTGGTGCTCGGGTCGCGGGGGATGGGTGGGTTCGGTGCCCTGTTGGTGGGTTCCACGGCTATCGCCGTCACCGGCCGCGGCGGCTGCCCGGTGGTCGTGGTGCGCGGTGAAGTGCGCGAGGGACCGGTCGTAGTGGGTGTTCACGGCGAAGAACCGGCAGTGCTGACCGAGGCGTTCGAACAGGCTGCGGCCCGCCGTGCGCCGTTGATCGCGTGAGCGTTTCGCGCACCCCGTCCGGGGCGTTCACCGATGCGGTGGCCGAGACGCTGGGCCTGGACACGGCCGACCACGACGCCGCTCGGTGCGGCAGGCTCGTCGCGGCCCTCGCCCCGTGGCGCGACAAGTACCCCGACGTGCCGCTGAAGTTCGTCGTCACGCACGGCAACGCCGCCGACGCCCTGGTCGACCACGCCGCCGATGCCGGGCTCCTGGTCGTCGGGAGCCGGGGTCGGGGCGCCCTCACCGGACTCCTGCTCGGCTCGACCAGCCACGGCGTCCTGCACCACGCGCCGTGTCCGGTGTTGGTGGTCCGACCGGATCGGTGAACGCCTGACGGCGATGCCCGAGGCTGGACGATGCCGCCCTCACCGATCCACCGACCCGGGCGCAACGGTGAGGGCTGGTCCGGCCTGCGGGCCAGTTCGCGGGCCGAGCCCCCGGCCGCCCCCCCACCGACCAACGGGGCGGTCAGTCGCGCCTGAAACGGCGATCTCGCCGGCAGCGGGTTCCGAGGTGCCCACCGCCGGCGAGATCGCCGTCTTCCTGCCCACGCCGTTCCGGTCGAGCGGGCCACGGGTCCAGCCTGCCGCCGGATCGGACGGTCCTTCGTCCGCGGCGGCGTCACCGGAACTCCCGCGCCGAAGATCGCCTGCGGACACCGACGCCATCCTCACCTCCTGAGTCCGGGACCATCACGACAGGGCAGGGAGGTGCCGCACGCAGTACGTGACGACCGAGCCCACCACCGCCACGTCCCCGCGCTGGTACTCGTGGCCGCCGAGGACGAGGGTGTCGGCGTCCTGCGCCAGGCCGGTCAGCACGGGACCCGGTTCGCCGTCCACGACGGTCTCGACTATCCGCACGCCCTCCAACGGACCCAGCCCGTCGACGGCCTCACGCAGCACCCGTCGGTGAGCGCTGTGGAAGGCGTCCTCACCGCCGCACACCTCCGGAAACATCCGGCACACCGATGCGGCCAGCACGGTGCCGCCGGCTCCCGCGTGGCGCACTGCCCACGCCAGTGCCGCTGCTCCCGCCGGCGAAGCGTCCACCCCGACGACGATCTTCTTCGACCCGCTCATGACCCTGTCTCCTCCTACTCGATCCGGACCGCTCGGAGCGGGCGAGCCGCTCGGCCCGCCCGCTCGCTCGGGGGACGTCACCGCAGCCAGGCGTGGTCGCGGACCACGGGCAGGGTCGCCCACCAGCGGCCGAGGCCCCAGGTGGCGCCCGCGCCGGCCGCCGCGACGGCGATCAGGGCGGCGGCGTAGATGATGTGGTAGTCGATGACGGGGTTGGTGGACATGCTGGGTTCGCCGGCCGAGGTGAATTGGGCGAGTGGCCATTCGGCGGCCCACATGAGCAGCATCATGAGGGTCCCGGTGATCGCGGCGAGGCGGAGGCCCACCCCTGCGATGACGGCGATGCCGATGGCGAGCAGGCCGAGCATGAACAGCCAGTCGGCCCACCAGGCGCCGGCCATGGCGTGGAAGGTGGACTCGAACGGTCCGACCGCGACGCGGCTGAGGAAGCCCTTGGTGGGCGATCCGCCGTCGATCCAGGCGTTGGCGGCCTTGGTGGCGTAGCCCAGGCCGAACAGCTTGTCGAAGAAGGCCCACAGGAACACGAACCCGGTCGTGATCCGCAGGACCGCCAGCGCCACCGCGCCGGTGTCGGCACGGGCGGCCGTCGTGGCGGCTGCGGGGGCCGTCGCACCGGCCAAACCCTTGGAGTGGGCGAACGTGGTCATTGCTCTCGTCTCCTTCTGTCGTTGTCCTCGACTCAAGCGTCGCGCCGCGGGAGCCGCGCCGAAGCGGGCGAAGGTCCTCGTTGCGCCGGGACGTCCGACGCGTTTCGTCCCCGCCATCCGGCGACGAGCACCACGAGCCCCGCGACCACCGAAGCAGGCCGCATCCAGCTGAAGGTGCGGATCACCGCCACCTGCACGACGATTTCGACGCCCTGTTCACCCCGGACAAGCCGGTGCTGTTCGCCTACCACGGCTACCCGTGGCTGATCCACCGCCTGACCTACCGCCGCACCAACCACCACAACATCCACGTGCGCGGCTACAAGGAGGAGGGCACCACCACCACGCCCTTCGACATGCTGGTGCTCAACGACATGGACCGCTACCGGTTGGTCATCGACGTGATCGACCGCGTGCCCGGTCTGGGTGTCAAGGCGGCCGGGTTGCGCCAGCGGATGCAGGACCAGCGCACCCGCCACCGCGCCCACATCCGCGAGCACGGCGAGGACCTGCCCGAGATCCGTGACTGGACCTCGCTGTACTGATGAACGTGCTGGTCGTCAACGCGGGCTCCTCCAGCCTGGAGCTGAGCGTGCAGGGCCGGGACGACACCGTCCTGGCCCAGCACCACGTCGAACCGGCCGGTCGGGCAAACCCATCCACGAGCCTGGTGGACAGCGGGAATAACGCCACACGCCGTCACGCGTCGGGGGCTCTGCACTCACGGTGTGGGCGGGCGATCGTCCTGGCAACCCGAGGTCGACGCGTCGACCATGGTGCTCGGCCGACAGGGTCACCTCGTACCGGCATCGCTACCCGGTCGGCGAACGGGACGCCGCCACCATCCGGGGCCACGACGGCGAGCCGGTCCGGCGGATCACCGGCCACCTCGCCCGACCCTCCGCGTTCGCGCCCAGCTCGCCGAGGACGGTCTCGACCTCGGCTTCCCGCTCCGCCCACGGGCGGCCCTCCGAGACCTGATCGGCGCAGGTGCGCTTACACCCGATGGTCGAGGAACAAGGTCACGTCCGACTCGGGCCTTGCCCATCTGGGCGCGCCCACCGACCCGGAGAAGCATGGGAAGCGTCAGAGGAAGCAGCGGGAGTGGAGAGAAGATGCTGACCAACGTCGCGGAACCGGCCGAGTCCACCATGGTGGTGGACAACCAGGAGCGGATCATGGCGAACCAGGCCGTCATCCAAACCAACCAGAAGAAGCTGGACCAGGTCCTGGTCAACCAGCGCACCATCGTGACCAACCAGGAGACCATCAAGGGCAACCAGAAGAAGCTCGACCAGGTCCTGGTCAACCAGGCCACCATCGTGACCAACCAGTCGCTGATCTTGACCAACCAGGAGAAGTTGGAGGCCGTCCTCGCGAACCAGGCCACGATCGTCGGGAACCAGGGCACGCTGCTGGCCAACCAGGAGCAGATCATGGACTCCCTCAAGGACATCCTGTCCAACCAGCGGAAGATCATGGCGGGTGTGCGCGGGCCTGTGGACAGCTGAGCAGCGGCTCGTGAGTCGTCCACGCCGCACCGTCTCGCGCGGCGGTGGGGGGGGGGGGGGGGGGGGGGGGGGTCCCCCCCCCCCCCCCCCGGGGGGGGGCGGGGGGGGTTCGTGGGGGGGAAGGAGGGGAAAAAGGAGGGGGGGGGGGGAGGGAAGGAAGGGGGCG
>NZ_JBVJVK010000108.1:0-16428 GCF_055603705.1 Actinosynnema sp. NPDC037264 | reverse complement strand
TGGCGGGGGGGGGGGTGAGGTGTTGCTGGGCGCACCCCCCCCCCCCCCCCGCGGGGCCCGCCCCCCCCCCCCCCCCCCCCCCCCCCCCCCCCCCCCCCCCCCACGCGGCTAACCCTGGCGCACGTTCCAGTGGGGCAGCGGCGCGATCGCCGTCATGATGTCGTCGACGGCCGCGCCCAGCTTGGCGTACTTCTCGGTGTAGAGCACCGGGAAGACGCCGGGCCGGTTGGCGGGGCGGTAGGTGTCGACGTAGTCGGTGCCCAGGTTGCTGAACGCGACCACGATGTAGTTGCGCCGCGTGTTGCCGGGCAGGGACTTCACGATGCCCGCGTCGCTGCCGGTCGTGTCGACCCAGCCGGTCTTGTGGCCGAACGTCACCTCGGCGACCGCGTCGCACGGCCGGACGTCGCTGTCGTACACGGCGTCGCCGACCTTCATCGTGCCGTCGGGCTGGACCCAGCGCGGCGGGGTCAGCTGCGCGATGCCCTGCACCGGGTAGTCGCGCCCGCAGTGGTTCGTGGTGGACAGCATCTCGTTGTGGCCCTGGTTGCCCAGCGACTTGATGAACTGCACGCGGGACGCCTCGGTGAGCTCGTTGCGCGTGACGAGCCTGCCCGCGTCGGTCGTCCACAGCACGCCGGAGCCGCCGTTGACCAGCAGGAGCAGCTTCGCGGTGTCGATGCTGCTCATGTTCGACCCGATCCAGCGGCCGCCGTTCTCCGGGTTGGTGCCGGTGACCATCAGCGTCGGCATGCCGAGCTCGACGAACGTGCGGTTGACCTCGTCCCACGCGCCGAGGTCGTGGATCATCTTGATCAACGCGCAGGTGGACTCGTTCTGCGACTTGGTGATCATCTCGTCGAAGTGCTGCCGGATCACCTTGCTGGACGCGGCGCCGCACACCGGGTGCTGCGTCACCGGCCGGTAGTCGTAGACCGCGTCGAGGTCGACCCGGCCCCGGTCGGCCAGCCGGAGCACGCCGAAGCCGACCATGAGCTTGAGCACCGACGCCGGATACGGCGAGGAGAAGTCGATGGGCGCGTTCTCCCGCCCCGCGAGCACGTCACGGGTACCCCGGCCGCCGTTGACGTCCCACTCGGTGTCGTCCCACCAGCGGTAGCGCACCTTGTCGGCGGAGATCGTCCGCTCGTTGAGCGGCACCACGATCCCGTTCGGGTACTGCGGGCTGAGCAGGACGTCGGCCATCGCGATCGGGCGGCCGAGGCGGTCGAGCTCGATCACCGCGAGGTCCATGTTCGGCGTCTGGTGCAGCGGCCGGGCCGCGGCGGCGTCGAGCCGGGCCGTCGACGCCTCCTCGGCCGACAGCGGGTCGTACTTCTCCGGCGCCCCCGCCTTCGACGACGCCCCCGCCTGCTCGGGCGGGGTCAGGTCGAGCACGTCCTTGAAGTCCTGCGCGACCACGGCCTGCCGCAGCGACTCGGCCAGCAGGGCGTTGACGTCACCGCCCGCGGTCGCGGTCGTCGCCGTGGCCACTGCGCTGACCAGCACCGTCGCCGCCGTGAAGGCGGTGGCGGTGAGCAGTCTGCGTCGGAAGGATCTCATCGCACTCCCCCGTGAAGTCATCCATCTGCGCCGCCGACGGTAGTGCATTCGCCGCCGGCGCCGATCGGACATCCACCGGAAGCGGCTAGCGGAACGCGGTAAGGAATTGGTCGCGAAAGGTGTCCATGGGGCGCACGGGCGCTTGAGGACCGGGGTCCAGGCCGTCGGTCCAACCCCAGGCGTCGGTGCGGGCGAGCACGGCCCGGTCGCGGGTCACGACGGTGATCGGCACGTCCCGACCCGCGTCCGGGCCGGTGACGAACGGCGCGGGCTGGTGGTCGCCGAGGAAGACGAGCACGAGGTCGTCGTCGCCGTAGGTCTCGACGTAGGACACCAGGGTGTTGATCGAGTACTCGACCGTGCGCGAGTAGTCGGACCGCACGAGCGCCGGGTCGCGACCGAACATGTCCTCCGCGGGGGCCTCGCCGGAGGTCATGGAGTGGAACACCGAGCCGTCGCCGACGTTGTGCCAGCCGACCGACGTCGGCGCGGGCGACCACGGCGCGTGGCTGGACAGCAGGGGGATCGCCGCCATCACGGGCGCGTGCTCGTCGGCGCGCTCGAACTGCTGGAACTTCGACATCGTGAACTCGTCGGGCGCGGTGGCGTAGCCGAAGCGCGGGCCGCGGTAGTCGAGGTCGTCGAACGCGTAGATCCGGTCGTAGTCGAAGAACCCGCCTTCCGGCCACGCCTTCGTGATGCCCGGCATGACGCCGACCGAACGCCAGCCCGCGCGCCGGAACGCGCCGCCGAGCGTGAGCCGGTCGCTCGCCAGGAGCGTGCGGTAGCGCTGCTGGTTGTCGATCCACAGCCCGGACAGCAGGGTGGCCTGGGCGAGCCAGCTGCCGCCGCCCGCGGTCGGCGAGGTGAGATAGGCGCTGCGGGAGGCGTACCCGGCGTCGGAGAGTCGGCGTGCGCCCGAGTCGAGCACCGGGGTGACGTGCGGCGCGATGTCCGGGTGCTCGACGGCGGAACGCCCGTAGCTCTCGACGAACGCCACGACGACGTCCTTGCCGCGCAACGAGGTCAGCATCTCCCCGGCCGCCGTGGCGGCGAACGGGTCCACCGCCGACTCCGCGGCGAACCGGCCGCGGTCGCGCAGTCCGGCGTGCACCCGCCGTGCCTGGTCGTAGACGAACTCCGCCGTGCTGTGGGACGCGACCGGGCCGACGGGTGCGGGTTGGAGGCCGGCGAGCGTGATCCACACGACGGTGAGGACGGCGACGACGCGGGCGGCGGCGATCCGGTGGCGGACCACGACTCCGCTCAGCCGCACCGCGGACCGTGCCGCCAGGAACACCACCCCCGCCGCCAGGAGGACGGCGAGGACGACGACCGCCACCGCCGCGAACCGCCCCGCCGTGACGTCCACGTAGTCCACCGCGGGCTCCAGCAGCGGCCAGTCGAGCACCAGGTCGAACGGCCGGTGCAGCACCGCGTCGAACCCGACGTCCAGCGCCTTCAGCACGAGGAGCAGGCCGAGCAGGGCCCCGCCCACCGGCGCCGCGACGCGTCGCGCCCGTTCCGGCAGCACCAGCACCAGCACCACGCCGAGCAGCGCCTCCACCGGGAGGCGGAGGAACGCGGCCGGTGCCAGCGAGTCGGCGTCGCCGGGCATCAGCAGCGCGAGCAGGACGAGCGCGGCGGCCGAGGCGGTGACCGCCGTGCGGCGACCGCGGCGGTCCGCGGTGTCCTCGGTCATGCGGTCCTCTCTGCTCTCCTTGCCCGGTACAACGCGCGCCGACCCCTGGCCGGTTCACCGATGAGCCATTCCGCCACGACGATGTTGATCGCCCAGCCGAGGCCCAGCAGCAGCGTCCTGGTCAAGCCGGTGGCCGGGCCGACGAGCAGGACCCAGGCGATGGTGACGAGCGCCTGCGTGCCCGCGCCCTGGGCGATCGCGTAGGCGCGGATCATCCACGCGCGGTGCCGGACGACGTCCCGCCGCAGGATCGCCCGGAGGCCGAGGACCAGGGCCAGGGCCGTGGCGGAGCCCGTCACCAGCCGGAAGGCGGCGAGGAGGTGGCCGTCCCCTTCGGGGAAGGGGTAGAACAACGTCATCCACAGGCCGGTGAGGGCCATCAGCAGGCCGGCCGGGACGAGCACCCGGCCGAGGGCGCGGTGCCCGGCCCGGTGCCGGCGGCGGAACCCCGGCGCGAACTGGAAGGCGCCCCCTAGGCAGTACAGGACGGCACCGACGATGTGCAGCACCACCGGCGCCGGCGCGGCGAAGAACCGCGCGTTCTCCGGGGTGACCTCGCCGCCGGCCAGGTCGGTGAGGCGCAGCGCGCCGCCGGCCATCGGGATGAGCGTGAGCGCGATCAAGGCGGTGGGCACGAGCCAGTCGGCCCTGCGGGAGGAGGTCACGGCGGAGGCCCTTCGTCGGTCCGGTCGCCCGGTCTCGGTGTGATCCGAGTCTGGTGACGGGCGACGTGGCGGACATCGGGAGAAGGGCCGGAGCCGGGCAGTACTCCCGGGCAGGTGCGACTAGTACTTTCGGCCGGCGGCGCGGGGGCGTGGCGGCGGGTTCGCTCCGGCAGGCGGGTTCGGTCGGGCAGGTCGGTCGGGTCAGGCCGGGCCGGGTCGGGTCAGGTCGACCGGGGGCGGCCGGTGAGGCGGTTCGTCTCGTAGGCCCACATGGCGATCTCGACCCGGTTGCGGGCGGCCAGCTTGGTCATCAGGCTCGCGATGTGCGTCTTGACCGTGCTCAGGGTGATGTGCAGCTCGTCGGCGATCTCGCGGTTCGTCCGCCCGCGTGCCACGGTGAGCAGGACCTGCTCCTCGCGGTCCGTGAGCGGTTCCAGGGGTTGGGCGGGCGCGACCGGTTCGACGGCGGCGAAGGTCTTGAGCAGCCGGGCGGTGATGCTCGGCGCGATCAGCGCGTCGCCCTCGGCGGCGGCGTGGACGGCCTGGGCGAGCAGCGCGGGACCGGCGTCCTTGAGCAGGAAGCCGACGGCGCCCGCCCGGAGCGCGGCGAAGACGTACTCGTCGAGGTCGAACGTGGTGATGACGACGACGGCGAGCGGGTCGGCCACGTCCGGTCCGGCCAGCAGCCGGGTGGCCTCGATCCCGTCGAGACCGGGCATGCGGATGTCGAACAGGCACACGTCCGGGCGCAGGCGTCGGGCGAGTTCCACGGCCCGTCGCCCGTCGGCCGCCGCGCCGACGACCTCGATGCCCGGTTGGGCGTCGAGGATCATCGCGAGCCCGGTGCGGACGATCTCCTGGTCGTCGGCCACGACCACGCGGACGGTCACGCGCCCGTTCCCGTCCGGGGCACGGTGGCGGTCACGGTCCAGCCCCGGTCGCGGTCGGGACCGGCGGTGCAGGTGCCGCCGAGCAGGTCGACGCGCTCGGCCATGCCGATGAGCCCGTACCCCGGCTCGGCGGAGGCGCCGGCGGAGGCGTCGCCGTCGTCGCTCACGCGCAGCCGCACCGACGTGTCGTCGGCGTCGACGCGCACCTCGATGCGGGTGGCGTGCCGGGCGTGCCGCCGCGCGTTGGTGACCGCTTCCTGGGCCAGGCGGTAGACCGCGGCGTCGACCGACGGGTGGACGCCGTCCAGGTCGCCCGCGAGCCCCACCTCGACCGACGGGCCGGTGCGGGACGACGTCGCGAGCTGCCCGAGGTCGGCGATGCGCGGGCTGGGCGCCAGGTCGACGGGTTCGTCGCGCCGCAGGACGCGGACCATCGCGCGCATCTCGGCGAGGGCGCGCGAGGCCTCGGCCTCGATCAGGCGCAGCGCGTCGGTCGCGGCGTCCGGCTGCGTCACGGCGGTCGCGAGGCCCGCCTGGGCGCGGATCGCGATCGCCGACACGTGGTGGGCGACCGTGTCGTGCAGGTCGCGGGCCAGCCGTTCCCGTTCCACCAGCTTGACCTGGTCGAGTTCACGCGCCCGCAGGCGGCCCCGGTAGCGCGTGGCGACGCCGAGGGCGGTCGCCGTGAACATCACGGTGAGCCCGCCGATCGCGTCCAAGAGAGCGAGGTGGCGCAGCGCTATGGACACGCACACGCCGCCGAGCACGATGGCCAGGCCGACGACGGCCTCGCGCCCGGAACCCCACCTGACCACCGAGTACACCAGGATCAGCACGAACGCCGTCGTGTAGGGCTCGACGCGCTCGCCGGTGAGGAGCGGGACCAGGCCCGTGGCGGCCATGGCGATGACGAGCACCAGCAGCGGTCGGGTCCGGCGCCACAGCAGGGTGGGCACCAGTCCGATCACCACGACGGCCCACAGGCCGCGCCACGGCAGGTCCGTCCGCAGGGCCATCTCCAGCGCCGCCGCCGGCACGAGCACGCCCACGAGCGCCCAGTCACGCCACACCCGCCGCGGCGGGTGGAGAGGGCGGGGTTCAGCCCACGTCGAGCGGAGGACGGCGTGCACGGGCCGATCGTACGAGAGCGAGGCGCGCGCCGGATCGGCCTGAAGTACGAGACGACGTCGGTACGGTGGGGCGCGTGACCCGTCCGTACGTCCTGCTCAGCGTGGCCGTCAGCGTGGACGGCTACATCGACGACCGCAGCGCGCAACGGTTCCCGCTGTCCAACGCCGAGGACTTCGACCACGTGGACCAGGTGCGCGCGGAGTCCGGCGCGATCATGGTCGGCGCGGCCACGATCCGCTGCGACAACCCGCGCCTGCTGGTCAACGGCGCGCACCGCCGGGCAGCCCGGGTGGCCAGGGGACGTCCCGAGCACCCGATGAAGGTGACCGTGACCGGCAGCGGCGACCTCGACCCGGCGCTCAAGTTCTGGCACCACGGCGGCGACAAGCTCGTCTACACCGCCGATTCCGGCCGCGACCGGGCCGTCGAGGCCGTGGGCGACCTGGCGGAGGTCGTGTCGCTGGGACCGGAGGTCGACTTCGGGGCGTTGCTGGACGACCTCGGCGCACGCGGCGTCGACCGGCTCATGGTGGAGGGCGGCGCCACCATCCACACCGCGTTCCTGTCCGCCGGGCTGGCCGACGAGATCCGGATGGCGGTCGCGCCGATGCTGATCGGGCAGGCCGCCGCACCGCGGTTCGTCAACCCGGCCGAGTTCCCCGGCGGCCCGGCGCGCCGCTTCCACCTGGCGGACGTGGACAAGCTCGGCGACGTCGCCGTGCTGCGCTACTTCCCGAAGGCCTGAAGGACGGTGGCACGGCGGCCGAGCGCCACCACGGCCGCCAGCCCGAGCAGCACGGCGGGCAGCACCGCGCCGTCGGGGTCGCCCAGGATGACCAGCTCCGTGGCGACCGCGCCGGCCATCACGCCGACCAGGCCCGCCGCGGCGAGCCCGCACAGCCTCGGCACCAGCAGGCCGAGCGCGCCGGCGAGCTCCAGCACCCCGGTCACGTACCGCAGCCACTGGCCGAAGCCGATCTTGTCGAACTTGCCGACGAAGTCGTCGCCGAGCAGCGACACACCGCTGTAGGCGAAGTACGCGGCCAGCAGCACCTGCAACGCCCAGAGGGCGATGTTCGCGACGCTGATCTTCGTTCGGGCTGCGTCAGCCATGGCTGACTCCTTCCACCGATGCGGGGGCATTGCGCCACAACCAGGCGATGTCACGGCCGAACGACCAGACGAGCGAGGCCAGCGCGAGTCCGACGAGGACGTCCGGGTATGGCAGCTGGCCGGACGCGGCCACGACCAGCGCGATCCCCTGCACGGCCGCCACGACCTTGCGCGCGTAGCTCGGCGGCAGCGGGTCCCGCAGCCAGGCCAGGCCCCAGGACGCCACGACGAACGCGTACCGCAGCGCGCCGATCACCATGACCCACGGCCCCAGGGTGAGCGCCACGTGCACGCTCAGCACCAGGATCAGGAACGCGTCGACCTCCATGTCGAACCGCGCGCCCATCGCCGACGCCGTGCCCGTGCGCCGCGCCACCTGCCCGTCCACGAAGTCCAGCGCCAGCGCGACGGCGGCGACCGCGACCAGCAGTGCCGGGTGGTGCCCGCCGTCGGCCACCAGCGCCGTGACGCCACCCACCAGCAGCCCCCTGGCCACCGTGACCCGGTCGGCCGGCCCCAGCGCCCCGCGCGACGACCGCTGCACCGCGCCGCTGAGCAACGCCTGGTTCGCCACCGCGTACGCGAGGCCCGCGAGCCACCCGAGCACGCCCAACCCGACCGTGCCCTCCAGCACGCCGAGCAGGACCACCTGGCCGCCCGCCCAGGCGACCGGCTCGGTGCTGGGCTGCCCCTGCCGGGCCGCGCTGTGGTGAAGTGTCGTCATCGTGCCCCTCGTGGCGGTGGCCCCGTTGTCCGGAGGTTGTACAGATGACACGCTCTGCGAGGGCACTCTGGTTCACCTCGTCGGGAAAAACCGAGATCCGGGACGTGTCGCTGCCCGAGCCCGGACCCGACGACGTGCTGGTGCGCACGCTGTACTCGGGGATCAGCCGGGGCACGGAGAGCCTGGTCCTGCGCGGTGGCGTGCCGGCGAGCCAGCACGACGTGATGCGGGCGCCGTTCCAGGAGGGCGAGTTCCCGTGGCCGGTGAAGTACGGCTACCTCAACGTCGGCGTGGTGGAACGGGGACCGCTGCTCGGCCGCACGGTGTTCTGCCTCTATCCACACCAGACGCACTACGTGGTGCCCGCCGACGCCGTGACGCCCGTGCCGGACCCGGTGCCCGCCGCGCGTGCGGTGCTGGCCGGGACGGTGGAGACGGCGGTGAACGCGCTGTGGGACGCCCGGCCGTTGATCGGCGACCGGATCGCGGTCGTCGGCGGCGGGATGGTGGGGTGCGCCGTGGCCGCCGTGCTGGCCCGGTTCCCGGGCGTGCGGCTGCAACTGGTGGACGCCGACCCGGACCGCGCGTCGGTGGCCGCCGCGCTGGGGGTCGACTTCGCGTCGCCCGAAGAGGCGTCGGGGCACTGCGACCTGGTCGTGCACGCGAGCGCGTCCGAGGAGGGGCTGGCCCGGTCGTTGGCGCTGCTCGCGCCGGAAGGGCAGGTGGTGGAGCTGAGCTGGTACGGCGACCGGCGGGTGTCGGTGCCGCTCGGCGAGTTCTTCCACTCGCGCCGGCTGCGGGTGCGCGGCAGCCAGGTCGGCGTGGTGGCGCGGCCGGACCGCACGTACGCCGAGCGGATGGCGCTGGCGCTGGACCTGCTCGCCGATCCCGTGTTCGACGCGCTGATCAGCGGTGAGAGCCGGTTCGACGACCTGCCGTCCGTGCTGGCGGGTGGCGCTTTGCCGCCCCTGTGCCACCGCGTTGACTACCGTGCCGGGCATGTACCTGCCTGACACCACCGAAGACGTGCGTGCGCGTGCGGCGACCGTGGCGGTGCTGCCGGTCGGCAGCCACGAGCAGCACGGCCCGTACCTGCCGCTGGCCACGGACACGGTGGTCGCCTGCACGATCGCGCGGGCGATCGCCGACGCGCACCCGGTGCAGCTGCTGCCGCCGATCACGATCTCGTGCTCGCAGGAGCACGCGGCGTGGCCGGGCACGGTGAGCATCTCGGCGCGGACGCTGTACGCGGTGGTGCGTGACGTGGCGGAGTCGTTGCGGCGCTCGGGCGTGCCGAACCTGGTGCTGGTCAGCGGGCACGGCGGGAACTACGTGCTGTCGAACGTGGTGCAGGAGTCGGAGGGGATGGCGTTGTTCCCCGGCAGCGGCGACTGGGCCGCGGCACGCGACGCCGCCGGGGTCGAGACGTCGTCGCGCAGCGACATGCACGCGGGTGAGCTGGAGACGTCCATCCTCCTGCACGCCCACCCGGAACTGGTCAGACCCGGGTACGAGACGAGCGACCACCTGGCCGACGACCGGCCGCACATGCTCACGCTGGGGCTCGCGCCGTACACGTCGTCGGGGGTGATCGGGCGGCCGTCGCTGGCCTCAGCCGACAAGGGCCGGGACGTGCTCGCGGCGCTGGTCGAGTCGTTCGGGGCGTACCTGTCGGTGTTCTGAGCCTGGTATCCCCGACCGGGGTATCAGGGCGAGGATGCCGGGGAGGCTGCCGATCAGCGCGAGCACGCCGTAGACGACGCCGGTCGTGACACCTTGCGCGGCGCCGAGCCCGGCCACCCCGAACGCCACCGCCAGGAACGCCTCCCGCGGGCCGAAGCCGCCGACGTTCAGCGGGATGGCCATGACCAGCAGGGCGAGCACGATCAGCGGGAGGAGGCGGGTGGTCGGTGCCGAGGCGCCGGCGGCCCTGGCCGCCACCGCGAACAGCGCCACGTGCCCGGCCAACGTCACCGCCGAGAGCAGGGCGACCTTGGGCAGGACCGCGCGGTTCAGCAGGCCGGTGCGGGCGTCGGCCCAGGTGGTCCGTGCTGCTCGGCGGACTCTCGCCGAGAGGCCGGCGAGGGTGACGAGGGCGAGGGCGGTCAGCAGGCCGAGGACCGGTACGTCGACGGGAAGGGATTCGGTGAGCAGGACGGTGACGCCGAGGGCGACCAGCACGGCCTGTCCGGCGGCGCGCTCGAACACGACCGCCCGGACGCCGCGCCCGACGTCGCCTGCCCGCCGCCCGTGGCTCACGGCCCGGTGGACGTCGCCGAGGACGCCGGCGGGGAGGACGGCGTTGAGGAAGAGGCCGCGGTAGTAGTCGGACACGGCGGTGCGGAGGGTAAGCGGCAGGCCGAGGCGGCGGGCGATGAGACACCACCGCCAGGCGCTGGTCACGGTGGTCAGCAGCCCGATGCCCAACGCCGCCGCGACCGCCCCGCCGTCGACCGCGCGCAGGCCGTCCAGGAACGCGTCGGCGCCGAGCCGGCGGCCCAGGGCCACCAGGATGGCGACCGCGATCAGGAGCCGCAGCCAGGGCCACAGCCGCTTCACCACGGGCCGGGCAAGTGCGTTGGGCAGGGCGAGCGAAGGCCGGGCAAGTGGGTTGGGTCGGGCAAGTGCGTTGGGCCCGGTGAGCGCGTTGGGCGGCTCGACCGTCCCGGTCATCGGGGCACCGCCAAGGGATCCGTGCGGTCCACCACCGCGGATCGAGGCACCGCCAAGAGGTCCGTGTGGTGCACCACCACGCGTCGGCTGTGGTCGAGCTTGCGCCGCAGGTAGTCGGGCGCGTCGGCGGCCAGCCCCGGTTCCTGCTCCACCGCCGCCCCCACCCACCCGCGCAGCCACTCCCCCGCCAGCGCGGCCTGCTCCGGCCCCAGCCGCCACGGGCTCGGGCTCGTCGTCACCTCCGCGCCCCGCCGTTCGAACGCCTCCACCGTGACGGCGACGGCATCCGGCCCCAGCAGCCGACGCCCGTCGACCACCCGCCGCTGGTGCGCGTTGAACGCCGCTTCGAAGTCCCCGTCCAGCGACTCGGCCGGCTCGAACTCCACCCGACCCGCCACCGACAGCGTGAACAGCGCCGGGCACCCCGCCTCCATGCACGCGCCGGCCAGGGCGTCCACCTCCTCGGCGGTCAGCAGGTCCAGCAGCGCCGACGCGGTGACCAGCGACGTCCCGGCGACGTCCGCACCGGTCAGCCCGGTCAGGTCGCCCTCGTGCGTCTCGATCGTCACCCCGCTCACGGTCGCCGCCGCGATGCTGAGCAGCCGGGGGTCGCGGTCGTGCAGCACCCAGTGCTGCGGACCACCCAACCGGCCGGCGAGCCACCGTCCCAACGATCCCGTTCCACACCCGAGATCACGCACCACGAGGGGGTCCCGGTTCAGATCGATCTTCAGTAGCCGGTCGACCAGGTCCACCGCGCGGGCCTCCGCGTCGGCCTTCTCGCGCAGTGACAGCCATTCCGGTGCGAAGGTGCTCATGGCCGCAGACTAGCCAGCACCTCGGCCAGCCGAGCGGCCGTTTCGTCCCATGTGGACAGCTCACGCCGACGTGCCGCCGCACGACCGCGCAGGTCGCGCCGCCAGTCCTCATCGGTCAGCCACCGCCGCAGGGCTTCGGAGAACGCCGCCACGTCACCCGCCGGCAGCAGCACGCCCCCGGAGCCGAGCGCGTCCGGCACGGAGCTGGCCACCACCGGCAGACCCCGGGCCAACGCCTCGGTCACCACCATCCCGTACGTCTCGGCCAACGACGCCAGCACGAACAGGTCCGCCGTCGCGTACGCGTCGTCGAGCGCCGCACCGCTGAGAGGACCGCGCAGTTCGACCCGCGAAGCCAGCCCGTGCCGGTCGACCAGCTCGCGCACCGGCGACCGCTCCGGCCCGACGAACGCGCAGGTCCACGGCAGATCGGCCACCGAAGCCAGCGCGCGCACCAGCACCTCGTGCCCCTTGCGGGGAGTGAGCGAGGCGACGCAGAGCAACCGGGACACGCCGTCGGTGCCGGCGGCCAGTGGCGTGGGGTCCGTGCCGGGCACGACGACGTGGACCCGGGCCAACCCGTGGTGCGACGTGAGCCGCCGCGCCGCCGACGGGCTGGTGGCCACGACGGCGTGCGCGGCCCGGAGGACCTCCCGCTCGGCGGTGTCGAGCCGGGCGGCCAGGGCCGGTGGCAGGCCCGTCTCGTCGGCCAGCGGCAGGTGCACCAGGACCACCAGCCGCAACCGGTCGGCGTGCGGCACGACGACCTCCGGCACACCGCACGCCACCAGCCCGTCGAGCACGACGACCGAGCCGTCCCCGATCCCGCTCAACGCCTGGCTCAACGCCGAGCGGGCGGCCGTTCCGGGCTGAGGCCACGAGCCGGGCACCACGATCTCGCGCACCGAGGGGAGGCTGTCGAGCACCCGCCGGTCGTAGACGTTGCCGCCGCTCGGTGACGCCGGGTCGTCCACGCCGCCGGGCAGGACGAAGTGGACCGTCACAGCGGGCGTTCGTAGCTCGCCCACGCGACGTGCGACTCGTGCAGCGAGACCTCGATGCCGGACAGCCCCCGCGCGCCCTCGCCGAGCGAACCGGCGTGCACGGCCTCCGCCAGCTCGTCCGCGATGTGCTTGGCCAGGAACTCGGTCGACGTGTTGACCCCGGCGAACTCCGGCACGTCGTCCAGGTTGCGGTAGTTGAGCTCACCGAGGACGGCGCGCAGCCGCTCCGTCGCGAGTCCGATGTCGACCACGATGTTGTCGGCGTCGAGCTCTTCCCGCTTGAACCTCGCGTCCACCACGAACGTCGCCCCGTGCAGCCGTTGGGCGGGACCGAAGACCTCGCCGCGGAAGCTGTGGGCGACCATCACGTGATCACGAACGGTGATGCTGAACAGGGTGACCTCCGCCGAGTGAGCGAGCTACGGTGCAAGTACCGGTCGAGCGTAGTGATCTCCTCGCCGGTGTCGGGTTCGGGTGACGAGGGAGCCGGATGCGCGAAGAAGCCTTCAACGACGAGGACCTGGCGGAGTCGGACCTGGTCACGCGACGCGGCACGTTCCGCGCGGTGGCGTTCCGGGTCGACGGGCACGAGCACATGGCGCTCGTCTACGGCCGCACGGCGCTGCGCGAGAACGTGCTGGTGCGCGTGCACTCCGAGTGCATGACCGGCGACCTCTTCGGCGCGATGCGCTGCGAGTGCGGCGACCAGCTCGACGCGGCGCTGGACCGGATCGTGGCCGAGGGCAGCGGCATCCTGATCTACCTGCGCGGTCACGAGGGGCGCGGCATCGGCCTGGTGGCGAAGGTGCGCACGCACGTGCTGCAGGACGAGCAGGGCCTGGACACGCTCGACTCGGCGACCACGCTCGGGCTCCCCGTCGACGTCCGGGACTACTCACCGGCCGCGCGCGTGCTGAAGCACCTGCGCGTCACGTCCGTGCGGTTGATGTCGAACAACCCGGACAAGATCGAGTCGTTGGAGGCCAACGGCATCGAGGTCGCGGACCGCGTGCCGCACCTGATGCGGCCCAACCCGCACAACATCGGCTACCTGACCGCGAAGCGCGACCGGCTGGGCCACGACCTGCCGCAGGTGGACCAGCCGGCGGGCTACGAATATCCCACGGCCCGGTAACCCGGGACCTCCTGAACTGTGCACGGTGTGTGTGCGGGGCGTGTGGTGACGCGTGCGAGGCTATGCGACGCCGACGCCCCGTGCGTCATTTACCCGCCGTTCCCCAAAACGGAGGACGGTGCCGCGACGCGCATTTCCGGTGAGCCGCGGCTCGCTCGGCGCACACATTCCGCAATTCAGGCAATTCAGGAAGAGAAAAGAGCTCATGAGCCAGCAGACCTCCTATCCGCCAGTGCCGCCGCCGATCCCCCAGCCGCCTCGCAACGGCTTGGGCACGGCGGGGTTCGTCCTCGGCCTGGTGGGTCTGGTGTTCTCGCCCATCCCGTTCATCGGCGTGGTCGCCTGGCCGCTCGTGATCCTGGGTCTCATCTTCTCGGCCGTCGGACTGGCCAGGGTGAACAAGGGACGTGCCACCAACAAGGGCCTGTCCATCACCGGCATCGCGGTGTCGGTGATCGGCCTGGCGGTCTGCATCGTGTGGGTGTTCGTGTTCAACTCCGCGGTCAACGAGATCCAGGAGGAGGTCAACCGGGTCGCCAAGGTCGACTACGAGGTCACCGGTGACGCGGCGAACGTGGAGATCCTCTACGGCGAGGTGCTCGACCCGAAGACCGAGACGGCCGCGACCCTGCCGTGGACCACGCAGACGGAGAACCAGGGCGTTTACAAGGGCGGCACGCTCACGGCGACGGCGGACGAGAACGGCGGCACGGTGAGCTGCAAGATCACGGTCGACGGCGAGGTCGTGTCGACGAACACGGCGACCGGTCCGTTCGCCACGGCGTCGTGCATGGGCACCTGATCGTGGTGACGCGCACGTCGTGAGGTGATGTGGAGCGAGGTGACGTGATCGAGGGCCCGGTGGGAAGTTCTCCGCCGGGCCCTCGGTCTTGGTCGGACGATCGTGTGGCGGGCTTGCTGGTCAGGCAACCGTGTGGTGGTGCCCACGAGTCAGAGGATCGCGTTGCGGTCCTCGCGGTCGGCCTGCTCCACGCCGTACACCCGCACGAGTTCGGGCAGCCGGTAGAGGGGCTGGCCGCCGGCGTTCAGGCCACCAGGTGTGAGCAGGCTCGACCGCACCAGCTCCTCGACCACCCCGTCGGCGTCCGGCACGCCCAGCACGGCGGCGACCACGCTCTCGGCGACGTCCACGGGCCCGAGCAGCGCCAGTCGGCGGAGTCCGGCGCGGGCCGGCGGCGCCAAGGCCGCGTAGCTGCTCGCGACCGCCGGCCGCACCTGGAGACCGCCGACGGCCAGCTCGTCCAAGCGGCCGCGTTCGTCGGCCAACCGGTCGGCGAGCGACCGCACGCTCAGGTGCCGCCGGGCGGCCAGGCGGGTCGCGGCGATCCGCACGGCCAGCGGCACGCCGCCGCACAGCGCCACTACTTCGTCGGCGGCGGCACGTTCCAGTTCGACGCGTTCACGGCCCGCGATCCGGCCCAGCAGCGCGCGAGCCTCGTCCACGCCGAACGGCGGGACGGCCAGCGACGTCGAGCCGGCCAGGCCGTCCAGCCTGCCGCGGCCGGTGACGAGCACGGCGCAGCCTGCGGTTCCGGGCAGCAGGGCGCGGACCTGGGCGGCGGACGCGGCGTCGTCCAGCACGACCAGCACCCGCCGGTCGGCGAGGCACGCGCGGACGGCCGCCGCCCGGTCCTCCAGGTCCTCCGGGATCGGCGCGCCGTTGCGCCACAACGCCCGCAGCAGGCTGCCCAGCACGTCACGGGCCTGCTTGGGGTTCGGCGTCGTGCCCGCGAGGTCCGCGAACAGCTGTCCGTCCGGGAACTCGGCCCGCAGCCGGTGCGCCACCCTGATCGCCAACGCGGTCTTGCCGACGCCCGGCTCGCCGGTGAGCACGACGACCGGCACGGAGGCGGCGTTCGCCCGCAGCGCCGCGACGACCTGCTCCAGCTCACCGCCGCGGCCGGAGAAGTCGGCGGTGTCCGGGGGGAGCTGGCACAGCGGGAACGCGGGCTCGACCGGCTCGGCGGCCGGCTCCGGCACGTCGCCGCGGAGGATCTCCTGGTGCAGCCGCCGCAGCGCCGGGCTCGGCTCCAGGCCGAGCGCGTCGACCATCGCGTCACGGGCCGTCCGGTACACGGCCAGCGCGTCGGCCTGCCTGCCGGCACCGCACAAGGCGATCATGAGCTGGCGGCACAGCCGCTCCCGCGTCGGGTGCTCGGCCACCGCCGCCTCCAGCTCGCCGACCACCTCGACGTGGCGCCCGGCGGCGAGTTCGGCTTCGAACCGGTCCTCGACGACGAGCAGCCGCGTGGTCTCGCCGTGCGAGATCTCCGGTTCCAGCGCCGAGACGTCGAGGTCGGCCACGGGGCGGTCCCGCCACAGCGCCAGCGCGCTGCGGTAGAGGTCGGCGGCGAGGGCGTGCTCGCCACGGCGTGCGGCGAGCCGTGCGGCGTCGACCTTCGCCCGGAACACGAGCAGGTCGAGGTCGCCCGGCCCGACGCGTAAGAGGTACTGGCCGTCGACGTGGTCTATCCGCAGACCGGGCAGCCGTTCGCGCAGCCGTGACACGTAGGTGTGCAGGTTGGAGAGATACGACTTGGGCGGGTCGCCGTCCCATATCGCGTCAACGAGGTGGTTGACGGAAACCGGTTTGCCCGCGTGCATCAGCAGAACAGCGAGAAGGGTCCGCAGACGTCGGCCACGAATCTGTACGTGCGCACCATCCGATCCGGACACGGTAAGCGGCCCGAGCACTCCGAACTTCACCGAGCCACTGTAGGAGAAAAGCTGTCACAAAGTAACCGCGCCAACAATGTAGTTGGGATTATTTCACCTTATCGCGAGTTCACCTCGCGGATCTGGGCAGTGGATCTGGGTGGTGTATCTGGGTGGTGGATCTGGGTGGTGGGTGGTGTCGGAAATCACGGAAGTGGTTTGCGGGTGAGGAAAAGCTTGTCCTCGCCGGACGGGCAGATCAGCAGGATGACGGCGGGGTGGGTGGGTACGCGCCGGGTCCGTTGTTGGTCGGGTTTCGTGTCATCCCACCGAC
>NZ_JBVJVK010000107.1:0-16952 GCF_055603705.1 Actinosynnema sp. NPDC037264 | reverse complement strand
GTGGGAACGCCGCGCCGACATCCACGAAGCCTTCCTCGGCCTCGCCACCTGCATCATTTGCTACAGGCACGTCCAGCGATTCTGTTAGGACCTCTTAGCCGATGCGCTGCGCGGAGCAGGCGATCGGACGCACGGTCGCCCGCGTGATGCGCCGGACGAACGGTCGGTCCGGCCACCAGTGCCGGGGTGTGCACGCTGGACAGGTCCGGGCCACGCGCGATTCGCCAGGTGGCCTCCGTGCAGCCTCGACCACCTCTCGCGCGGCGATCCCCAGGTCCCGGGTCGGCAGGCGTCCGTCGACGATCAGCGTCTCTTCGGTCATGGGGATCACCGTCCGGTGCGTGCGTTGTGCGTCAGGTGGATCGGCGAGCGGATGACCGCAGGTACCCCGGCCTCGGCGATCCGCGTCCACGCTCATGACAGTGCCGCACGCGAAGCCCCGCCAGAAGGGCAGAACGTCGTCCGCGCGACGAAATGGTGCCCAACGACCCAGAGCCGTTCAGCACTACCGGTCGCCGCTTCTCCAGCCGGCCGGTGCATCGTCGCACTCGATCCGCCACCCGCCCGACCACGGCGCGCGCCAGCTGCCGGAGCGCGGTGCTCGACGAAGCCACCGGCCGATGCCGGCGTCGCGGAGAACGACGAGAGCAGGGCCTCCTCCACCTGCCCCGGCTAGATGAGCAAGGCCGATCGGGTGACCATCCAATGCGACGGGGACCGAGGTCCCGCCGGACGTGCTCCCAACGCGCCCGCGCCCGCATGAGTGTCGCCGACGCCGGCACTGCGCACGAGCCGCCATTGGGCCCTGATCGGTGAGGACCATCGACCGCTGTCACGAGAGCGACGGCTCACTAACGTCGGAGACCTCCTACGACGAGGGAGGTGCGCCGTGCGAGCACGGGACATCATGACCAGCCCGGTCATCACCGTGACGCCGAACGTTCCGATCCGCGTGGCGGCCGCGTTGATGGCCTCGCACGGTTTCACGGCGCTGCCTGTGGTGGACGGTGACCGGCGGCTCGTCGGCATCGTGACCGAAGCCGACCTGTTGCACGGCCGTTACGCCGACAACGACTCCGGTGACACGCCGGTGCGCGAGGTGTTGACCACACCGGTCGTCGGGATGGACCCCGCCGCGCCGGACCGCTCGCTCGCGGGCGTGATGGTCGACGGCGGGATCCGCTGCGTCCCGATCGTGGACGGCTCGCAGCTGGTGGGTGTCGTGACCCGGCACGACCTGGTGCGGGCGTTGGCGCGCAGGGACGACTCCATCGCGGTCGACGTGCAGGAGCGCCTCGACGCCTACGACCCCAACGGCCGGTGGTCGGCGACCGTCCGGGACGGCCACGTCGACATCGGCACGGTGTTCACCGACCAGGAGTCGTGGAAGGTCGTCGTCGCCCTGGTGGAAGCGGTGCGCGGGGTCGTCAGCGCCAACGTGCACGTGACGACGTCCGAGGACGCGGCGAAGAACCGGCCATGACGCCGAGCACGCTGGCCTCCACAGGGCCGTAGGTCCCGGCCGCTGCTCTGACCACGCCGTGGCCGGCAGCGGGTCACACCCGTGACCCCACGCATGCGGACACCACTCGACGGAGGTCAACCGCCCCCGGAGCCAGGATGATCAAGACCTCGACCGGCTACGGCTACGAGCTCATGACCAGGGCCGCCGCCGAGAGGCAAGCCAACGTGGTGACGACGCCGATCACCAGCGGTGGCCCGCCAGGACCGGCTCCGCGCCGCCACCGCCCGCGTCCACGTCGTCCGCCCGCCCACACCGCCAGGACCGCGACCACGGCGATCAGCACGCCGGGAACCACCCGCAGCCCCCAACCGCCGCGGGCGGCTGCCTGCAGCAGCAGCACCGAGCACGCCGTGGCGCTGAACGCTGTCCGTCGCCACGCCAGGTCCGTGCGCTCGGGCTGCAACCCCGGATCACGTGAGTCGCTCACCCGAAGGCCACCAAGATCCCCGCTGTCACAGCCACGACCAGCACCCCCACCGCCAGCACCACCAGCACCCGGCTTTCCGGCAGCGGTCGGTCGGCGCGCATCGCCCGCTGCACCGTCCTCCACCGCGGGTAACTGGTCGCCGCCAGCACCGCCGCCAACGCGATGCACATCAGCCCCAACAGCACCGTCGCACCGGGGAACGCGAACGGCGGCACCAGCTGACCGACCGCCACACCGCCGGCCAGCAAGCCCAGAGCGGTGCGGATCCACGCCAGGAACGTCCGCTCGTTGGCCAGGGTGAACCGGTAGTCCGGCTCCCGGTCCACCGACGACCGCTCCGGCTCGCCGTGCATCCGTCCTCCGCATCCGCCGCGCCGCACACCGGGTGACCGTTCCGCAACGGCCCCGCAGGCAGGCTAACCCGATCCCGTCATCCACGTCGCCCCTCACTCGATCGGATCACCCTTGGACCGAACAGGCGAGGCTCAGGCCGTGTCGTGGCGAGCACGGCCTGGCCGGCGGTCGTCACAACCGGGACCGAACCACCCCCGGTGCGTCGCGCGGAGTGGTGGTGCCGAGCGCTCAACCGCCGAGGACGTGCCGCAGCGCGGTTCTGGTCACCAACAGGTGGCCGATGCCGAAGGCGGCCACGACGCCGATGCCGCTCCGGTGCCGAAGGTGACCGTCATGATCTCGACGATCGGGCGCAGCCCGGCCAGTGCCGCGCCGATGCCCGCCCCGACTCCGACAGCGGCGCGTCTCGCGCACGCTCCGGCCCGAACTCCTCCAAGCAACCCCGTGCTCACCGCGAAGCAGCCGCCATGGCTGATCGCGGGCGGAAGGCGATCGGCGGTGACGAAGTCCCGACCGCGTGCGGCGAAAGATCCGGCATCACCGAAACCGGCCGACGTGGACGTGGAGGCGTGGCGTGCCGGTGCCCGGACTCGACCGGGCGTCCCCGGCCACTCGGGACGAAAGCCCCTACGCACCACCGGGTACTCCGGGTAGCAAGGGTGTGCGGACGTCGACGCCATGCGACGTCGGCTTGGTCCAGGGGAGGTGCGACGTGCCGTTCCTCTGCCGCGGGACCGCCGGGCGACCGGCCGGTCCGAGTCGGGGAGGTGCCCGGGTACCCGGTGGTAGCTGCCTCGCCGAGCGTGAGCAGCCGCCGCCTGCCGTGCGTGTGTGGTCACGGGTGCGGGGTACGGCATGACGGTTCACCGTGCGGGATTCGGCGGGCTCGTCCTCGTGGCGGGGGACCGGTTGTCCTTGCCGGTTCGCAGGCGCGTCGAGGAGCTCCGCGCGTTGGGTGTGCCGGTCCACGGGCCACCGGCCGCGGACGGTACCCCTCCGCGGCCGGCCGTGACGGGATGTGAGGCCCGACCGGTGCTGGTGGTCGACGCCGGTCAGGGGGAGGCGGAACTGTGCAGGCTGCTCGACGGGGAGATCCGGCGTCGGAGGCGCGGACGACCGCGGGACATCCGAGAGGATCCCTCGTGGGCCCTACGAGAGGATGGGGACCCCATCCGCCGCCGCGTGGTGGAGTCCCTGTTCACGGTGGGAGCCGGCGGCATCGCCACGCGCGGCGCGGTGGAGGAGGCACGACCGGGCGCGGAACCGTCGGTGCTCGTGGCCGGTGTCTACACCGGTCGTGGTGCGGACGAGCACCTGCTGGACGGGCCGATCTGGACCGGCCTGGACATCGAGCCCGCTCCGGTGGCCGACCACCAGGTGCTCGACCTCCGCACGGGGACGCTCGCACGGCACGAGGACGCCGACCACCCGCTCCGGACGCTGAGGTTCGCCTCCATCACCCGGCCCGGCGTGGTCGCGATGAGGGCCGAGGGCCCGGCCGGACGGCTGCGCCTCGGCAAGGCCCTGCGACCTCCTCCCGGTGCGGACATGAGCGAAGGCGTGCTGGACGGTCGCCGCAGTTGGGCACGCACCGGCGGCACCTCCGGAGTGACGGCGGTCGCATGGCAGCGCCTGAGCGGCGGCGGGGAGTCGCGCACCGCGGAGCGGATAGCCGCGTACGCCGCCGGCACGTGCGGGCAGCGCACGCCGACCGGGTTGGTGGCGACCCTCGACGCCGCCCGGCGTGCGGGGTTCGACCGACTGCTCGGCGAGCACCGGGCGGCCTGGGCCGACCGCTGGGACGCGGTGGACGTCGAGGTGCCCGATGACCCCGACCTGGAGTCGGCCGTGCGGTTCGCGTTGTTCCAGCTGTGGTCCAACGCCGACGGGCGGCGGCGCGAGGCCGCGGTCGGCGCGCGGGGGCTGTCGGGTAGCGGGTACTCCGGCCACGTTTTCTGGGACGCGGACGTGTACGTGCTGCCGGCCGTCGTGACGATGCACCCCCGGCTCGCCACGGCGATGGTGGACTACCGGTTCCACAGGCTGCCCGCCGCCCGGGCGGCCGCGCGCGCGGCCGGTCGGGCCGGCGCGCGGTTCCCGTGGGAGTCGGCGTCGGACGGCAGTGACGTCACGCCGTCGAGCGGCTACGTCGGCGGCGTGCCCGTGCGGATCAGGACCGGCCGGTCCGAGGAGCACATCACCGCGGACGTGGCGTGGGCCGCGTGGCACTGCGCGCGGTGGACCGGGCGATCCGGTCACCTGCGAGCGCGCCGCGCGTTGCTGGAGGGCACCGCCCGCTACTGGGCTTCCCGGTGTCGGGTCGACGACGACGGCCGCGCGCACATCGACGACGTCATAGGACCGGACGAGTACCACGAGGGGGTGTCGGACAACGCGTTCACCAACGTCATGGCGCGTTGGAACCTCCGTGCCGCCGCCGCCGTCACCACTTCGTCCGGGCAACGGCGCGCCTGGACCTCGCTCGCCGCCTCGCTGGTGGACGGGTACCGGCCCGACACCGGCCTGTACGAGCAGTTCGCCGGCTACTTCGGCCTCGAACCGGTCAAGATCGACGACATCGCCCGCCCACCGGTCGCCGCCGACGTCCTGCTCGGCCGGGACCGCCTGGCCGCCACGCAGATCATCAAGCAACCGGACGCGCTGATGCTGCACCACCTCGTGCCGGAGGAGGTGCGGCCGGGGTCGCTCGTGCCGAACGTCGACTTCTACCTACCGCGCACCGCTCACGGCTCGTCGCTGTCCCCCGCGATCAGCGCGTCGCTGCTGGCGCGGGCGGGACGTCCGGAGGAGGCACTGCGCCTGCTGCGGACAGCGGCGCGCATCGACCTCGACGACCTGACCGGCACGACGGCGGCCGGGCTGCACCTCGCGGCGATGGGCGGCGTCTGGCAAGCGCTGCTGCACGGTTTCGCCGGCGTGCGCGTACGGGACGGCACCATGCTGGTCGATCCTTCGCTGCCCGACTCGTGGCGCACCCTCGGGCTCCGGTTCCGCTGTCTCGGCCGCCGGGTCCGCTTGCGGATCACCCCTGACGACGTGCGGGTCGAGGTTGACGTTCCGCTGCGGGTGGCGGTCGCCGGACGCGGTGAGGTCGTGGTGACCGACACGGCGTGGATCGAGCGGAGGGCGTAGGGAGGGCGCATGAGCGGCAAGGTGGTCGTGCCGGTGGAGCGGCTGGAGGCGGCGTCGGTCGTCCCGATCGCCGTGGCGGTCGCCGACGTGCTGGGCGCGACCGTGACCAGGGCTCCAGCCGGTGACGACGCGGTACTCGGCGCGTTGAGCAAGCCGGACACCGTGCTGGGCGTGGTGCCGCGCGATCACCACTCGTCCTGGACCATCGCCGCCGCGTCCGCCAGACCCGTCATCCTCGTGCCGCCGATGCGCCTGGGCGTGCCCGCGGCCGTCTCGCGGGTGCTCGTCCCGCTCGACGGCACAGCCGACTCGGCCCGCGCAGTCGCCGACGTCCTCGCACTGCTCACGCACGCGAACGTCGACCTGGTCGTGCTGCACGTCTTCGACGAGTCCACCGTACCGCCGTTCTGGGACCAGGCCGCCCACGCCCGCCACGGCTGGGAACAGGAGTTCCGCAAGCGGTTCTGCACGCCCGAGGACGTGCGCCTGGAACTGCGCAGCGGGAGGCTCGGCGAGCACGTCAACCAGGTCGCGGCCGACGAGCGCGCGCACCTCATCGCGCTCGGGTGGTCGCAACGCCTCGACGAAGGACGGGCGCGCACCGTCCGCGAAACCGTTCGCGGTGCTCGCGTTCCGGTGATGCTGGTTCCCCTGGCCCGTTCCTGAGGGACGACCACTGCCGGGCCCGGCCGGGAAGATCCCTGTTCGGGCCGTGCGATGGTCCTGTGGAACCGAGCTCCTTCCATCCTGTGACCGGATTCGGGATCGGCGAACCCCGGTGTTCGGCGGAGGGAGTGAGTGGGATGGGTTACACGTCGAGGCACAGGGCAATGTTGAAGGCGATCGCGGAAGGCCGTGGGCGGCTGGTCGGTGGTTCCCATCCGAGCCTGGCGATCGACGGGTTGTGGTGCGACTTCACCG
Organism: Actinosynnema sp. NPDC037264; assembly: GCF_055603705.1. Classification (NCBI taxonomy): domain Bacteria; kingdom Bacillati; phylum Actinomycetota; class Actinomycetes; order Pseudonocardiales; family Pseudonocardiaceae; genus Actinosynnema; species Actinosynnema sp. NPDC037264. The sequence goes on along the minus strand of NZ_JBVJVK010000107.1, from coordinate 10,572 downwards.
CGACGAACGACCTGGTGGACAACGGGCTCGTGAGGCCGAGCGGCGTCGCTGACGCCGTCGGGACGCCGAGTGCCGGCCCCGCTCACCACGTGAGGCGCCCGCGGCGAAGCCCAGCTCGGCGTGCCAGCGCGGCTTTGTCAACCCGGTCTTGCGGTGCGGGGCTGCGATTTCACTCGATCGTGTAACCCGTTGAGGACGCCCGTTTCCACAGGTCAAGCATGGTGTGACGGTGATGTGGGACCTTCGTCCTCGGGCACCGGGCCGTACGTCCGTCGTGCCGCCGGCGGATCGGGCACACCCTCGGTCCACGCCCCCGGCACGGGGGCGACGACCGGGAGGGGATCGACATGTCGAGCACGCGGAAGTCGGATGTCAGGACGTCGGCCCAGGAAGCCGCGGACGAGGTGCAGCGGGCGGTCGCGCGGGTGACGGCAGGGCTGCTGGCCCTGGTGTTCCTGGTCAGCGTGTCGCTCGCCCTGAGCATGTCCGCCGACGTGCCCGGTGGTCGCGTGGGCGTCGGCATCACCGTGTTCGTGCTGTTCGTCGCGAGCCTGCTGGTGGGTGGCGTGCTGGGCTTCCTGTTCGGTCTGCCGGGCAGCAGGTTCGCCGACAAGGTGCTGGACAAGGGCGACGGGGACGACACGTCGAAGGCGCTGTCCACCGGGTCGCGCTACGTGACCAACTCGAACCTCATCCGGGTGTCGGACTGGCTGACCACGATAGTCATCGGCCTCGGCCTGGTGAACCTGGGTGACGCGGTCCCGGCGTTCCGCCAGTTCTCGGCGGCGTTGCGGGAGCCGCTCGGCGGAGTTCCGTACGCGGGTGCCCTCGGCACGTCGGTCGCCGTCCTGGGCGTGCTGTCCGGCATGCTCCTCGTCTACCTGTGGGTCAGCGTCCAGGGACGAGCGCTGTTGGAGATGTCGGAGGTGCGCGAGGAGACCGTCCCGGACCTGAAGGGCAAGTCCGTGAACAACGCGCGCAGAATCCTCAGCGCCCTCTCGCTGCGACTCAAGGTGGTGCCGCAGGAGGCGAAGGACGACTGGAAGGTCATCGACCAGAACTTCGACCCGGACCTGCGCGTGAACGAGAGCACCGAGGTCGAGATCACGGCCGTGCCGCCGACGCCGGCGCAGGGTCCGGACGGCGGGCACGGGACTCCGGCGACCACCGAGATCGTCGTCGTCACCTCCTGACAGGCGACCACCCACCGTCACCGGCCGTCAACGGGAGTGCCCGGCCACCATCGGTGTGGATGCCCCGAGGTCCCACGAGCACGATTCGCTCAACCGTCGACCAGCCGCCGGAGCACGGGCGGGGCACTCCCGGAGTGGTCGAGGCCCGGCGATCGAAGGAGGTCGGATGTCCGAGAACGCCGGCACAGTGGCAGGCGGAATGCCCTACCTCCGCCTGGGTGCGGGCCCGCCGCTGGTGTTGCTGCCCGGTATCAGCGCCCACCACAGGGTGCCGGTCGGCATGGATCGCCGGTTCCAGTTGGCGCAGGTGCGGCCGCTCGCTCGGCACCGCGAGGTGTGGTGGCTCAACCGCCGCAGGGGCCTGCGCCCCGTGGCCACGATGCCGACCTGGCACGGGACTACGCGGATGCGCTGCGCGAGTTGTTCGGCCGACCGGTCGACGTGGTCGGCGTTTCCACTGGCGGCAGCATCGGGCTCCAGTTGGCGGCCGACACCCCTGACGCGGTGCGCAGGCTCGTGCTCGTCTCGGCCGCCTGCACGCTGGGGGAGCGGTGCCGCGGCGCCCAGCGCAGCACCGCGAGCCTGCTGAGGGCGGGCGAGCCGCGGCGCGCGGCGGCGGCGATGATGGGCATCATCGGCAGCGGCCGGATCACCCGCCGCGCCGCCGCCGCGATGGGCTGGCTGCTCGGACGGGCCGTGGTGGGACGGGGTGACCCGGACCTGCTGGCCACGATCGAGGCCGAGGACCCGTTCACCTTGTGTGCTCGGTTGCCCGAGATCGGCACGCCGACGCTAATCGTGGGTGGGGAGCGCGACGCCTGCTACGGACGGGCGCTGCTCGAGCAGACGGCGGCGGGTCTTCCCCGCGCCCGACTCGTGCTCCTGCCGCGCAGGGGACATCTCGGCATCACGCCTGCCGTCGCCGGGATCGTGCTGGGCTTCCTCGGCGAGGGGACCTGACGCGGCGCGTCGGAGCACCGGTCACGCGACGGCACGCCCACCCCGCTGGACGGTGTCCGCGCGTGCGGCGGTCGCGGGGCTCGGAGTGCCCCGCGACCACCATCGCCGCCGCACGCGTCCGGTGTGCGGACACCGTGACGATTCGATCACCGGGGCACGGGCAGGACCGCGGTGTCCAGCGACTGCCAGCGGTCGGCCAGCCTGGCCTCGAGGGTGTGCATGGTGGTGTACTCGAGGTCTTCCAAGGGCAGTCGGTGCGGTTCGAACGGGCCGTGCCTGCGCAGGTAGTCCATGGCCTCGTTGGCCTGTGCGCGGGCGCGGTCGAAGGACGGGTCGGCGAACATGTCGCGCGGTCCGATGAGCTTGCCGTCCTTGATCTGGAAGCCGAGGGCGACGACGCGCGGTGGTCCGTCGAACCGGGCGGGTGTGGCCTGGTCGGTGCTGACGGGCATGATCGGCGCGTGGTGCGAGCCGCGCATGCAGCCCGCCACCGCGTAGGGGAACGCGAACGGTTCGAGCACTTCGCCCACCGCGGGCAGCCCGGACTGGGCGCGCACGATCATCACGGGGTCGTCCTTGCCGACGTACTTGCCTGCGATGAGCGACAGCCGCTGGGTGGACGTCGCCGCCGCCTGCTCGTCGAGCGTCTTCGAGTGGACCGAGTGGATGACGTAGCGGCTGGGCGCGCCGATGTACATCAGCATCTCGTACAGGTCGGTCGGGCAGTCGAACCAGATCCGCTTCTCCTCGTACAGGTCGTAGACCTCGAAGCGGAAGCCGGCGTGCATCTTGGAGTCGATGACGAGGCCCGCGGTGTTGAACGGGTCGGCGAACACCTTGTAGAGCGGCAGGTTCCACGCACCCGGCTCGGTCGTGTCCGCCAGGAAGCAGATCACCGGTTCGCTGGGCCGCTCGGTGAACTCCAGCTCGGCGTACCCGGGCCCCATGCCGCGCAGGTTGCCGCTGAACGCGTCGGACAGCAGGTCCTGGCCGGCGCCGTAGAGGCCGAGGCGCTTGGCGACCGCCGTGGTGTCCTGGAAGACCTGCCACGCGAAGGAGTGGATCGGGTGGGCGTCGGACCCGTGCTCGTGGATCATGATGAGGGACGTGTCGTCGCCGCACGACGCCACCTGCCCGTCGATGAGCAGGTGGTCGCTCACGGCTTGAGCCAGAGCGTGGCGTGCGACGGCGGTCATCTCGGGGTGCACGGCGGAATGACCGACGAACCCCCCCGGTGTCGGCTTTGATGATGCTCAAGGTGATCATCGTGGCTCCTCTGTTCGGAGTGGACCACCTACCACGTGGCCCCGGTGCGGGTTGAGGAGCAGTGACAAAGGTCCCTGTGCCACGACCCGGAGGACCTTTCACCATCCAGCGAGCCCGGCCACGCCGCGGTGTCCCTCCAACTCCCGGCGCACGCGTTCGGTCAGGGCGGTCAGCCGCTCGCTGTGGCGCACGGCGACGGGCCGTGGCGAGCGCAGCGCGAGCGCCGTGGCGGGCAGGCGGTCGAGGTCGGCGTAGCACCGGGTCCGCGCGTCGTGCACGGCGTCGTGCTCCGACCTGCGGGGACCGGTGCGCCGCCCGTCGACCACCACGGGCACGAGCAGCGGTTCGTGGTCGGCCGGAAGGGGTTCCTCGCGCAAGCCGATCACGTCACCCCGCTCGACGGGGCCGCGGAACACCTGTTTGGCACCCGGTGCCGTGACCTTCCCGGAGGACAGCTTCATCACCGGTCTGCCGTCGTACTCGACCAGCTTGTACGCGGTGTCCAGGGACGGTGCGTCCGCCGACACACCCATCCGCGTGCCGACGCCGAACACGTCGACAGGCGCGCCGCGCGCGACGAGGTCGGCGATGCCGTGCTCGTCCAAGCCTCCGCTCACGACGATCCGCGCGTCCCGCAGGCCCGTCGTGTCCAGCATCTGACGGGCCCTGCGGGACAGGGTGGGCAGGTCGCCGGAGTCCAGTCGGATCCCGACCGGTCGCGCGACGTCGACGGCGTTGCGCACACCGCTGGGGGTGTCGTAGGTGTCGACCAGCAGGACGGCGTCGTCGGGGAAGTCCTCGGCGAAGGCCCGGAACGCCGATCGCTCGTCCGGGAACGCCTCGACGTAGGAGTGCGCCATGGTGCCGGCCGGGACGAGCCCGTACCGGCGTGCCGCGGCGACGTAGCTGGTGGCGTCGAAACCGGCGATCGCCGACGCGCGGGCCACCGCGTTCGCCGCTTCCAGGCCGTGGGTGCGGCGGGCGGCGAAGTCGATCAAACCGGCGTCGCCCGCGGCGATCCGGCAGCGCGCCGCCTTGGTCGCGACCGCGGTCTGGAACGTGACGAAGTTCAGCAGCGCCGTCTCCACCAGTTGGGCCTGGGCGATCGGTGCGGTCACCTCCAGCAACGGCTCACCGGCGAACACCACGCGCCCCTCGGGTACAGCGCGGACTTCCCCGGTGAACCGCAGCTCGGCCAGGGCGGCCCGCGTGGCCCGGTCCAGCCCCACGGTCTCGTCCACGTAGTCGAGCTCGTCGTTCGTGAACCGGAACTCCTCCAGGAAGTCCAGGCAGTCGGCCAGTCCAGCGGCCACGAGGAAACCGCGGTCCACCGGGAGCCGCCGCGCGAACAGGCTGAACGTGGCCGGCGCGGCCATGCCCCGGCGGAGGAAGCTCACAGCCATCCGGATCTCGTAGAAATCGGTGCACAGCGCCGTCATGCGTCGACCGTCCCACCGGCACGTCGCCGGGTGGCAGGGTCCGTGCGCCCCACCGGACAGGGGCCTCCGTCACTGTTCCGGGAACAGTCAGGCGCACTCATCCGCAGGTGCCGGTGGGCGCTGAGGCGGGAGCGGCCGGAGGGAGCTCGCGTGACGAGGACTCCCGGGCCACCTCAAGACGCCTGGCCGACCGTTGCGAACAGGCGGCCGTCGTCACGGGGCGGCTCCGCCTCTCGTCACTTCCCGTCCGCGATCACCGGCATGACGACCTCGGTGAGGTAGCTCTTGGGGTTGGAGGTGCGGTCCGGCCCGACCAGGTAGATCTCCCGAGGCGGTCCTGCGGGCCGCCGGCCGTGAGCCCGGACCCACTCCTCGATGGCCTGGTACGCCTCGCCCAGTCGGTCGTAAGGGCCGGCGTGCAGCGTGCGGACGGCCGGTCCGCCCGGCCACTCGACCGTGCCGACGTCGCCAGCCGGGGTGGTGGGCCGGTCGGTCGGGAGCAGCAGGTCGACCTCGAACTCGCCCTCCGGCTGGAAGGACCCCGGGTAGGCGACCTGCGGCGGTCCGGCGGGCGTGGCTCCTGCTTGCGCGCTGTGTTCGAACAGCAGCCCGAAGCCCTCGCCGATGGCGCGCGGCAGGTCGGCCGCGCGGATGCGGCGGTGTACCCGGGCAGCGGTGAACGGTTCGGTCTCGGTGAGCGTCACGTGGTGGGTCATGGTTCGAGGGTCACCCTGTCGGGTGGGCGTGGTGCAGGGTCCGACGTCGTCGTCGAGGGGGACCTTCGTCCTGTGCCGCACGATGGAGCTGGAGAGGGGAGGCGCGGTGGTGAAGGCACGAGTCGGTGACTGGGTGGTGGTGGAGGGCGTCACGCTGGGTGTGCCTACGCGGCGCGGCCAGGTGGTCGAAGTGCGGCACCCCGACGGCTCGCCGCCCTATCTCGTGCACTGGGTGGACACCGGCAAGCAAACGCTGGCGTTCCCTGGCCCGGACGCCCACGTGATGACCGCCGAGGAGGAGGCTCGCCGCCTGGCCGCGGAGATCGACGCGACGGCGCGATGAGGAGCCGGACCCGACCCCGTGTCCGCCGGCTCACGCCGGGTTCACCGGTCCAGCAGGGCGTCGAGGGTGACGAAGCCGTAGCCGGCCGCCCGGACGCGGTCGATGGTGTCCGGCAGCGCGTCCGCGTCGAGCGTGCTGCCGTCGTCGGGATTGGCTCCGACGTGCATCAGCACGATCGCGCCCGGTCGCAGGCAGCCGATGACCCGGTCACTGACCTGCGCGGCGGTCACGCCGCCGCTGGTGCCCTTCCAGCCCAACGTGTCGACCGTCCACCGCACGGGGACGTAACCGGCGTCGTTCACCGCGGCGATGGTGCGAGCGTCACGGGCGCCGAAGGGGAAGCGGAACAGCGGGCGCGGATCGGCTCCGGCGGCCCGGATGGCCTGTTCGCCTCGTGCCAACTCGTCGTGGATCGCCGACGTGGACCGGGTGGTGAAGTCGGGGTGGGTCATGGAGTGGTTGCCCACCCGGTGTCCGCCGTCGCGGATGGCCCGCACCCCGGAGGGGTTGGCCGCCGCCCGCGTCCCGGTGAGGAAGAACGTCGCGAGCACGCGCCGGCTCGCCAGCGCGTCGAGGATGGGCCGCAGCGCCGCGCTGTCGGCGCCGGCGTCGAACGTCAGGGCGACGACCGGGGTCGACGTCGGGACGGCGGTGACGTCCTGGCCGCGCGGCGACGGCGCGACGGTGGGATCGCCGGGCACCCGCGCCGTGGCCGTGGCAGCGGTCGCGGATCCGGTCGTCGACGTCGGCTCCGACGTCGACCGCGTGATCGGCGTGATCGACGACTGCTCCGTCGGCGCGGTGGACGGCGTTCGGTCGTCGGACACGTTCGCGATCACCAACGCCCCGACGAGAGCCGACGCGACGACGACACCTCCGGCGATCACGGCCATGCGGTGAGCCCGATGCGGTGACGACACGGTGGACCCTTTCCGTCTGTCCTGATCGATGCCCGGTTGCGGTCCGGTGCGCCCCGTCCGGCCCGATCAGGAAGGGGTTACCGTCGACCGTCTTGGGCGGTGGCGATGCTGGCGCGGCAGCAGCGCACGATCTGGCGGGTGGCGGGGCTGTCGGGGGTTCGCAGGCAGCGTCGGCAGTGGACGGTGACCGTGCCGGTGAGTTCGTCGACGCTGACGGAGGCGGGGCACTCGCAGTCCCGGCACCAGCGGTGGCCGGTCACGGCGATGACGTGTGCCTGGGAGTGCACGCACTGGTGCAGCCAGCGGCGGTGGACGCGACAGCTGACGCGTTCGAGCGGGTCGAACCCGGTTTCCTCGGCGTCGTCCTCGGCGGCCAGCACGGCGGCGAGCTTCCGGTCGCGCACCCCGGCGTAGGTGTCGTGTCGGGCGGTCTGCAGCAGCGTGGACATGGTCGGCTCCGTGGGTTTCGGGTTCAGGTGTCCACTGTCCGTCCCATCACCGGCCGCCGAACACGGCACGAGGGCATCAATCCAGGAGGGTCTTGAGCAGCACCCTCCGTATGGGCAGGGCCCTGGTGGGACGGGACCAATTGCCCCGGCCGGCCAGGTGTGCGTGCCGCGTCCGGCTCGGTAGGCCGGTCGTGCACCCGACCACGGCGGCGGGGCGGTACCGCTGGGTCGAGGTGCCCGGTGTTCGAAGCCGCCACGGACCTCGGCGAGCCCTCGCCGGGGTTCACCACCCGACCTGCCGCGCGGAGCGGGACGGCCGGGTGGTGGCGGTCCTGGCACGCGACCTCACTTCGGTTCGTTGCGGACGTCCACCCCACCGAACAGCGCGGTGGCGTTCACCCTCAGCACGGGTGCGTCCGGTGGGAGGGTCCCGTCGCGTTCGGTGTTGTCGTCATAGCCGCCGAAGATCGGCAGCCCGCCGAGCGAAACCCTCCACCCCCTGGGCACGAGCACGTCGACCCCGCCGAACAGGGCGAAGGCGTCGACGTCGGCTTCGTGGTCGATGTGCGCTTCGCGCAGGTCCAGCGTGGCACCGCCGAACACGGCGGACACCGAGGAGTGGGTCAGGTGCTCGGCCCGGTTGCGGACCTTGGTCCCGCCGAACAGCGCCACCGGCGCGCCGGTCTCCTCGTGGGCGATGGTGCGGTGACGCCGCAGACCGGCCAGCACGGCGACGCCGACGACCAGGAGCAGCGCCGGCCACAGGACGTCACCGGTGGTCCACTCCTGTTCGTCGGCGAGCATCACCAGCCCGATCGCCACGATCACGCCGGGTCCGAGCGACAGGTGCCGTTGCGAGAGCACGGCGGCGACGCCCAGGCCGATGACGGCGACCGGCCACCAACCCGACAGCAGCTCACCGGCGTCGGACACCCCGGTGGCATCCATGATGCCGAGCAGTCCCAATGAGATCAGAACGAACCCGATCCACGCACGAACTGGTTTCATGATCGAACCTCCTCGTCCTCGCGGCGCTCGATCCGGAAGGTCCACCCGCGAGCGAGGGCGGTGAGGGCGGCCACGGCGCTCAATACCGGCGCCACCACACCCAGACCGACCACCGTGGTGACAGGCAAGTCGACAGCCCTCCGACCGCCGGAGTCCTCCACCACCAAGCGCCGCACGCGGCCCTCGTGGAGCAGGCCCCTGGCCCGGTCCAGGAGGATGCTGCTTTCAACCGCGGCGAGGTACCGCCGTTCCTGCTCCGCGTATCCGCGGTCGCTCCGGACGGTCATGGCGGTGTCCTCTCGCCTGGTCCCTGACTCCACGATGGACGGTCGGCCGGCCGGACACGAGAGCACTTCGGTCACGATGGGCGGGCACGAGGTCCCGCGGCGATCGGCGTCCGATCCCGGAGCGAGTGCGTCCGCCCGTCACCGCACACCGTCGGCAGGTCCCGGATCAGCGCCCGGATCGACGCATCCGCTCGGCGAGGTCGCGGAGTTCGCGGCGCGACGTGCGCAGCGGCAGGCCGTGTCCGGGCGCGACCAGCACCGGCTCCCGTGCCGCGAGCCGGGCGACCGACTCGGCCGCGCCTCGCCAGTCCCAGGTGGTGCAGCGCGGCGGCGCGCACGGCCACGACCTGCGGCGGAACAGGCCGGCGAACGAGTTCAGCTCGACCGTCACCACGGCGTCCCCGGTGATCGCCACACCGTCCTGGGGCCGGAGGTACGCCGCGTGCCCGGCCGTGTGCCCCGGCGTGGGGACGCATGCCCAGCCCGGAAGGCCGGGTAGCTCTCGTTCGGGGTCGTAGGCTCGTGCGATGCCCTGCAAGCTGTTCCTGCCCTGGATCGCGGCGAGCCCGCGCCGTGGCACGAGCCGCAGGGCGGGGCCGATGAGCCGGCGGTCCAGAGGGTGCGCGTACTCGGGCAGGTACGCGCCCGACGCGAAGCGCATCTCATCCGGGTGCAGGTGGACGGGCACCCGCCACACCCGGGCCAGTTCGGCCGCGGCCCCGGAGTGGTCGGGGTGGACGTGGGGCAAGTAGATGGACGTGGGGCGGCTGCCGGGACCGAACAGCGAATCGGCCGCGGCGCGGATGACCGCGGCACGACCCGGCCAGGCGGTGTCGACCAGCACCCACGCCGCCGCGGATCCGACCAGGTACGCGTTCGCCTCGGTGACCGCCCAGCCCGTGCTCAGCAGGTGCAGGCCGGGAGCGATCTCCACCGGACGTGCCGCCGGCGGGCTCATATGCGCTCCACCTCGTGCGACAGGCCGGGGTCGGCCGCGGCCCGATCCCGGCCGACCGCCGCCACCAGCGCGGTCGTGAGAGCGACGAACGCCAGCACAGCCAACCCCGCCACCGACGCGGGACTGCTCACACCCAGGGCCCAGTTCAGGACGACGGTCCCCGGCAGCAGCGCGAGGTAGGCGGCGACCGCGATCACGAGCGCCGGCAGCCACAGAGGGGCGGCCCGGCCCGTGAGAGACCGCGCCCGGGGCTTCGTCATGCCACCGCGCATCGTCGCGACACCGAGCAGAAGACCGACCAGGGGAGGCCCGAACCCGCCACCGACCAGGAGCAGGAACACCGACAGCACGATGAGGACGGCGCCGTCGCGCGGCTCGGCGACGAACCGCGCGCACCACAGCGAGAAGACCAGCGCGACGACGATCGTCAGCACCCCGGACACCACCAGGTTCCCGACCAGCGTCATCGCCGGCTCACCGTCGAGCACCTGGAACGCCTCGACGTCCGGCCACGACTCGACGACGACACCGGTCGCGGTGACCGGGCCCTGCGCGACCTCGCCGACGCCGTGCTCCACCGCGGCGAGCCCGGCCACGACACCGAAGACCGCGACGGTCCTCCGAGTCGCCGGACCGAGGCCGGCTACGACCTGGGAACGCATGTCATCCCCTTCGAGTCGTGGGCGGAGGGCCCAGCGGGTTGGCCGAGCCTCCGACGTGGCTGTCTCCCCACGATGCTCGTCCAGTGGTGACGGCACGAGGGTCTTTGGGCCCATGACCCGAGCACCTGTCCGGTGAGGACGGACGTGGCCCGGTGTCCTGCTGCCGTGGTCTTGGCGCGCTGCCCGGCGGGCGTAGCGGTGTGGGCGGACCGGGACTTTCGACTCTTCTTGCCCGGTACCCACGGCCCTGGGGGTCGTCGGCACGGCGTTCTAGCGTTAGGGCGTGTCCGCCGGAATGTTGATCGTAGGGTTTGATCAAATTGCGTTGTGGCGCGTGGTGATCTGACGGATGCGGAGTGGGCGATCCTGGA
>NZ_JBVJVK010000106.1:0-17109 GCF_055603705.1 Actinosynnema sp. NPDC037264 | reverse complement strand
CCCCCCCCCCCCCCCCCCCCCCCCCCCCCCCCCCCCCCCCCCCCCCCCCCCCCCCCCCCCCCCCCCCCCCCCCCCCCCCCCCCCCCCCCCCCGCGGGCTCAGAAGTCGAACTGGTCGATGTTGGCCTGGTCGAACACGGTGGGCGGGCCGAGCACCACGACGCCGTCCGCGCCGATGGTGTACTCGCCGAGCTTGCCCGCCTTGAACTTCTGCCCCTCCGCGCCGGTGATCTGGCCGGACGCGAGCGCGGCGCCGGCGTAGGCGGCGAGGTAGCCGAGGTCGGCCGGGTTCCACAGGGCGAACGCCTCGACCGTGCCGTCCTTGACGAACTCGCGCATCTGGTTCGGCGTGCCGAGGCCGGTCAGCGCCACCTTGCCCTTGTACTCCGAGCCCGACAGGTAGCGCGCCGCCGCCGCGACCCCGACCGTGGTGGGCGAGACGATGCCCTTCAGGTCGGGGTAGGAGCGCAGCAGGCCCTGGGTCTCCTGGAACGACTTCTGGTCCTCGTCGTTGCCGTAGGCGACCGTGACGAGCTCGATCTTGCCGAACTCGGGCTTCTTCAGCTCCTCTCGCATCAGCTCGATCCACGCGTTCTGGTTGGTCGCGTTCGGCGTCGCCGACAGGATCGCGATCTTGCCCTCGCCGCCGATCTGCTCGGCGATCAGCTCGACCTGGTTCCGCGCGATGCCCTCGGCGGTCGCCTGGTTGACGAACACGTCCCGGCACTCGGGCTTGGTGTCGGAGTCGAAGGTGACGACCTTGGCGCCCGCCTGCCGCGCGCTGTTGAGCGCGCCGCAGATCGCGTTCGGGTCGTTGGCGGAGGTCACGATGACGTCGGTCTGCTGCTGCGACAGCGTGTTGATGTAGCTGACCTGGGACGAGGCGCTGGCCTCGGAGGGGCCGACCTCCTTGAACCGGCCCTTGAACTCCTCGGTGGCGCTCTTGCCGCCGCCGTCGGCCACGGTGAAGTACGGGTTGTTGATCTGCTTGGGCAGGAACCCCACGTCGAGCCCCTCGGCCAGCGGCGCGTCGGGGTTCGCCTGGCCGGTGGCCCGGTTGCCCGTGGGGTTGGCGTTGTCCTCGGACCCGCGGGTGGTGCCACCGCACGCGGCGCCGACCAGCACGACCGCCACGGTGGTGGCGATCAGGCCGAGGCGCAGGGTGCGCTTGGGCTGGGTGGACATGGTTCTCCCTCTCTCGGCGGTGACTTCGTTGTCGCGAGTGGTCTGCGGGTCACGGGGTGCGGCTTCGCCGTCGCCACCGGGCACGGGCCATGGTGACCACGTTCGGCACCACGACCGAGGCGATGAGCAGTCCGCCGGTGACCACGTTCAGCGTGTCCGCGGCGACGTCGGCGAGCTGGAGGGCGTTGCGGACCGCGCCGAGCAGCAGCACGCCCAGCAGGACGCCGAGCAACGTGCCGCGACCGCCGAAGATCGAGACGCCGCCGAGCAGGACGGCGGCGACCACGGCCAGCTCCAGGCCCGCGGCGTTGTCGGCCCGCGCGCTGGCGAACCGCAGCGTCCAGTACACCCCGGCCAGGCCCGCCACCGCGCCGGAGGCGACGAACAGCCAGAACTTCGCGCGGGCGACGCGGATGCCGGCGAACGTCGCCGCCTCGGCGTTGTTGCCCATCGCGTAGAGGGACCGGCCGAACGGGGTCGCGTGCAGCACCACGCCGAACACGACCGCGAGCACGATCGTGACCACCGCGGCCCACGGCACGGCGCCGTCGGCGACGGTGCTGCTCGCGGCGTCGGTCCAGCTGAACGGGAAGTCGGCCACGGCCTGGTCGCCGAGCACCACGAACGCCAGCCCCCGGTACGCGGCCAGCGTGCCGATGGTCACCGCGAGCGAGGGCAGCGCGAACCTGGTCACGAACACCGCGTTCACCGCGCCCAGCACGGCGCCGAGACCGACGACGAGCACCACCACCAGCTCCAGCGGCAGACCGGCCACCCACAACCGGCCCATCACCGCGCTGCACAGCCCGAGCGTGCTGGCCACCGAGAGGTCGATCTCGCCGGTGATGACGATCAGCGTCAGCGGCAGCGCGATCAGCGCGATCGCGATCACGTCCAGCAGGAGGAACTGGAGGTTGCGCCCGCTCGCGAACCCCTCGACCAGCACCCCGGCGACCACCGCGACCCCTGCGAGCACCACGAGCAGCGCGGTGTCCCACCGGAGCAACGCGGAGCGCAGCACGCCCGCGGTCGGTTCGGCCGGCGGCCCCGCGACGTCCACCGCCACCGTGTCACGCGCCATGCGACGACCTCCCTCGCAAGCGGTTCGCCGCCCGGACGGCCAGCAGCCGGTCCAGTCCGATCGCGGCGAGGATGAGGCCGCCGACCACGGCCTGCTGCCAGAACGGGTTGATCCGCAGCACCGCCAGGGAGCTGCCGATGGTGGTCAGCAGCAGTGCGCCGAGCGCGGCGCCGTAGACGCTGCCGCTGCCGCCGAAGATCGCCACGCCGCCGACCACGGCCGCGGCGACGACCTGGAGCTCGATGCCCGTGCCGACGGTGGCGTCGACGGTGCCGAAGCGCGCCGCGTACAGCACTCCGGCCAGGCCGGCGAGCGCCCCGCACAGGACGAAGGAGGTGAAGACCCGGCGCCCGACCGGGATGCCGGACAGCCGTGCGGCGGCGGGTTCCGAGCCGATCGCGTACAGCTCGCGCCCGCTGCGGTAGGACCGCAGGTAGAAGCCGACGAGCAGCATCACGACGACGGCGATGACGGCGAGCACGGGTACGCCGAGCACGGTCCAGGTGCCCAGGTCGAGGAACGAGCGCGGCAGGTCGGAGGCGTTGATCTGCCGGCCCTTCGCCCACGAGTGGTCGATGCCGCGGAACGCGTAGAGCGTGCCGAGCGTGATCACCAGCGCGGGCACCCGCGCCGCGGCCACCAGCACGCCGTTGACCACACCGCACACCGCGCCCAGCCCGATGCCGATCCCGACCGCGACCGCGGTCGGCGTGCCCGGCGCCGAGCTGAGCAGCTTGCCGGTCGCGAACGCGACCAGGCCGAGCACCGCGCCCACCGACAGGTCGATGTTGCGGGAGATGATCACCACGGTCTGCCCGACCGCGAGGACCACCAGGATCGCCGCGCCCAGCACCAGGTCGCGCAGGCTCTGCGGTGACAGGAACGCGGGGTTGTCCACCGCGGTCACGAGCACGAGCAGCCCGAGCGCCACGACGATGCCGAACTCCCGCGCCAGCCACAGCTTGTGGACGAACCGGGTCCTGCTGCTCCCGTCCGCCGTCGCCGGTGGCGCGGCGGGCGCCGTCGGCGGGGTGCTCACGCGGCTGCCTCCTTCCGGCCGGTGGCCGCGAACATGACCGATTCCTCCGTCGCCCCGGCCCGGTCCAGCTCGGCGGTGATCCGCCCCTCGTGCATGACGAGCACGCGGTCGGCCATCCCCAGCACCTCGGGCAGCTCGGAGGACACCATGAGCACCGCGACGCCGTCGGCCGCCAGCCGCGAGAGCAGCCGGTGGACCTCGGCCTTCGTGCCGATGTCGATGCCGCGCGTCGGCTCGTCGACGATCAGCACCCTCGGGCCGGTCGCCAGCCACTTGGCCAGCACGACCTTCTGCTGGTTGCCGCCGGACAGGGTGCCGACGGCGTCGGCCAACCGCCCGTACTTGACCTGCAACCGCGTCGTCCACTCCCGCGCCGAACGGCGTTCGCGCCCGCCGCCGAGCAAGCCGAGGCGGGCCAGCGGCTTCAGGCGGGTGAGCGTCGCGTTGCGCTCGATCGACATCTCCATCACCAGGCCCTGCTGGCGGCGGTCCTCCGGCACCAGCGCGATCCCGGCGGCCACGGCGGCGGCCGGCGTCGCGGCGGGCAGCCGCTCCCCCGCCACCCGCACCTCGCCCGCGTCGTAGCGGTCGATCCCGAACACCGCGCGCACCACCTCGCTGCGACCGGCGCCGACGAGCCCGGCGAGGGCGACGATCTCGCCCGCCCGCACCGAGAACCCGATGTCGGAGAACACGCCCTGCCTGCTCAACCCGTCGACTTCCAGCACGACGTCACCGGGCTCGACGTCCTCCTTGGGGAACAGCGTCGAGACCTCGCGACCGACCATCCGCCGCACGACCTGGTCGACGGTGAGGTCGGCCACCGGGTCCGTGGACACCCACGTGCCATCACGCAGCACGGTGAGCCGTTGGCACAGCGAGAACACCTCGTCGAAGCGGTGCGAGATGAACAGGACCGCCGCGCCCTCCTCGCACAAAGCACGCACCACCGCGAACAACCGCTCCACCTCGACACCGGACAGCGCGGCGGTCGGCTCGTCCATCACGAGCACGCGCGCGTGCAGGGACAGCGCCTTGGCGATCTCGACCAGCTGCTGGTCGGCGATCGACAGGCCGCGCGCGGGGCGGTCCGGGTCGAGGCGGACGCCGAGCCGGTCGAACAGCCGCACCGCCTCGGCCCTCATCGCCGCCCGGTCGATGCGCCCGAACCGGCCCAGCGGCTGGCGGCCCATGAAGATGTTCTCCGCGACCGAGAGATCCGGGAACAGCGTGGGCTCCTGGTAGATGACCGCGATGCCGGCCGCCCGCGCGGCGGCGGGCCCGGCCAACCGCTGCGCCACGCCGTCCAGCACGATCGCGCCCGCGTCGGGCTCGTGCACGCCGGCGAGCATCTTCACGATCGTCGACTTGCCCGCGCCGTTCTCCCCGACCAGCGCGTGCGCCTCGCCGCCGTGCAGCGGGAACGACACCTCGCGGACGGCCGCCACGGCGCCGAACGACTTGGAGACACCCCGTACCTCCAGCAGTGGAGTCGCGTGTGCCCGATCCATCCGGCGCCTCCTTCACTGAAATGTTTCAATGCGGTGCTGATGCGCGAGGCTAGGGGTAGTTCAGACCAATCGTCAACGACGGTGCGGCAACTCTTCCGGGATGAGGCATTCATCGTTGCGTCATCGTGCTCAAACCTGCGGTCCGCCGCACGGACTTTTGGTGTTACGTTTCAATAGGAAGGGCGGAATTTCGCGCGCGACTACGCGTCACCGGTATTCCGGAATCGCTCCCGAACGGCACGGCCCAAGGCACTGCCCGCTCAGGCGACGCCGTCCAGTCGGCGCATGCTGGTGGACTCGCGCACCACCAGTTCGGGCTCGAACACCCGCTGCTGGTGCACGTGCCCCTTCGGGTGCCGCGCCTCGGCCAGCAGCATTTCCGCCGCCGTGCGGCCGAGGAGCTGGCGCGGCTGGGCGACCGAGGTCAACGGCACCGCCGCCGCGGCCGCGAACTCGATGTCGTCGTAGCCGACGATCGCCAGGTCGTGCGGCACGCGCAGGCCCAGCCGGACCGCCTGCTGGAGCAGGCCGAGCGCGAGCATGTCGTTGGCGCAGAACGCGGCGGTCGGGCGCCGGGACGCGGGCAGGCCGGCCAGCCGCTCACCCGCCCGCCTGCCCTCGGCGACGTCGAGGCGCGCCGTCTCCAGCACGGTGAGCGGCTCGGCGCCGGCGCGGGCGAGCGCCTGCTCGGCGCCCGTCAGGCGGTCGGCCACCTGGCCGATCGAGCGCGGCCCGCCGACGAAGGCGATCCGGCGGTGCCCGGCGTCGAGCAGGTGGGACGCGGCCAGGTCGCCGCCGAGCACGTCGTCGACCGACACCGAGCAGCGGTCCGGCCCCGCGCCGCGGTCGACGACCACGACGGGCGTCCCCCGACGGGCCAGCGCGGCCAGGCGCGGGTCGTCCGCGTCGACCGGCGTGATGAGGATGCCCTCCACCCGCTGCTGTTCGAGCAGGTCGAGGTACCTGGCCTGGCGGGTGGGGTCCTCACCGCCGTCGCACAGGAACATCGCCAGGCCCGCGCCTTCCGCCACCTGCTGCGCACCGGCGGCCACGTCGGTGAAGAAGGGGTTGCGGGTGTCGAGCACCACGTAGGCGAGAGTGCGGCTCGTGCCACCGCGCAGTTGGCGCGCCGACTCGTTGCGCACGAAGCCCAGTTCGGCGATCGCGTCCTGCACCCGCTTGCGGGTGCTCTCGGCGACCAACTCCGGGTGGTTGAGCACGTTCGACACCGTGCCAACGGCCACGCCCGCGTGCGCGGCGACATCCTTCATGCTCGGCGCGGACACCGCCCCACCCTCCTTCGTGATCGACGCGAGTCCGGGGTGAAACGTCCGGATACCTGCGTCATCGCGAAGCCTAGCAGGGAGGCAACGGTGTGCCGGACAACCGATTCGACCCACGTCAGGGCCGTTGTGAAACGTTCCAAGGTCGGCTACCGTCGGCGCCACACCGGTTGACCCCGCTGCCGAGAGGAACGACGTGTGATGTCCCTGCAGGAGGTGCTGTCGGAACTCGACGGGTTCACCGTCGAGGTGCCGAGCTGGGCGTACGGGAACTCCGGCACCAGGTTCAAGGTGTTCACCACACCGGGCACGCCGCGCGACCCGTTCGAGAAGATCGCCGACGCCGCGCGCGTGCACGCCCTGACCGGGTTGGCGCCGCGGGTGTCCCTGCACATCCCGTGGGACCGGGTCGAGGACTTCGCCGCGCTGGCCGCCCACGCCGAGGAGCAGGGCGTGCGGATCGGCGCGATCAACTCGAACCTCTTCCAGGACGACGACTACAAGCTCGGCTCGCTGACGCACTCGGACCCGCGCGTGCGGGCCAAGGCCGTCGCGCACCACCTCGACTGCGTGAAGGTGATGGCGGAGACCGGCTCGGCCGACCTGAAGCTGTGGCTGCCCGACGGCACGAACTACGCGGGGCAGGACTCGCTGCGCGCCCGGCAGGACCGGCTGGCCGGGTCGCTGACCGAGATCTACGCCGCGCTGGGGCCCGACCAGCGGCTGCTGCTGGAGTACAAGTTCTTCGAGCCGTACTTCTACGCGATGGACGTGCCCGACTGGGGCACGGCGCTGCTGCACTGCCAGGCGCTCGGCGACCGCGCGCAGGTCGTGCTCGACACGGGTCACCACGCGCCGGGCACGAACATCGAGTTCATCGTCATGCAGCTGCTGCGGGCGGGCAGGCTCGGCGCGTTCGACTTCAACTCCCGCTTCTACGCCGACGACGACCTGATCGTGGGCTCGGCCGACCCGTTCCAGCTGTTCCGGATCATGGTCGAGATCGTCGCGGTCGGCGCGCACCGGCCCAGGTCCGGGGTGAACTTCATGCTCGACCAGTGCCACAACCTCGAGGACAAGATCGCGGGCCAGATCCGGTCGGTCCTCAACGTCGAGCAGGCGTTGGCCAAGGCGCTGCTCGTCGACGCCGAGGCGCTGGCCGCCGCCCAGGACGCCGGTGACGTAATCGGCGCGCACGACGTGCTGATGGACGCCTTCCACACCGACGTGCGCGGCGTGCTGGCCGACCGCCGCGAGGCCAAGGGCCTCCCCCGCGACCCGATGGCCGCCTACCGCGCGTCCGGCTACGCCGACGAGATCGCCGCCGCGCGCGTCGGCGGCACGCAGGCCGGCTGGCTCTGACCTCCCGACACCCCGGCACACCTCGCCACCGCTCGTCCACGAGGAGCTTCCCGCACATGACCGACAACACGACCGCCGCGGCGCTGGTCGCCCGCTCGAACCGGCTGGGCGCCGATCCGCGCAACACCAACTACGCGGGCGGCAACACCTCCGCGAAGGGCAGCGACACCGACCCGGTGACCGGTGACCGGGTCGAGTTGCTGTGGGTGAAGGGCTCGGGCGGCGACCTGGGCACCCTCACCACCGCCGGCCTGGCCGTGCTGCGGATGGACCGGCTGCGCGCGCTCGTGGACGTCTACCCCGGCGTGGACCGCGAGGACGAGATGGTCGCCGCGTTCGACTACTGCCTGCACGGCAAGGGCGGCGCGGCGCCGTCGATCGACACGGCCATGCACGGGCTGGTCGACGCGCCGCACGTGGACCACCTGCACCCCGACTCGGGCATCGCGCTGGCGACGGCGGCCGACGGGCGGGAGCTGACCGAGCGGTGCTTCGGCGACCGGGTGGCGTGGGTGGACTGGCGCCGGCCCGGTTTCCAGCTCGGCCTGGACATCGCGGCGATCAAGGCGGCGAACCCCCAGGCGATCGGGTGCGTGCTGGGCGGGCACGGGATCACCGCGTGGGGCGACACGTCCGAGGAGTGCGAGGCGCACTCGGCGGAGATCATCCGGACCGCGGAGGAGTTCCTGGCGCGGCACGGGTCCGCCGAGCCGTTCGGCGCGGTGGTGCCGGGCAACGAGCCGCTGCCCGAGGCCGAGCGGCGGGCCAGGGCGGCGGCGCTCTTCCCGGTCGTCCGCGGCCTGGCGTCGACCGACCTGCCGCAGGTGGGGCACTTCACCGACACCGACGTGGTGCTGGACTTCCTGTCCCGGGCGAAGCTCGCGCCGCTGGCCGAGCTGGGCACGTCGTGCCCGGACCACTTCCTGCGCACCAAGGTCAAGCCGCTGGTGGTCGACCTGCCGGGCACGGCGGGCGTGGACGAGGTCGTCGCGCGGCTCAAGGAGCTGCACGCCGCGTACCGGGAGGACTACCGCGCCTACTACGAGCGGCACGCGACCCCGGACTCGCCGGCGATGCGCGGTGCGGACCCGGCGATCGTGCTGGTGCCCGGCGTCGGCATGTTCTCGTTCGGCCGCACGAAGCAGACCGCGCGCGTGGCGGGCGAGTTCTACGTCAACGCGATCAACGTGATGCGCGGCGCCGAGTCGGTGTCGACCTACCGGCCGATCCCGGAGTCGGAGAAGTTCCGCATCGAGTACTGGGCGCTGGAAGAGGCCAAGCTGGCCCGGATGCCCAAGCCGAAGCCGCTGGCCACGCGGGTGGCGCTGGTGACCGGCGCGGGCTCGGGCATCGGCAAGGCCATCGCCGAGCGGTTGGCCGCCGAGGGCGCGTGCGTGGTCGTCTCCGACCTCGACGCGGAGCGCGCGGCGGCGGTCGCGGACGGCATCGGCGACCGGGACGTGGCGATCGGCGTGGCCGCGGACGTGTCGGACGAAGCGGCCGTGGAGCGGGCGTTCGCCGAGGCGGTGCTCGCGTTCGGCGGTGTCGACCTGGTCGTGAACAACGCCGGTCTGTCGATCTCCAAGCCGCTGCTGGAGACGACCGTGCGCGACTGGGACCTCCAGCACGACGTGATGGCGCGGGGGTCGTTCCTGGTGTCGCGGGCCGCCGCGAAGGTGATGGTCGAGCAGGGCATGGGCGGCGACATCGTCTACATCTCCAGCAAGAACGGCGTGTTCGCCGGGCCCAACAACGTCGCCTACGGCGCGACCAAGGCCGACCAGGCGCACCAGGTGCGGCTGCTGGCGGCCGAGCTGGGGCCGCACGGGATCCGGGTCAACGGCGTCAACCCCGACGGCGTGGTGCGCGGTTCGGGCATCTTCGCCGGCGGCTGGGGCGCGCAGCGGGCCGCCGTGTACGGGGTCAAGGAGGAGGAGTTGGGCGCCTACTACGCCAAGCGCACGCTGCTGGGCCGCGAGGTGCTGCCCGAGCACGTCGCCGCCGCCGTCTTCGCGCTCGCCGGCGGCGACCTGTCGCAGACCACCGGCCTGCACGTGCCGGTCGACTCCGGCGTCGCCGCCGCGTTCCTGCGCTGATGGGCGGGGGTGCGGTCCGGGTAGCGGCGGTCGACCTCGGCGCGTCGAGCGGACGCGTGATGGCCTTCGACATCGCTCCCGGTCGGGCGAGCTTCGTGGAGAGCCACCGGTTCCCGAACGGGCCGGTGCGGCTCGGCGGCACGCTGCACTGGGACGTGCTGGGCCTGTACCGGGGCGTGCTCGACGGCCTGCGGGCGGCCGGGCCGCCGCTGGACGCGGTCGGCATCGACTCGTGGGCGGTCGACTACGGCCTGCTGGACGCCACCGGCGCGTTGCTCGGCAACCCGGTGCACTACCGCGACGGGCGCACCGACGGGGTGCCCGAGGCCGTGCACGCCCGGGTGCCGGCGGCCGAGCTGTACCGGGTCACGGGGTTGCAGGTGCTGCCGTTCAACACGGTCTACCAGTTGGCGGCGGCCCGCGGCACGCCGCAACTGGGCGCGGCGGAGCGGTTGCTGCTCATCCCCGACCTGCTCGGGCACTGGCTCACCGGCGCCCGCGTCACGGAGGTCACCAACGCCTCCACCACCGGCCTGCTCGACGCGCGGACGCGCACGTGGTCGGCGGAGCTGGCGGCGCGCCTGGACATCGCGGACGGGCTGTTCACGCCGCTGGTGGAGCCGGGCGCCGAGGTGGGCGCGCTGCACGACCACGTCCTGGCGGAGACCGGCCTGACCGGGCCGGTCCCGGTGGTGGCCGTCGGGTCGCACGACACCGCGTCGGCGGTCGTCGGCGTGCCGGCCGCGACGCCGAACTTCGCCTACGTGGCCACCGGGACGTGGTCGCTGGTCGGGGTGGAGCTGGACGCCCCGGTGCTCACCGAGGCCAGTCGTGCGGCGAACTTCTCCAACGAGCTGGGCGTGGACGGCACGGTCCGCTACCTGCGCAACGTGATGGGCCTGTGGTTGTTGCAGGAGTGCCTGCGCGAGTGGGGTGATCCGGAGCTGGCGGGGCTGCTCGACGCGGCGCGGGACCAGCCGGGGCCGGCCGCCGTGGTCGACGCGGGCGACCCGGCGTTCATCCCGCCGGGGAACATGCCCGCCCGCATCCGGGAAGCCTGCGCGCGGACGGGGCAGACCCCGCCCTCGACACCCGCGGCGATCGTCCGGTGCGTGGTGGACAGCCTGGCGCTGGCCCACCGCCGGGCGGTCCGCCAGGCCGCCGAGCTGTCGGGGCGGCAGGTCGACGTGGTGCACGTCGTGGGTGGCGGCGCGCGCAACCGGCTGCTCTGCCAACTCACCGCGGACGCCTGCGGCCTGCCGGTCGT
Organism: Actinosynnema sp. NPDC037264; assembly: GCF_055603705.1. Lineage (NCBI taxonomy): Bacteria > Bacillati > Actinomycetota > Actinomycetes > Pseudonocardiales > Pseudonocardiaceae > Actinosynnema > Actinosynnema sp. NPDC037264. Next base: position 6,286 of record NZ_JBVJVK010000106.1, on the reverse strand, counting down.
GGCGGGACCGGTCGAGGCCGCCGCGTACGGCAACGCGTTGGTCCAGGCCCGTGCATTGGGCGTCGTCACCGGTGGTCTGGCGGCCCTGCGGGACGTGGTGCGGTCCTCGGCCGAGGTGGTCCGGTACGAGCCGAGCGGCGACTCCGGGGCGTGGCGGGCCGCGGAGGAGCGCCTGGCCGGGCCCTGACCCCCGGGTCGGGGACCCGTAGCCGATCGGCCCTTCCGCCGGCGGCCGGCGCCCGCGACCGCGATGGTGGCGGGCAGCCGGTCCACCTCGGCCCGGCTCGGTCGGAAGGGGTTCGGCATGCGTGCGTTGCCGCGCGGTATCTGCTCGGTGTTGGTCCTGGTGCTCGTCTCGCTGGGTCTGGCGGCGCCCGCCGAGGCCTCGGAGCACGTGGTGCCCATCCGCCACGCGCGGAGCCTGCCGCTCGGGACGGTGGTCACCGTCGGCGGCACGGCCACGACGCCCTCGGGCGCGTTCGAGTCGAGCTTCTTCGACCGGGGCTTCGCGATCCAGGACCGCGGCGCCGGGATCTACGTGAGCGTCCCGGTCGACTTGGGCGTCACCCCTCGCGACCGGGTCCGGGTGACCGGCACGCTGCGTGACAGCTACGGGTTGCTCGTCCTCGTCCCCGCCGACCCGGCCGCGGTCCGCGTGCACGGCAAGGGCCCGTCGATCCGTCCCGTGCCGCTCGCCACGGGCGCGGTCGGCGAGGCCACCGAAGGGTTGCTGGTGCGCGTGGCCGCCACGGTCACCCGGGCGCCGGAGTCGGACCTGCCGTACGGGCACAAGTTCCACGTCGACGACGGTTCCGGCGAGCTGACGATCTTCGTCAACACGCCGACCGGCATCGACCTCACCGGTCTGGTCGTGGGCCGGGCGGTCCGCGTGACGGGGTTCAGCAGCCAGTTCGACACGCACTACAAGATCGACCCGCGATCCCAGGACGACATCGCGGTGCGTCGGCAGTGACCGGTCCGGGTCGTGCCGAGGTCGGACCGGTCCGCCGGCGAGCGGATCACGCCACGGGAGGGCCCATCCACCAGTTGCCCGGCGCGTCCGGGTCGGTGCTGTACCAGAACTCGACGCACGCGCGGGTGAACTCCTCGGCGGTGAGGTAGCCGTCGGCGTCCGAGTCGAGGTGCTCGAACGCCTCGGCGGCTTCGGCCTCGCTCAGGCCGGGGAAGTGCCCGCGCTGGAACACGAGGTACTCGGCGGGGCTCACCCGGCCGTCGACGTCGGTGTCGGCGATGCCCAGGAACGCCTCGGCCAGCGCGCCGACGGTGGCCCGTGCCGCGTCCGGGTCGTCGGAGAGGGAGCCGGTGGAGGCGAGGAACTGCTCGCGCGAGATGGCCGTGCCGCCGCCCGGGACGTGCGGCAGGTGCAGGTCGTGCCAGATCCGCAGGTAGGCGTCGACGATCCGCTGCTCCTCCGGCGAGTCGGGCGCGTGCCCGAGCGCCTCCGCGGCCCTCCTGCCCATGAGGACGTGGTCCTGCTCGGTGAGCAGCCCGTCCCCGTCGACGTCCAGGTGGGCGAAGCCGTGGTTGATCTTTGCCTTCAGCATGTCGTTGACCGGCACGAAACCTCCGTACGGACGTGATCGGTTGACCGGGACGGCACACAGGATGGTGTGGCCGGGAAGGGCCGGGCAACGCCCTAACGGGTCTCTGGGCGACACGATCGGGTGGTCTGGCGGACGATCTCTCAGCCCGCGGGCGCGTCGTCGCGGAGCCCGGCCGCCGAGCGCACGAGCGAGGCGATCGCCGGTGAGCGGCTGCTCGCCGGCCAGGCGATCACCGTGGTGACGTCCGGCGCGTCCACCACGGGCACCGCGACGTGGTCGGGCCACTGCCAGGCGCGACTGGAGGCCGGGATGACGAGCAGCGCCTTGCCCAGCGCCACGAGCTGCGCGAGCTGCGACTGGGTGCGCACCTCCGGCCCGGGTCCGTCCGGGTAGGACCCGTCGAGCCGGGGCCAGCGGGCGATCGGCAGGTCCGGCACGTCGCGGACCTCCGCGAGCGTGAGCCGATCGCGTGACGCGAGGGGGTGCCCGGCGGGCAGGAGCGCGATCTGGCCCTCGACGTGGAGGTCCTCGGTGTCGAACCCGGCGAGGTCGTCGAACGGCCGGTGCATGAGCGCCACGTCGGCGCTCCCGTCGCGCAGCAGCCCCGCCTGCTCGCCGACCTCGCACAGCAGGACGTCGACCGGCGGCGCGCCGGGTTCGCGGGCGAGCGCGTCGAGGAGCCGTTGCAGCAGTTCGTGGGACGCCCCGGCCTTCGTCACCAGCACCAGCGGCCGGTTCGGGTCCGCGGCCCGGCGCGTCCGGCGCGCGGCGGCCGCGACGGCGTCGAGAGCCGATCGGGCCTCGTGGAGCATCACCCTGCCCGCGTCGGTGAGCACCGCGCCACGGCGGTCCCGGTCGAAAAGCCGGACGCCGAGCCGGTGCTCCAGCCGGCTGATCGCGCGCGACAGCGGCGGCTGCGCGATCCCGAGCCGGTCGGCGGCACGTCCGAAGTGCAGTTCCTCGGCGACGGCGACGAAGTACCTGAGTTCCCGGGTCTCGAGGTCGTGCACGGACGCAGCCTACCCGCCTGATACCCGGCGAGTATCAGGGCTTACCGGATCGATCTTGGACGCGGGCGGGTGGCGCGCCGAGCATGGGACGGGTGAACGACACGAAGATCGCGCTGGTCACCGGCGCGAACAAGGGAATCGGGCTCGCCATCGCACGGGGTCTCGGGGCGATCGGCTTCACGGTCGCGGTGGGCGCGCGTGACGAGACCAGGCGAGAGGAGGCCGTCGAGCGGTTGCGCGCGGCGGGCGTGGACGCGTTCGGGGTCGCCCTCGACGTCACCTCCGACGACAGCGTCGCGGCCGCGGCGGCGACCGTCGAGCGGACGGCGGGTCGGCTCGACGTGCTCGTCAACAACGCCGGCATCGCGGGCCGGTTCGACGGTGGCGCGCAGGACCCCACGACGCTCGACCTCGACGTGCTGCGCGCCGTCCTGGACACCAACGTGTTCGGGGTGGTCCGGGTGACGAACGCGATGCTCCCGCTGCTGTGCCGCGCGGACTCGCCGCGCATCGTCAACATGTCCAGCAACATGGGCTCGCTCACGTTGCGGACCGGCCCGGTGATGGCCGCGTACGCGCCGTCCAAGTCGATGCTCAACAGCGTCACGGCCCAGTACGCCCGCCGGCTCGCCGACACGAAGGTCATCGTGAACGCCGCCTGCCCCGGCTACGTCGCGACCGACTTCACCGGCTTCGCCGGGCCGCGGACGCCCGAGCAGGGCGCCGCGATCGCGATCCGGCTCGCCACCCTGCCCGACGACGGTCCGCGCGGCGGCTTCTTCGACGACGAGGGCGCCGTTCCCTGGTGACCGGGCCGCGGAACGCCCGGGTGGTCGTCAGTTCGGGTCGGTGATCGCGTCCACGACGGTGCGCACCAGTTCGACGTCGGCCGGGCGCGGCTCGGTGACCTTGCCGGCGTAGGACGCGACCACCATCACGACCTGGTCGCCGACGTTGACCCGGGCGTCCAGCGCGTTGGCCTCGGTGACCATCAGCCGGGCGCCGTCGCCGATGTCGGCGTGGGTGATCTTGTCCGGGGGCACGGCCGCCTTCGCGGCCCGGTCCTCGTCGGTGAACAGGCTGACTTCGAGGCTCCCGGCACCGCCGCTGAAGTGGCACGTCATGCCGCCGCCCCCGGACACCACCGACCGGGCCATCACCAGTTCGGCGCCGACGACCTCCTTGGCGGGCCCGAGGTCGACGTCCGCGCACCGACCTTCCGGCGCCCCGTCGGGGATCGTCACCTTGTCCGGCAACCGGTCGAGCGCCTGCACGAGGATCGTCGCGGCGGCCGCCCCGTCGGCCTTGGGCATGGTGGCGCTGCCGTCGGTGTAGGTGTAGAACAGGTGCAGCCCCCGGTTCCCCGCGAGCGTGCGGACCTCGATGTAGTGGGTCGAGGTGCCGTTCGCCTTGTAGGCGACGGCTTCGGCGCGGTCGCCCAGCCTGGGGATCGTCTGCACGTTGCGGAAGTTCTTGGCGAACGGCGCGAAGAACCGCTCGGCGTCCGTGTCGGCCACCGTGCTGATCTTCAGGCCGAGCATGCCCGGGACGTCCTCCGGGAAGTACGTGCACCCGGCGCGACGGCTGCCGTCGGGCTGCGTGACCGCGGAACGGCCGGTGACGTGCATGGCGTTCACGCCGATCGCCTTGGCGACCTCGGCCGGTGTGACGAGACCGCACTCGTCGAACCCGGTCTTCCGGTCCTTCCCGGCGGCGTCCGTCGGCTCCGCGCCGGATCGCGACTCGGGAACCGCCGCACCCGTGATCGCTTGACCGCAGCCCGCCGCGACGGCCAGCGCCGCGACCCCCAGCGCGGCGCGCAGGCGAATCCCCGCCTTCATCCCCACCCCTCGTTCGACTGTGACGATCGCGGCGCCCCGTCCGCTGCCCCTCGACAGCGGGTGCGCGCGTCGCCACCGTTGCCGATCAGGCTAGGCGGGACGCGAGGTCCGCGATGTCCGGTGAACGCCTGACACCGAGCCCTCGCCGACTGCCAGGCGAGGAACCCGACCGCGTCGAGAACCCGCCGGCGTCCCGAGCCCGTCGTACGGGTAAGGGGGACGGAAGGAGCACGATGCAGGCGGCGTTGGAACGGGAGTACGTGGAGTACGTGCGGGCGGGCCTCGACCGGCTCCGCCGGTCCGCGTACCGGCTGTGCGGCGACGCGCACCACGGTGACGACCTCGTCCAACAGGCGATCACGAAGCTCTACGTCAACTGGCGGCGCGCGCGTGCGGCCGACAACACCGACGCCTACGTGCAGCGGATCCTGGTCCGGGTGTACCTCGACGAGCGGCGGCTGCGCTGGGCGGGCGTGTCGTTGTTCGCCTCCGCGCCCGAGGTCGCCGTGGAGCCGGACCACCGGGTCGACGACCGGGCCACCCTGCGCGCCGCGCTCGACCGGCTGCCACGCAGGCTGTCCGTGGTGCTGGTGCTGCGGTTCCTGTTCGACATGTCGGTCGAGGACGTCGCCGGAGCGCTCGGTTGCAGCACCGGCACGGTCAAGAGCCAGACCGCGCGCGGGCTGGCGACCATGCGGCGGTTGCTCGACGAGCGCCCACTGCCCATCACCGCGAAGGAGGCCTGATCGTGGACCGACTGCTGGACCCGCTGCGCGAGGAGGACCCGTTGCCGCCGTCCGAGGTCGACGTCGACCGGGCGATCCGGGTGGGGCGCAGGCGGCTGCGGACGCGGTGGGTCGGCACAGGGGTGCTCGTGGCCGCGGTGGCGCTCCTGGTGCCCGTCCTCGGGTTGCCGGGCGGCTCGGGCTCGTCCGTCGACCCGGCCACGTCGTCGCAGCGCGCCGCGGAAACCCGGGACTTCGACCCGATGCGGCGGGTGGTCACGGTCGCCGACGTGCCGGGCATCGTCACCGATTCCTACACCACCGCACGGCGTTGGCAGCGGATCAGCGTGCGCAACGCCGGGTGGACAGGGCTCGGGTCGGTGACCGTGCACGCCCCGGGCAGGCAGGCCGCGGATCCTGAGGGCGGCGTGCTGCGGCCGGAGACCGGCACGCCGACCGAACCCGTCGACCGCCGGCCCGCCTACTGGATGAGCAGGCCGTCCGGTGACCTGCTCGCCTGGCAGTGGACCGACGACGCCTGGGCGTTCGTCAGCTACCAGGACGTGAGGACCGAGCGCGAGGTGGACCGCGAGACCGCGCGCCGCATCGCGCTGGCCGTGCGGGTCGGCGACGGCGAGCCGGTGACCGTGCCGTTCACGCTTCCACGTCCCGCGTCGTACCAGTTGGTCGGCACCACCGCGGACCTGCGACCGCCCGGCGACCCGTACGTGCGCACCGGGCTCCTCTTCGCCACCGAGGACCCCGCCGACGAGGGCCGGTTCGTCGACTGCCTCGCGGTCGCCGTCGAGAACGGTGAGAGGGTGGCCTCGCAGAACGGGGTGAACCAGACCGTGGACGGTCACCCGGCGATGGTGGACGGGCGCAAGGTCACCCTCTACGGGGTTGCCGCCGGGTTCGCGGTCGACGTCTGGGGCGGGACCGCCGACGCCGCCGCCTCGCTCGCCGTCGCCCGGAGCGTGCGGCTCGTGCCGACACCGGACGACAGGTCGACCTGGACCACACGACCGCTCGGCTGACGACGGCGCCCGGCCCTAGGGCGTGTCCGCCGGAATGTTGATCGTAGGGTTTGATCAAATTGCGTTGTGGCGCGTGGTGATCTGACGGATGCGGAGTGGGCGATCCTG
>NZ_JBVJVK010000105.1:602-17231 GCF_055603705.1 Actinosynnema sp. NPDC037264 | reverse complement strand
TGGCTCGTCGCGGGATCTGTGGTATCCGCAGCCCACCCCCCCCCCCCCCCACCCCACCCCCCCCCCCCCCCCCCCCCCCGCCCACAGCCCCCCCCCCCCCCCCCCCCCCCCCCCCCCCCCCCCCCCCCCCCCACCGCGGATCAGCTGCCGGCGATGGTGAGCCGGCTCGTCGTCAGGTTCGGCGATCCGGTCGCTGACGCGATGTCGTGGAAGGTGGTCCAGGCGCCGGTCGAGCGCTGCACCGCGTGGTACAGGCCGCCGTCGCCCCCGGTCACCACGGCGTGCAGTTCGGTGCCCACCTGTGCGATGACCACGGTGACGGCCCTCGTGCCGGTCGGCGGGGTGAACGGCACGTCCGGGGTCTGCTCCCACCTGCCGTCGGCGTGCCGGACGACGTACCGCAACGAGGTCTTGGTTCCACGCACGCCCCGTGCGCGCGTGTCATCGCATGAACTCGCGGTGAGAGCGGTGCGGCGACCGGCCCGACTCGACCGGCCGCCGCGGGCCGGATCGGCGCTGTCAGCTGCCGGCGATCGTGATCGAGAGCGGCCGAGGTGGTGATGAGCTGTTCGCGGCCAGCACGTCGCCGAAGGGCAGCCAGCGGCCGTCGCCGGAGCGGATCGTGTGCAGCAGTCGGTCGCCGTCGGTGGCGACCGCGACGTGCAGGACGCCCCGCGACGCGGTGATCGAGGCGCTGTTGACGGCGCTGCCGGGCGCGCCCGTCTGCGACGCGACGTTGGTGAACGTGGTCCACTCGCCGGTCGGGCGCTGAAGGGCGTGGTAGACCTCGCCGTCGCTGCCGATCACCAGGGCGTGCAGGTCGGAGCCGACCTGGGCGAGCTCCACGTCGGTGGCCGTGACCTCGGCCGGCGCCGGGGTGAAGGGCACGTCGGCGGTCTGGGCCCAGGTGCCGTCGGCGTACCGGACGTAGGACGGCAGGATCCGCCCGCCGGCGGTGTCGTCGACCACCAGGCGCAGGGCGTCGCCGACGCCCGCGATCGCGGCGTTCATGGTCGCCGTGGTCGCGGCCGGGACGACGACCTCGCTCGCCCAGGTACCGTCGGCGCGCCGCACCGCGTGCTTCATGAGCTGGTCGTCGCTGCCGCGCCGCACCCGGTGCAACTCGCCGTTGACGGCGGCCACGGCCAGGTCGTTGGTCGACCCGGTCGTGCCGACCGGTCCGGGGGTCACCTCCGACCACGAGCCGTCGGCGTGGCGGATCCGGTGGTGCAGCGACGGCCGGTAGGGCAGGCCCGAGTAGTCCTCGTAGATCAGGTGCTCTTCGCCGTCGACGATGGCCGACACGAGTTGGCGCTGGGAGTGGTTCGTGCCGATGTAGCCGAATCCGGTCCAGCTGCCGTCGCCCCGGCGGACCGTGTGGGCCACGCCGGTGCTGCCCGGGATGCCGAACGTGGCCAGGTGGACGTCCCCCGGAACGTGCGCGGTGGTCGGCTCGGCCGGCGCGGTGGCGGTCAGCGAAGCCATGGTCACCGCCACTATCACCGGCAACCCGAGCAAGGTTCTTCTTCTGGACATCACAGCTCCCCCTGTTGACGCCCGCCCGTATGGCGGGCATCACATGCCTACCACCGGACGGGAGAAGTGATGGGGCGATTGGGGGAATCTCAGGTGGTCTCCAGGCAGCCCCGTTCGAACAGCCACCGCGCGGTCGCCTCGGCTTGGCGGGCGGGCAGGTGGGTCGACCAGGCGCGGAGCAGGTCGGACAGGGACGCGGTGCGGTCGAGGTAGCCGAGCAGCGGGGCGAGTTCGGTGTCGGCGACGTGCGCGACCGGGGTGGGCAGGGCCGGGTGGGTGAGGGCGCGGCGGGTGGTGACGAGGTCCCCGACCGGGCACGGGGTCGGCACGACGGCGGCGTCGGGGGACAGCCGGACCGGCCGGTGGAGGTGGTCGAGGGTCAACGGGGCCGGTGAGGTCGGTCGGTGGTCGGGGGGTGGCGCGGCTCGGCGTCGCCAGAACGGTTGGTCGCGGTGGGGTTGGTGGCGGTCGTAGTGGGCGGCGGTCCAGCCGGCGTGACGGGCCGAGGTCCGGTCCCGGCTGTCGCGGTAGAAGGCGAGGGCGGCGGCCCGGTCGCCGTCGGAGAGGACGGTGTGGACGGTGACGGCGGCGGCCATGGCGCTGTGCAGCGCGCTGTCCACCCCGGACGACGTCAGCGGGTCGAGGGTGAAGGCCGCTTCGCCGACCTTGACGCTGTCCTCGGTCACGGGGGTGTCGTCGCGGTAGGCGGTGGCGTCGCAGACGGCGACGTCGAGTGATCCCGGGCGGTCCGCGAACAGGCCGGTGCTGTCGAGGAGGTGGTGGTAGAGGCGCTCCGGGCGGTGGGCGCGGAGCAGGTCGGCGTCGATGAACGCCATGGCGCGGAACAGGCCGCGGGGCAGGGGCGCGCCCCAGCACCAGGTCCGCGGTCCCGTGCCGATGCGGGTCGGGCCGCCGCCTCGCCAGACGGCGTGCAGGGCGAGGGTCCTGGGCCCGGTGGCGGTGGTCGTGCCGCCCGAGACGCGGTGCCGCCCGCTCGCGTCCACCAGGAACCGGGCCCGGAGCGTTCCGCCGGGCAGGGGGACGTCCCAGCCCGCCCGGGTGCGTCGGGGGCGTCCGGCGCGGGCGGGGTGCCGGACCTCGACGCCGGCGGCCCGTGCGGCGGTGAGCAGGACGTGGTCGAACCGTCCCCGGTCGACGGTGACCGCCCGTGGATCGGGGGCGACCAGGTGGGTCGTGGTGTCCTCCCAGCGCACCAGGGTGCCGCGCGACGGCACGGCGTCGTCGAGGGCGTGCCCGAGGTCCAGGACGTCGAGCAGCGGCCCGACTCCGGGTGACAGCGCCTCGCCCACGTGCGGGCGGGGGAACGGGCGGCGTTCCAGCAGCACGACGCGGTGGCCGAGGCGGGCCAGGCGCAGCGCGCACACCGCGCCCGCCGGCCCACCTCCGACCACGCAGACGTCCGTCATCCGGTGAAGTAGTCGGGCCGGGCGGCGAGCAGGCGGCTGTAGACGGAGAGGCAGTGGTGCAGCCAGCCCCGGATGTAGTCGCACGCCGGCCGGCCGCGGCGGATCACCTCGTGGTGGCAGCCGCCGCCGCACAGGTACCGGGCCCAGCAGCCGTTGCACGGCTCCTGCCGGTGCACGTGGCGGTCGGTCAGCCACCGGGCGCGCTTGGCGTCGTCCACGCCGGTGGTCAGGTCGCCCATCGCGCCGTCGGAGTCGCCGACGAACCGGTGGCACGCCGCCAGGTCGCCGTCCGCGGACACGCCCAGGTAGCCCGCGCCCGCGCCGCACGGGTAGGGCCGGTGCGTGCCCCGGTGGATCTCGCGCAACGCGGTGACCAGGTTGGTGAACGGGTAGCGCTGCCCGGCGAGCACCCGGCGGACGAACTCCTCGCCGCACGCGGTCATCTGCTCCAGCATGACCTCCAGGTCCCGCGACGCCATCTCGCCGTGCCCGTTGGGCGAGCTGAGCATGGGTGAGAAGCCGACGCCGTGGAACCCGGCGGCGGTGAACTCCTCCAGCGTGCGCGGCAGGTCGAGGTTGAGCGGCGTGACCGTGACGCGGGCCGAGACCTGCATCCGGCGTTGCGCCGCCAACAGTGGCGCGACCCGGTCCATGACGCGCCGGTAGCTGCCGCGGCCGTCGCGGTGCGGTCGCAGCAGGTCGTGCCGAGCGCCGACGCCGTCGAGGCTGACCGTGACCGCGAACCCGTGCGCCTCGAAGAACTCGCCGTCCTCGGGCGTGAGCAGCGTGCCGTTGGTGGTGATGGAGAACGTGACCGGCGTCCCCGTCCGCCGCGACACCGCGACGGCGTACTCGGTCGCGGAGCGCACGACCGGCCGGTTGATCATCGGCTCGCCGCCGAGGAACGCGAGGTTGACGCGTTCGCCGGGGCCGGCGTCGCGGAACAGGGTGTCCACGGCGGCGAACGCGGTCGCCTCCGGCATGTTCTTGGCCGGACCGCCGAAGTCGCCCTGCTGCGCGTAGCAGTAGGTGCAGCCGAGGTTGCACTTCTGGGCGACGGCCAGCGACAGCGCCCGCACCGGCGGCGGGTCGGGCGCGAGGTCGTCGACCTGGCGCGGCGCGTCGAGGCCGAGGTCGGCCAGCAGCGAGTCCACCAGTCGTGGATCGGGGTCGCGGCGGGCGGCGTCGATCCGGTCGTAGAGGGCCTGGCCGACGCCGAACAGGCGGCTGCCGTCGGCGATGAGCACGCGTGGCCCCGCGTCGGTGCGGAGCAGGTGGACGTCGGGGTGGACGGGAACGGACTCCGCGAACAGCCGGGCGGCGGTCATCGGCCGTCACCGTCCGGCTCGGTCTCGCGGTACTCGGGCGCGTCCTTGCCGTCCACGATGAACCGCAGCTCGCCCTGCCAGTCCCGGAACAGGTCGTCGTAGCTGACCAGGCGGGAGTCGAAGCGGTTGTCCAGCACGTACTCGCGCGGCTCGCGGTCCTTGGCGAACCAGTGGTTGCCGGTGGTGGTGCCCGCGGCGGTGTCCTCGACGTTGACGTAGTCCGGTCGGCTGGCGGCCCAGTAGTAGCAGGCGCACTCGCGGTAGTCGTTCTGCCAGGGCGAGCACAGGCCGCGGGTCAGGTCGCCGGGTCCGGCCATCTCCTCGGCGATCACGGCGAGGTCGCCGCCGGTCGTCCCGCTCTTCGCGAACAGGGCCCTGACCTCCAGCCGCACCACCTCGAAGCGCGGGTCGGGCAGGGACGACGGCTTGCCGACCGGCTTCGACGCGGGGCCGCTGGTGAACAGGCACGGCACGGTCTGCCCGACGTGGTCGGCCAGCACGTCCGCCAGGGAGTTGGACCACTCCAGCATCGTCACGCCGTCGGGGTTGTCCGCCGAGGTCAGCCGGGACGACCCGCTGCCGGGGCGGGTCGGCCCGACCAGGGCGCCCACGACGTCGTGGTCGCCGACGGACAGCAGGCGGCGGCCGACCAGCCGTTCGTGCTCCGGGTCGGCGCCCACGACGTAGTTGTCCGACTCGTGCAGCTCGATGCCGACCAGGAGCCGGCGCCAGATGTTGCGGATGTCGAACTCCAGGCCGGGGAACGCGTTGGAGATCGCCGAGTCGGGCAACGTGCTCGGCGGGTTGCCCGCGGCGCTGTAGTGCAGCTGGGCGGTGAGGTTCATCGGGTCGATCCGGTCGTCGCTCATCGCGGTCCTCCGGGTTCGTCGGTGGCCTGCCGGAAGATCGCCTGCCGGGCGGCCAGGCGGACGAGGTCCACCTGGCGGCGGGTGAGGGCCAGCGACCGGCCGTCCGCGCCGCGCATCAGCGCCGGCATCTTGCGCCTGCCCTTGGCGGTGAGGTCGCCGACCTCGTCGTGGTCGCGCAGCACGTCGGCGAACCACGGCGCGGTGCCGCTGCGCAGGGCGGCGAGCACGTTCCGGTGCAGGGCGAGCACCGCGGCGGCGTCCACCAGGGACGGCGCCATGATCGGCTCGAACAGCCGGCCGGTGTCGGCGGTGTCCTGCCGCACCATCGTGCTCGCGGCGTCGACCCGACCGTCCACGGTGTTGCCGTTCATCACCTCGGTGTTCATCAGCCGCACCGTCTCCGTGGCGCGGCGGAGCACTTCCTCGGCCACGGCGCGCGCCTGCTCCAAGGTGTCCTGCCCGGTCGCGGCCGGTCCGTGCAACGCCTGGTCGAGCTCGTCGGCGACGGTGCGGATCGGGATGACGTCCGGCGCGTAGGCGGGCGGGCCCGCGCCGATGCGGCCGAACGCGGTCAGTTCCCGGCCGGAGACGTCGAGCGCGACGTGGACCAGGCCGTCGCACTCGTCGTCGAGGTAGCCCCGGCTGACCCAGGAGCCGTCCGGGCCGTCGTCGCCCGCGTAGATCTGCGCCGGGATCGTCAGCCGCGGATCGCCCGGCTGGTCGGCGTGGCCGCGCCACTTGCCCCTGGTGGCGTCGTAGAGGAAGTCGACGACGTTCGGGTCCGGGTCGGTGGGGCGGTCGGTGTAGGCGGAGCCGTAGACGTGGCCGGCGGCGGGCGTGAAGCGCAACCGGATGCCGGGGAACTCCGGCGTCGGCTTGAGGTAGCGGGCGTGGCCCAGCGGCAGGAACTTGTCTTCGAGGAAGTTCGCGCACACGCCCATCAGCTCGTGCGACACGTGGTCGCTGAACCACTCGGTGTCGGCGTCGATCCGGTCGTTGTCGTCGTAGGTGCGGCGCTGGATCTTGTGGTTGCCGACCCGGACGCGCCACCGCACGTCCTCGGGCGTGAGGCCGTTGTCCTGCAACAGGTCGACGGTCAGGGGCCGGAGCACGTCGTCGTCGGTGAGCGCCCAGACCTCGAGGAACGGCGCGACGGGCCGGACCTTGCCGTGCCCGTCGGTGAACCGGAGCGTCGCGGGGGTGTCGGCGCCGGTGATCGCGCCGGAGCCGGGGTCGACGCGGAACGTCGGCGCGGGGCGCAGCCGTCGTGGCCCCAGCGGCTCGGTCGGGTCGGTCTCGGCGGTGTAGTTGTCCATCGGCTCGGCGGCGCCGCCGAGCCGTGCGACGGCCAGCGGCGGCAGGACGCGCAGTTCCCGGATCGTCGTCATCGCGTGCACCCCTTGCGGCTGAGGACGTGCTCGATCTGCTCCAGCGCCCGCCGGTCGGACTCGCGCAGCGCCACCAGGTAGGGGTCGTCCGCGCCGGCCGGGTCGGTGCTGAGCAGTTGGTCGGTGAGCAGCTGGGACGCCTGCACGAGGTCGCGCTGCAGCAGCCAGCGGTCGTGGTCGTGGTGGGGCAGTTCGAGGCTGTACGGCATCTCGAACGGCGGCCCGGCCAGCAGACCGCCCGGCACGTCCTCCTCCAGGGGCCGCTCCACCAGGCGTCCGGCGACGGCGCGCAGGTTGTACATCTCGGCGAACGCCCGGTGCACCAGCGCGCCGCGCCCGGTGAGCACGCCGCCGTTGTCCACCGGGCCCGACAGCAGGAACGCGTGGGAGATGTCGGTGAGCAGCATCCGGTAGCGGAGGTTGAACAGGTGGCCCCACAGCGCGGTGACCGGGTCCGTGATCGGGTTGGTCGTCACCTCGGCGGCGGCGTACCCGACCGGCTGCGACTCGTTGAGCCGGTGCGCGGTCACCGGGTTCTGCGCGACCGGGCGCGACACCAGCGCCTGCTGGTCCTCGGGCAACCGCGTCAACGCCCGGTAGATGCCGAGGAACCGGTTGAAGTGGGACGTCTCGTCCTGCTCGTCGGCGTCCGGCGCCTCGCCCTGCTCGCCGATCTCGCGCAGCGCCTTGCGCGCCGAGTCCCGCGAGAACACGCCGAAGACCAGCAGCTCGGGCGACTTGACGTCCGGCACGTTCCCGGAGTCCTGCCCGCGTTCACCGCGGGTGTACCCGCGGCCCCACTCGTCCCAGGACGCCTGGTACGGCAGCGTGTCCGCGTGGAACAGCTCGTCCGGGAGGAAGTCCTTGTTCTTCAGGATCGCGTCGACCCGGCCGTAGAGCGCACCGACCCGGTTGACGTAGTCGCCCGACGCCTTGGCTGCCCTCTCCTTGATGGCCGTGGCCTCGGGACCGGACCAGGTGCTCGGGCTCTCCGCGACCACGTACTTGGCGAGCGAGTCGGCGCTCAACGGCTGGAGGTTGAACGCGAACGGGTAGAAGTCCGAGCCCCACGGGTAGTCCTCGCGGTCGAGGTTGATCGGGCCGCCCAGCACCGTCAGCAGGTTCTGCACGGTGACGAGGTGGCCCATCTCCTCCTTCGCGATGCCGAGGATGACCTCCTGCCAGCCGCGCACGTCGTCGCGCAGCCCTTCGGGCACCTGCGGCCCGCCCATCGAGTAGGCGGCGAACAGGTACTGCACCATCAGCGAGTGCTCGATCTCGGCCGCGACGTGCAGCAGCATCACGGTGTAGTCGCGCCAGTTGAACTCCGGCGGCAGGACCGGGCGCTCCTCCTCCGCGTCGAGGGGCCCGGCCACCGACAGGACCGCCATGGCGGGCGCCCGGTCCTCGAAGAGCTCCGGCACCACCGAAGCGAGATGCCTGTGCACCCTCGACCGCATGTCCTACCCCCGTTTCCCGCGCGACTGTGTGGCGCACGGGCGAGCGTGCCGGCGTGCGGGCACCCGACGCCCCGGTCGCGGCCAACGCCAGCCGGGCCGGTGAAACCCGTCATCCGGCCGGGTCGCCCGTGCTGACGGACCGTCGCCGGTGACGTCGGCCGCCGCCACGGTCGGGCGACGTCCGTGACCGGTCGGTGGTGGTCAGCCGGGGCGGCGGCGCTGGGCCGGCGACATGGCCACGCCGGAGTCCCGCGCGTCCGGGAGCTTCTCCTCGTCCTCGGCCAGGCGGAGCCTGCGCCCGTCGAGGAACCAGTCGACGGTGAACTTCTTCGACACCGCGACCAGGGTGAACAGCACCAGCAGGTAGGTGGCGAACCCGGCGAGCAGGCCGATGCCGTACGCGCCGAACAGGCGGCTGCCGGCGGGGAACAGCGCGAGCACCGCGCCGCCGCCGATGACCGCGACCAGCGCGCCGAGGTCGGCCAGCCGCACCCGGTCGGTCCGGTAGCGGTTGACGAAGTACAGGTTCCAGCCGAGCACGGCGCCGAACGCCGCCGCGCCCCACAGCTCCAAGGTCATGGTCGTCCCCTCACGCGTGCCCGGGTCGGCACCAGGTTCAGGTCGGCGGGCGCCAACGCGGTGTAGGCCAGGCCCAACGCGCTGCCGTCACGCAGCACCGCGCGCCGCGCCGCCGTCATCGCCTGCCCGACGGTGTGGCCGTCGCCGAGCAGCGCGGGCAGCAGGGTGTCGGCGAACCGGCAGGCCAGGCCCTCCCGGACGTCGACCTCCGTGCCGACGACGCCCGCCGCGCCTGCCCACAGCAGTCGCGGCGTGAGCGGGAACGCGTGGTCGGCGCCGGGCGCGACGGTGCTGCACCCGTTGAGCAGGACCAGCGGCATCGACTCCCACCGCCCGCCGAAGTCGTCGTCGAACTCGGCCGCCGTGAGCCACTCGCCGTCGCCGATCTCGACGTAGCCGAGGCCGCGGTCGTTCACGCCGCCGTGGCAGTACAGGTAGATGACGCTCGGCGCGACGCTGCGCAGGTGCTGGAGGAACGCCGCGCGGCGGTTGCTCTCGATCACCTGGACGTGCGGCAGGGCGTGCCGCAGCCCTTGCAGGTGGGTGCGTTGGGCGACGAACCCCGGGTCGTCCGCCCGGCCGAGCACCACGACCGGCGGGTCGACCGGCGCCGCCGGGTGGTCGGGCACCGGTACGCGGGGGTCGAAGGTCATCGGGTTGCCGATCGCGAACCGGAAGCCCCAGAACCCGGCCGGGCAGACGACGTCGGGCGATCCGGTCGCGCACCCTCCTCGTGCGCACCGGGGAGGGTCCGTGCCGTCGAGGTCGGCGAAGTACGCCTCGCACAAGTGGTACTCGTGGGGCTCCAAGCGGGCCAGCGGGAAGTCGTAGATCATCGCGGCGGGCAGCCACTCGGCGCTGCCGTCCGGGTGCACGACCTGGAGGTGCGACGACGCGGCGCGCAACTCGCGCCACGGCGCCCTGGGCTGCCTGGTGCGGGCCAGGGCGAGGTCCACGTCGGTCTGGAAGCGCACGAACACGTCACGTCCGTGCACGGCGGCCTCGCCGAGCAGCGCCGACAGCCGCTGCCGGTCCCAGCCTGCGTCGTTCATCGACCGGTAGATCGCGCGGGCGCCCTCCTGGAAGCGGGCCACGGTGTGCTCGGCGATCCGGGTCGCGACGGACGCGCCGGTGTCGCCGAAGTGCACGTAGAGCCCGTGCTGGTCCGGGCTGTCGTGGTTGACCATGATGCTGAGCGCGTGCGGGCGCCCGGTGGCCACGACCTCCGGGTCGAGGCTGAAGCTGCGCACGTAGTCCCGCACCGCCGACCAGCCACGTCCGTCGGCCACCACCAGGAACGACTGGAGCAGCGCGCCCCGGTGGTAGAGGTTGCAGCGCAGCCGCAGCGCGCCGGTGTCGGGCGCGGTGAAGCGGAAGGCCTGCGGCGGCACGGGCTGCCGGTCGACGAGCAGGTCGCGCGTCGGCCGGTCGCGCAGCGCGCCGGACTGGTCGAACACGGCCGCCCGCACGGTGGTCCGGCCTCCTCCCGAGGCGTGCAGCGCGCCGATGTCCAGCCAGAGGACGTACGCGTGGCCCGGTCGCAACGGCTGGTCCGTCGGCCACGCGCGCGCCCCCGGCGCGTCGGGTGCCAGCCACACGAGCACCGGTCGTGCCCAGGGCGGGCGGCTGGACGGCGGGCCGCGGACCAGCAGCAGGGCGAGCATGAGCACGCCGATGAGCGTGACCAGCAGTGCGGGCAGCAGCCATTCGCCACCGGAGAACGCCGTGCCCATGGCCGGCGGCACCCCGACCGCGGGTGGTGGGACGGGGTCGGTGGTGAAGGGTTCCGGGCTGTCGTCCGGGATCGTGGCCACCTCGTACCGGGACGGCGTGATCGGTGACTCCGACACCGGCACGGACGACACCGGCACGGACGACGAAGGCGGCGGCTGCCGTTGCCGCGATGAGGACGGAGCCGGGACCGACGACGACGGCGACGCTGACGACAGCGACGGTGATGACGACGGTGGCGCGGTCGACGACGTGACCGGCTCGACCACCACGACCGTCGCCAGCCGCGACCCGGTGGACGGCTGCCGGAACGCCGACGGCGGCCGGCAGCCGTCGCACCAGACCTCGGCCGTGCCGAGCGGTGCGCTCGACGGCACGGCCAGCGACACGAGCAGGGGCGTCACCTTCCCGGGCTCGCGGGTGCGGCAGCTGCCGGCGGGGAGCTCGCCCAGGTACACCTGGCAGGAGTCGGGCACCTGCCACGTGCCCGTCGTGGTCCAGTCGTAGCTCGTGCCGCGGACGACCTCCGCCGGCTGCGCCACCGCCGGCGGTGCCGCGACGAGCAGCAAGGCGACGGTGAGCAGCACCGGGAAGGCACGACGCCCGGACATGGCCCCCCTTTGCGGTTCCGCGCGATGCGACGAGCGTGGCGACGGTCGCGGCGGACGGCATCGGGGCAACCCCTGATCCAGCACCCCGAACGTTGCGTTCCGGTCAGTCCAGGTCGCGCAGCGCGACCGCCGCCGCCGTCCGGCTCAGCACCCCGAGCTTGGCCAGCACGTGCGTCACGTGCGTCTCGACCGTCTTCAGGCTGATCACCAGCTCGTCGGCGATCTGGCGGTTGGTCCGGCCGGTCGCGAGCAGCCGGGCGACGTCGAGCTCCCGCGCGGTCAGGCCCTGCCGTCCCCGGCGGCGGGCGGCCTCGAACGACGGGAGCCGCCTGCCGAGCTTGCGCAGCTCGGCGACCGCCTGGGCGTGCAGCCGGCGGGCGCCGCAGGCCAGGAACTCGTCGGCCGCGCCGCAGAGCGCCTCCACCGCCTCGTCACGGCGGCCCGACCGGGCGAGCAGGGAGCCTGCCAGCAACCGGCTCTCGGCGGCGTCCACCCGTGCGCCGCACTCCTCGAACGCCAGCGCGGCTTCCTCGGCCAACGCCAGCGCGCGCTCCGGGTCGTCGGCGAGGCGCGCGGCCGTCAAGCGGGTGACGGCGCGGTGCACGGGGAAGCCGGCCGCGAACTCCCCGACCCCGTCCGCCCACCGCTTCGCCCGGTCGACGCGCCCGTGCGCGAGTTCGGCCGCGGTGAGGAACGCGTACCACAGGGGTCTGCTGAACGGGTCGACCCGCGACAGCGCCGGGCCTCCGCCCGCGTCGAGGACGGCGTCGGCGACCTCCGCCGAGGGGTCCGCCGCCAGCGTCGCCATGCCGTCGAGCAGCCGGGCGGTCGTGCGCCACCACCCGACGTCGCGCCCGGCGGCGACCGCGGCGGCCCCCGACCGGGTGGCGAGGTCGAGGTCGCCGACGAGCAGCGCGATCCAGCACCGCACGCCGTGCGCCATCGCGCTCAGCTCGCCGCTGCCCGACAGGATCGCCGCCTCCACCGCGTCCTCGGCGCAGTCCAGGGCCTCGGTCAGCCGGCCCTGCCAGCGCAGCGCGCACGCGCGGGCGGCCAGCAGGTAGGTGAGCAGGTGCCCCTGGCCCGTGCCCCTGGCCAGCCGGAGGCCGCGGTCGAGGTGCCGCAGCGCCTCGTCCCACCGCTGGTGGTGCAGCTCGCCCCACCCCAGCCAGACCAGCGCGTCCACCCGGTCGGTCAGCTCCTCGTCGGTGAGGGCGTCCGCCGCGCGTGCGGCTTCGGTCGCGCACCGGCTCATGGCCTCCTCGTCACCGGTCAGGAACGCCGCCATGACGGACATGCCCCGGGCGGCGGCGACCAGGGGCCGGTCGCCGAGGTCGACCGCCTGCCGCACGACCAGGTCGACCAGGGCCGCGCGGTCCGCGTCGAACGTGCCCGCCATGAGCGACGAGGCGGCCAGCTCCAGCCGCAGCGTCACCGCCTCGCGGCAGTCGTCGGCGCCGAGTCGGGCCAGCTCGTCGGCGAGGAGTTCCCGTGCGGCGGCGTGGTGCCCGAGCAGGCGACCGGCGGTGGCCGCCAGGAGCACCGCCGGGACGCGCTGGGCCGCGGGTCCGGTCCGCAGCTCGCGGACCGCGCCCGTGGCGACCTCCAGGCCTTCGTCCAGCCGACCGGCGCGCACGAGCGCTTCGGCGAGCCGCACGGTGAGGCCCGGGGTCGACCCGTTCGCGGGCAGCAGCCGCAACGCGGCCCTGAGCCAGTGGGCGGCGGTCGCCGGTGACGCGGCCGACGCCTGTGCCGCGGCTGCCACCAACGTGTCGACGGCGTCGCGGTCGCCGAACCGCCCCGCCTGCTCGACGTGGTGGGCCCGCACCGCGAGCGGGCTGCCGCGGCGGCCGAGGACGGCCAACGCCCGCTCGTGCGCGCCGAGCCGCCAGCCCGGCGCCGCGGCCTCGTAGACGACCTGCCGCACCAGCGGGTGGCGGAACCGGAACCGCCGCGGCCCGGCCGGGCGGACGAGGTCGCACCGGCACAACGCGTTCAGCGCGTCGAGCACGGCGTGCTCGGGCAGGCCGCCGGTCTCGGCCGTCATCTCCGGCTCGAACGGGTCACCCGCCACGGCCGCCGCCCAGGCGACGACCCGCGTCGCCTCGTCGAGCACGTCCAGCTCGGCCCGCAGCGCCGCGCGGATCGTGGGCGGCAGGGGCGTGGCGCCCGCGGCCGGTTGCGCGGTCTTGACCAACGACTCCAGGTACAGCGGGTTGCCGCCGCTGGCCTCGTAGACCGCCCGCCGCCACGACGGCCCGCGACCGCGCCCGATCAGCTCGACGGCGTCGGCGAAGTCCAGCGGCCCCAGCTCCAGCCGGTGCCCGACGCCCGCGCGGTGCGCGTCCGACAGCGACGCGTCGAGGTTGACCGGCAGCGGCACGGCCCGGTGGGCCAGCACGAGGACGAGCGGGCCGCGAGGCGGGCGGCGCACCAGGTGCGCCCAGCAGTCCAGGGAGCCGACGTCGGCCCACTGCGCGTCGTCCAGGCTGACCACCATGCCGCGGACGCGGGACGCCGACTCCAGCGCCTCCCGCACGACGCGGTGCCTGCGGTAGCGCTCGACCGCTCCGGTGTCGTCGGCGGGGTCGAGCGCGGCCCGGTCGGCGGGGAAGAGAGCCGCGGGCTGTTTGCCGGTCAGTTCCTCCAGCAGTTCGGTCAGCGCGCCGTAGGGCACTTCCCGGTCGAACTCGGTGCCCCGGCTCGTCACCACCGCGAACCCCGCCGCGGCGGCCATGGCGTGGAACGACTCCAGCAGCCGGGTCTTGCCGATGCCGGGCTCGCCGACGACCTGGAGCACCGCCGGACGTCCGCGCCGGGCGGCGTCCAGCACCTCCGCCATCACCCGCCGTTCGAGATCGCGCCCGACGAACACCTCCGCTGTCACGATCCGTGATTCGACCAGGTCAGCGCGGGGGAGTTGAGGGGTGCGGAGGCGGACCACCCGAAGGGATGACCTGCGGTGGCGCTAACGGGTTCCCGGGTCGGGCAGTGCCGCGGTGACCAGGAGTTCGAAGGTGGGGCGGGGATCGGTCTCGTCGTGGCGGGCCACGCGGTGCAGGAGGTGGCCCTCGAAGCAGGCCGCGAGCGCGGTGGCGGCGCCCCGCGGGTCGCGCGCGCCGAGCCGGGCGAGCGCGACCACGCCGATCGCCTCCATGGCTTCGCGTCCCCGTGACAGCGCCGCTCGCAGTTCGGGCACGTGGCCCGCTTCCAGGAAGAGGATCAGCCGGGCGGCGGTCGCCGTGCGCGCGGGGCCCGTCAGGTGCTCGAACGCCAGGCACAGCGCGTCGACCAGCTCGGCGGGGCTCGTGGGCGCGAAGGCGATGCCGACCTGCGTCAGGTCGAGTTCGGCGAGCCGGCCGACGACACCGGTCAGCAGCGCCTGGCGGGTGCGGAAGTAGTTCGACGTGGACCCCTTCGCCAGCCCGGCGCGCTCGTCGACGCGGGCGTGGGTGAGCGCGCGGAGCCCTTGCGTGCCGAGGAGGTCGATGGCGGCGTCCAGCGCTCGTTGTCTCGTGGGCGTCACTCGATCACTATAGCCATAGTGACTTGGCACTATGAACGTAGTACCGTGGACGTGCTGCGAAGGGATGTGAGCGGTCGTGGAGGAGACCAAGAGGACCAACGCGTACTTGCGGTTGGTGGAGCGGCTGGAGCGCTCGGACGCGGTGGACGGCGTGATCGAGGCGGCGGATCCGCTCGCCCGACGGCTGGTGGCCCGTGACCCGGTGCGCCGCCTGCTGCACGGTGAGGCGACCGGCATACCGCTGCACGTCATCGTCAAGGACGTGCCGTTCGGCGCGTGGTTCATGGCCCAGTTCCTGGACTGGTTCCCGGACGAGGGGTCGCGGCGGGCGGCCACGCGGCTGGTGGGCCTCGGCCTGCTCGGCGCCGTGCCCGCCGCGGTGACCGGGTGGGCGGACTGGGCGGCGACGGGGCGGGGTGGGCGGCGCGTCGGCGTCGTCCACGCCGCCGCGAACGGCGTCGCCACGGTCGTCTTCGCGGGCTCGTGGGCGGCTCGCGTGTGCGACCACCACCGGCTCGGCGTCGGCCTGGCCCGGGTCGGCGGGGTGGTGCTCGCGGCCGGCGGCTTCCTGGGCGGCTCGTTGGGCCGTCGGCGTCGGGCGGCGGCTCGCCGGGCGGGGCGTGCGGTGGTCCCGGGGCCTGCCGAACCTGCCGGGGTGAGCGGGGACGGATCGCCGGGCGGCGCGCGTGGTGGCCGGCCCGCGGAGTGAGCGTGCGGTCGGCCGGGTCGGTGTGGCGGTGGCCGGGTCTGGGGTGGAGGCCGGTCGATCGCGGGGCCGGGCCTGGGCTGGTCGCCGGGACTGCGTGACAGGGGCGGTGGGTTGTCGGCCGGGGGTGTAGTGGTGGCCGGGCCTGCGGGTGGAGGTGCGGTGGGTGGCCGGGCCGAGGGTGGTGGTCGCCGGGTTAAGTCGGCAGTGGGGCGGTCCGGGGCCGGCGGTCGGGCGGGTCAGGCGGCCTGGCGGGTCAGGTGGTCAGGGTGGCCGGGCCGAGGCGGAGCACGCCGTCGTCCAGTGGGACGCACCGTTTGCCGCCGCGGCCGCGCAGGGCCTTCAGCGCGCCCGGCGCGATCACGACGTCCAGCCAGCCGCACGGGTTCGCGGGCCGGTGCGCCTCGAACCGCACCGGCCCGTCGCCCGAGTCGAGGGTGAACACGTCGTGCCGCGCGAGCCCGTCCACGTCGAACCCGCGCAGCACGATGTTGCGCCGCACCACCAGCGGGCTCGGCGTGGTGTGCAGGCCGAGCCCCCCCGGTGACGTGCTCCAGCGACTCGACGGCGAAGACCGTGACGGCGGCCGTCCGGTGCGCGGGCCGGTTGTAGTAGCGGTCGCCCACCAGGCCCAGACCCGCCCGGACCACGACGTGGTCGCGCGAGACCGGCTCGGGGTCGGCCCGCGGCCCGTCGCCCGGCCGTCCCTCGTACGCGTGCACGGACGACACGTGCAGCGCCACGATCTCGACGGTCGTGCTCACCGCTCGCCGAGTTGCCACTCAGGTCGGACGTAGTGGCAGGTGTACCCGTTCGGGTAGCGCTCGAGGTAGTCCTGGTGCTCCGGCTCGGCCTCCCAGAAGTCGCCGGCCTGCGCCACCTCGGTGACGACCTTGCCCGGCCACTTGCCGGAGGCGTCCACGTCGGCGATCGTCGCCTCCGCGATCCGCTTCTGCTCGTCGTCGGTGAAGAAGATCGCCGAGCGGTAGCTCGTGCCGATGTCGTTGCCCTGGCGGTCGCGGGTCGTCGGGTCGTGGATCTGGAAGAAGAACTCCAGGATCTGCCGGTAGCTCAGCCGGGCCGGGTCGAACACGACCTCGATCGCCTCGGCGTGGCTGCCGTGGTTGTAGTACGTCGCGTTCGGGACGTCGCCGCCGCTGTAGCCGACGCGGGTGGAGACGACGCCCGGGTGGCGGCGGAACAGGTCCTGCATGCCCCAGAAACACCCTCCCGCGAGGACGGCCTTCTCGGTCACGGTAGCCATGTGGCGCTCCACTCCTCAGTCCGAAATATCTCCACCAGCGTGAACGCTCCCGTGCCCCGCTGTCATCCCGGGGTGGCTGTGACCCGCGGCTCCGCGTGCACGGTCAGGGGCCGGGGGGGGGGGGGGGGGGGGGGGGGGCGGGGGGGGGGAGGGGGGGGGGGGGGGGGGGGGGGGTGGGCGGCGGTGTAGGGAGGGGGGGTGCGC
>NZ_JBVJVK010000105.1:0-592 GCF_055603705.1 Actinosynnema sp. NPDC037264 | reverse complement strand
ACGGCCTACAACCTCCCCTACCTCCGCTGGCGCTTGTGGTTGGTGTGCCTCCATGCCCCGTGCGAGGCTGCCCGCGCCGGCGACCCCTCCCCCCCCCCCCCCCCCCGGGCCCTGACCGACTGCGAGCGGGCGGGTGGCCGCTACCTGGCCGTGCAGGTCGGCGTCATCCCGGCGCCGCTGCCGGTGGCCTGGTAGCCGAACTCGGTCGACTGGCCCGCGGCGAGGTTGCCGTTGAAGCTGACGTTGGTGAAGTTCACCGCGCCGGTGTTCCCGCTGCGGTTGACGTTCCACGAGTTGGTGACCGTGGCGCCGGACGGCAGCGTCATGGCGACGGTCCAGCCGCTGACCGGCGACGAGCCGGCCGTGACCTTCACCGTGGCGACGAAACCGCCCGTCCACTGGTTCAACGACACCGTCGCCGTGCAGCCGCCGGGCTGCTGCGACGTGGTGGTGGTCGTCGTAGTCGTAGTGGTCGTGGTGGTGTCGCCGGTTGTGGTGGTTGTGGTGGTGCTGGTGGGGCCGTCGGTGAGGGTGGGGGTGGTCCAGTCGCGCCATTGGGTGAGGTTGCCGGTGGCTTTGGTGTGCATGGTGA
>NZ_JBVJVK010000104.1:5985-17783 GCF_055603705.1 Actinosynnema sp. NPDC037264 | reverse complement strand
ACCCCCCTCCCCCCCCCCCCCCCCCCCCCCCCCCCCCACCCCCCCCCCCCCCACACCCCCCCCCCCCCCCCCCCCCCGCCGCGTGCTGGTGGTGCTGTGCCTGACCCAGATCACCAGCTGGGGCGTGCTGTTCTACGGCTTCCCGGTGCTCGCGCCCGCCATCGCGGCGGACGCGGGCTGGTCCGACGCGGCGGTCATCGGGGCGTTCTCGGTGGCGCAGCTGGTCAGCGCGGTGGTCGGGGTGCCGGTCGGCAGGCTGCTCGACCGGCACGGGCCGCGCGTGGTGATGACGACCGGGTCGCTGCTGGCCGTCGGCGCGCTGGCGGTGGTCGCGTCGGCGCGGTCGCTGCCGTGGTTCTACGCGGGCTGGGTGCTGGTCGGCGTGGCCATGGCCGGGGTGCTGTACCAGCCGGCGTTCGCCGCCCTCACCCGCTGGCACGGCCCGGAACACCGGGTGGGCGCGCTGACGGTCGTCACGTTGGCGGGCGGGCTGGCGAGCACGGTGTTCGCCCCGCTCACCGCCGCGCTGGCCGCGCACCTGGACTGGCGGCAGACCTACCTGGTGCTCGCGGCGGTGCTGGCCGTGCTCACCGTGCCCGCGCACCTGTTCGGCCTGCGGCTGCCGTGGCCCGCCCACCCGGCCACCTCGGACACCCGTCGGCCGACCGCGATCGCCCGCAGCCGCCCGTTCGTGCTGCTCGTGGTGTCGATGAGCGTCGGCGCGCTGGCCGTGTACGCGATCGTGGTCGCCATGGTGCCGTTGTTCGCCGAACGCGGCCTCTCGACGACCACCGCCGCCTGGGCGCTCGGCCTGGGTGGCGTCGGGCAGGTCCTGGGACGGCTCGGCTACGGACGGCTGGTCGCGCGAACCGGCGTGCAGGCGAGGACCGCCGGCGCCCTGCTGGCGGCCGCGGCCACGACCCTCCTCTTGGGACTGATCCCCGGGCCCGCGTTCGCCCTGATCGCCGCGGCGATGCTGGCGGGTGTCGTCCGGGGCACCTTCACGCTCATCCAGGCCACCGCCGTCACGGACCGCTGGGGCACCGCCCACTACGGGCGGCTCAGCGGTGTCCTGCACGCGCCGCTGACCGTCACCGCCGCCGTGGCCCCGTGGGCCGCGACCGCGCTGGCCGGGACGCTGGGCGGTTACCCGGCGGTGTTCGCCGTGCTGGCCGCGCTGGGCGTGGTCGCGGCGCTGATCTCGCTCAAGTCCGTGCCGACCTACACTGTGGGCCGGGACTTCCGTGGGGGCCGCAGTGGCAGTGAGCAGTGACGAGTTCATCCGGATGGTGAACGCGCTCGTGGACGTGGAGCGCCGGGAGGGCGGGGACTACAGCTCGTTCAGCGTGCGCGGCAAGCGGTTCGGCTACTACTGGCCGCGCACGCAGACGGTCGGCCTGAAGCAGCTGCTGTCCGAGCAGCACGCGCTGGTGGCCGAACGGCCCGACGTGTTCGAGGAGCAGTTCACGTCCGGCGGTTTCGGCTGGGTGGTGGTCTACCTGGCCGGCATCGAGGCCGACGAGCTCGCCGAGCTGGTCTTCGAGGCCTGGCGCCTGTCCGCGCCCGAGGACCTGCTCGCCCGAGTTCCCGACCCGGCACACCGAGCGCACCGCTGACGGCCCGGCGGGAACCACCGCCGGGCGCACGCGTCCGGCACGCGCGCCCGGCCGGTCTTCCGCTCAGTCGGTGCCCGCGACGAGCGGTTCCAGCACCACCTCGGGGTGCAGGCGCTTGAGCACGCCGAGGGCCGTGGAGTCCGGGAACAGCGCCAGGTGGGTGCCGTCGTCCCGGGTGAGGACCTCGCCGCGGTTGTTGTCGACCGCGTTCCGGTGGGCGAGGTCGGGCAGTCGCCGCACCACGGTGTAGGGCAGCCGTTCCAGGCGGACCGGCGACTTGAACTCCGCGTCCAGCCGGTGGGCGGCGACCTCGAACTGCATCGGTCCGACGGCGGCGAACACCGGCGAGCCGTCACCGCGCCGCGCCGAGCGCAGGACCTGCACGACCCCTTCGGACCCGAGCTGCTCGATGCCCTTGCGGAACTGCTTGGCCCGGCTCAGGTCGGCCGGGCGGACCACCGCGAAGTGCACGGGCGCGAAGCTGGGCAGGCCGGGGAACCGCACGGCGGGCTTGTCGGTGTAGAGCGTGTCGCCCACCCGCAGGGAGTTGGCGTTGACGAGCCCGATCACGTCGCCCGGGTACGCGGTGTCCAGTGTGGAGCGCTGCTGCCCGAAGACCTGCTGGACGTACTTGGTGGCGAACGGCTTGCCGGTGGTGGCGTTGGTCACCACCATGCCCCGTTCGAACACGCCCGAGCAGACGCGGGCGAACGCGACCTGGTCCCGGTGCGAGGGGTCCATGCCGGTCTGGACCTTGAACACGAACGCCGAGAACGGCGCGTCCAGCTCGCGCGGCCGCGCGTCGACGTCCGGGCGCGGCGTCGGCCGCGGCGCGAGGTCGACCAGCAGGTCCAGCAGGTGCCGCACGCCGAAGTTGAGCACGGCCGAGCCGAACAGCACCGGCGTGGCCGTCGCGTCCAGGAAGCGTGCCAGGTCGAAGTTCCCGCCCGAGGCGGCCAGCAGGTCCAGCTCCTCCACCGCGCGCGTCCACCCGGGACCTTCCTCGGCCTCCGCGCGGGCGGGGTCGAGGCGTTCCTGGGCCGCGGCCGTCGCGCCGCCTGCCGTGCGCGAGTAGCGGATGAACTGCCCGTCGCGGCGGTCCAGCACGCCCCGGAAGTCACCGGCCTCGCCGACCGGCCAGGTCAGCGGCATGGGCTGCAGCCCGATGCGCTCCACCAGCTCGTCGCACAGCTCCAGCGCGTCGCGGCCGGGCCGGTCCCACTTGTTGACGAACGTGATCACCGGGATGCCCCGGTGCCGGCACACGTCGAACAGCTTGAGCGTCTGCGGCTCCAGGCCCTTGGCCGCGTCCAGCAGCATCACCGCCGAGTCCACGGCCGCGAGCACCCGGTAGGTGTCCTCGGAGAAGTCGGCGTGACCGGGCGTGTCGAGGAGGTTGACGACGGTGTCGCCGTAGGCGAACTGCAACGCCGCCGAGGTGATGGAGATCCCTCGCGCCTTCTCCATCTCCATCCAGTCCGACACCACGCCGCGCCGGCCGGACTTGCCGTGCACCGCGCCCGCCTCGGAGATCACCCGCGCGTGCAGCGCGAGCGCCTCGGTCAACGTGGACTTGCCGGCGTCGGGGTGGCTGATCACCGCGAACGTGCGCCGCCGATCCGCCTCCCGCAGCACGTCGGCGGGTGGGGCCGTCACCGAACCTGCGGTGGTCATTCGCGTTTCTCCTGGACTCGACGGGTGTCACCGGGCTCGGCGGTACCGCGGAACGTACCCTGCGGAACCTACCCTCACGTTACGGTAGCCTCCGGCCGCGCCGCACCGGTGCCACAATGGTCGAACGGACGAGGCGTCGGAAGGGATCTTGTGGGCGGGCACATGCAGATCGGCGAGGTGGCCGACCGGACGGGCCTGTCGCTGCGCACGATCCGCTACTACGAGGAAGTCGGCCTGGTCGTGCCGAGCGCCCGCAGCCAGGGCGGGTTCCGCCTCTACACCGAGCCCGACGTCGACCGGCTCCAGGTGGTCAAGCGCATGAAGCCGCTCGGCTTCCAGCTCGAGGAGATGCGCGAACTGCTGAGCATCCTCGACGCCCTCTCCGCCCTCGACGACGACGACGACCGCGACAAGCACCTCGACCGCCTCGCGCAGTTCCACACGACGGCCGAGCAGCGCTGCGAGGAACTGCGCGCCCAGTTGCGGATCGCCGAGGACTTCGCGGGCAGCCTGCGCGCCCACCTGCCCCACGGCTGAGCACCCCGAAGCCGGGGCCCGCTGTTCGCGCCCGAGCACCCTCACGTAACGTGAGGGTGTGACCATGGCTCGAACCTCCACCCCTCCACCGGCCCTCACCCCCGGCGCGCTGCGCGTCATCGCCCTCGGCGGGCTGGGTGAGATCGGCCGGAACATGACCGTGTTCGAGCACGAGGGCAAGCTGCTCGTCGTCGACTGCGGCGTGCTGTTCCCCGAGGAGCACCAGCCCGGGGTGGACGTGATCCTGCCGGACTGGACCTGGATGCGGGACCGGCTGGACGACGTGGTCGCGGTCGTGCTGACCCACGGGCACGAGGACCACATCGGCGGTGTGCCCTACCTGCTGCGCGAGCGGGCCGACATCCCCGTCATCGGCTCGCGCCTGACGCTGAGCCTGCTCGCCGCCAAGCTCGTCGAGCACCGCATCACGCCGGTCACGGTGGAGGTCAAGGAGGGGCAGCGGCTCGCGCGCGGCCCGTTCGACCTGGAGTTCCTGGCGGTCAACCACTCCATCCCGGACAGCCTGGCCGTCGCCATCCGCACCGCCGCCGGGCTCGTGCTGCACACCGGCGACTTCAAGATGGACCAGTTCCCGCTGGACGGCCGGATCACCGACCTGCGTGGTTTCGCCCGCCTCGGCGAGGAGGGCGTCGACCTGTTCCTGGTCGACTCCACCAACGCCGACGTGCCGGGCTTCACCACCTCCGAGCGCGACCTGGCCCCCGCCATCGACGAGGTGTTCCGCACCACGCCGCGCCGGGTCATCGTGTCCAGCTTCGCCAGCCACGTGCACCGCATCCAGCAGGTCCTCGACGCCGCGCACGCCCACGGCCGCAAGGTCGCCTTCGTGGGGCGTTCGATGGTCCGCAACATGGGCGTGGCCACCGAACTGGGCTACCTCAAGGTGCCCGACGGCCTCGTCGTCGACATCAAGCGCATGGACCGGCTGCCCCCGCGCCAGGTGACCCTGGTCTGCACCGGCTCCCAGGGCGAGCCGATGGCCGCGCTGTCCCGCATGGCGGGCGGCGACCACTCGATCCAGGTCGAGGAGGGCGACACCGTCCTGCTGGCCAGCTCGCTGATCCCCGGCAACGAGAACGCCATCTACCGGGTCATCAACGGCCTGACCGACCGCGGCGCGAACGTCGTGCACAAGGGCAACGCGAAGGTGCACGTCTCCGGTCACGCCAGCGCGGGCGAGCTCGTCTACTGCTACAACATCGTGCAGCCGTCCAACGTGCTGCCGGTGCACGGCGAGGCACGGCACCTGCGCGCGAACGCCGAGCTCGCCGTGCGCACCGGTGTGGACCGCGACCGCGTGCCGATCGCGGCCAACGGCCACGTCGTCGACCTGCAGGACGGGCACGCCCGCATCACCGGCAAGGTCGAGATCCACAACGTCTACGTCGACGGGCAGACCGTCGGCGGCGTCACCGAGGCCTCCCTGGCCCAGCGCCGCACCCTCGGCGAGGAAGGCGTCATCACCGTAGTCGCCATCGTCGACCTCGACTCCCGGCGGCTCGCCGAGCCGCCGGACTTCATCGCCCACGGCTTCGAGCACGACGCCTCCACCTTCGCCCCCGCGATCCCCGCGATCGAGAAGGCGCTCGCCGGCGCGAACGAACGCGGTGTCACCGACTTCGAGGAACTCGAACGGCTGATCGCCCGCGAGGTGCAGAACTGGGCGTACCGGACCCACCGCCGCCGGCCGGTGATCATCCCCGTGGTCGTCGAGGCCTGAGACGTCGGCCGGGTGTTCGCCGCCGCTCCCACGCGGCGGCGAGCAGGTGGTCGAGGTTCTCCGGCGTCGGCCCGGCGACCAGGCGGGCCTGGGTGCGCGGAGAGCTTGCTCACGATCAGCCCACTCGTTCGAGGTCTACCGTGACGTCAGGGTAGAGTTCCCGTGGTCGCGCCGGAGCAGCCGCGCCCGTCACGAACCCGATCCCAGGTCGCCAGTCCGCAGTCCGCGGCACCTCCGCTTCCCGCCTCGCCACGAGCAGGCACCCCGTCGGGCGTCGTCCCTTGTTCAGCACGCGAGTCGCACCTGCCGCGCTCGCGACAAGTCCCCCGAGGTGTCGCTTGTCCTCGTACGAGGCGCCCGCACGTCCCACCCTGCTCTCGCGCATCCGCGTGAACTGGTTCGCCAACACCCGTGCCGACCTGCTCTCCGGCCTCGTCGTGGCCCTCGCGCTGATCCCCGAGGCGCTGTCGTTCTCGATCATCGCGGGCGTCGACCCCAAGGTCGGCCTCTACGCCTCGTTCACGATCGCGATCATCATCGCCTTCGCCGGCGGACGCCCCGGCATGATCTCCGCCGCGACCGGCGCGATGGCGTTGGTGCTGGTGCCGCTGGTGCGCGACCACGGCGTGGAGTACCTGTTCGCGGCGACCGTCCTCACCGGCGCGTTCCAGATCGCGTTCGGGCTGGTCGGCGTGCACAAGCTCATGCGCTTCGTGCCCCGCACCGTCATGGTCGGCTTCGTCAACGCCCTGGCGATCCTGCTGTTCACCGCCCAGATCCCGCACATCACCGGCGGCGGCTGGCCCGTCATCGCGCTGGCCGCGCTCGGGCTCGGCGTCATCTACCTGCTGCCGAAGCTCACCAAGGCCGTCCCCTCGCCGCTGGTCGCGATCGTGGTGATCACCTCGCTCACGGTCTTCCTGCACGTCGACGTGCCGACGGTGGGCGACATGGGCGACCTGCCCGACGCGCTGCCGTTCTTCGGCCTGCCGATGGTGCCGTTCACCGCGCAGACGCTGGCGATCATCGCGCCCTACGCCCTCACGCTGGCCGTCGTGGGCCTGGTCGAGTCGCTGCTGACCGCGCAACTGCTCGACGACCTCACCGACACCCCGTCCGACAAGGGCGTCGAGGTCCGCGGGCAGGGCATCGCCAACATCGCCACCGGCTTCCTCGGCGGCATGGCCGGCTGCGCGATGATCGGCCAGTCGATCATCAACACCAAGTCCGGTGGCCGCACCCGGCTGTCCACCCTGTCGGCGGGCGTGTTCCTGCTGATCCTGGTCTACACCCTCGGCCCGGTCGTCTCGCTCATCCCGATGGCCGCGCTCGTCGCCGTGATGGTCTTCGTGTCGATCAGCACGTTCGACTGGTCCAGCGTCACGCCGTCCGGCCTGCGCCGCGCGCCGCGCAGCGAGACCGCCGTCGTGGTCGTCACCGTCGGCACCGTGGTGGCCACCCACAACCTCGCCCTCGGCGTCATCGCGGGCGCGCTGCTCGCCGCCGTGTTCTTCGCCCGCCGCGTCGCCCACCTGGTCGAGGTCTCCAGCGTCCTGGACCCCGACGGCCGCATCCGCGTCTACGCGCTGACCGGCGAGCTGTTCTTCGCCTCCACCAACGAGCTGATGCACTCCTTCGACTACGCCGAGGACGTCGACAAGGTCGTCATCGACCTCTCCGGCGCGCACGTCTGGGACAGCTCCGCCGTGGCCACGCTCGACACCGTCACCGCGAAGTTCGCCGGGCGTGGCGTCGAGGCCGAGATCGTCGGCCTCAACCCGCACAGCGAGAAGCTGCACAGCAAGCTCACCGGACAGGTCTCCGGCTCCCACTGACGGGCGGGCCGCCCGGTTGACTCCGGTCGACCGCTCAAGCATGCTTGAGTCAATGAGCACTGACTGGCCTTCGGAGACCGTCGCGCGGGCGCGGGTGCACGCGGCGTTGGGTGAGCCCGCCCGGCTCGCCGTGGTGGACCTGCTCGTGCTCGGCGACGCCTCGCCCGGCGAGGTCGGCCGCGCGCTCGGGCTGCCCAGCAACCTGCTCGCCCACCACGTGAAGCTGCTGGAGCAGGCCGGGATCGTGGAGCGGTCGCGCTCGGAGGGCGACCACCGGCGCACCTACCTGCGCCTGCGCACCGCCGCGCTGACCGACCTGGTGCCCACCGGCCTGCGGCAGGCGCCGCGGGTGGTGTTCGTGTGCAGCCACAACTCCGCGCGCTCCCAGCTGGCCGCCGCGCTGTGGAAGCGACGCAGCCCGGTGCCCGCGGCCAGCGCGGGCACCCGGCCCGCCGAGCGCGTGCACCCGCTGGCCGTCGCCACCGCCCGCACCCACGGCCTGTCGCTGACCCGTGCCCGTCCCCACCACCTGGACGCCGTGCTGCGGCCCGACGACCTGGTCGTGGCGGTGTGCGACAACGCGCACGAAGAGCTCACCGACCACGACGACCGGCTGCACTGGTCGGTGCCCGACCCGGCCGCCGTCGGCACCCCGGACGCGTTCGACGCCGCCTACCGCGACCTCGCCGACCGCATCGACCGCCTAGCGCCCGCCGTCCACCCCGCCCCCGAGGGACCCTGAATGCCCCGCCCGCTGTCCCACCGGCTGCTCGCCGAGTACCTCGGCAGCCTCCTGCTCGCCGCCCTGGTCATCGGCTCCGGCATCGCCGCCCAACGCCTCTCCCCCGGCGACGTCGGCCTGCAGCTGCTGGAGAACGCCGCCGCCACCGCCGTCGGCCTCTACGCCATCATCCTGGTCTTCGGCCCCGTCAGCGGCGGCCACTTCAACCCCGCCGTGTCCCTGGCGGACGCCGCGTTCGGCGGGTTGGCCTGGCGCGACGTGCCCTCGTACGCGCTGGCCCAGGTGCTCGGCTGCGTCACCGGCGCGGTGCTGGCCAACACCATGTTCGAGGCGGCGCCGGTCAGCATCAGCACCACCGGACGCGCCACGGTCGCGCACGGCGTCGCCGAGGTCGTGGCCACCGTCGGCCTGCTGCTCGTCATCTTCTCGCTCGTCCGGTCCGGTCGGGCCGCCCTCGCGCCGTCCGCCGTCGGCGCCTACATCGGCGCGGCGTACTTCTTCACCAGCTCCACCAGCTTCGCCAACCCCGCCATCACCGTCGGCCGCGTCTTCAGCGACTCGTTCGCCGGGATCGCGCCCTCCTCCGTGCCGGTCTACGTGCTGGCGCAACTCGTCGCCGTCGCGGTCGCCGTGCCGCTGCTGCGCACGCTCTACCCCACCACCGAGGCGACCACCGCGCCCGTCACCGAAGGACAGGTCCGTTGACCCGCAAGCAGCCCGAAGTCCTGTTCGTCTGCGTCCACAACGCCGGCCGCTCCCAGATGGCCGCCGCGCTGCTCCAGCACTACGCGCTGGGCCGCGTCACGGTCCGCTCCGCCGGCTCCGCCCCCGCCGATCAGGTCAACCCCGCCGCCGCCCAGGCCCTGGCCGAACTCGGCCTGGACATCACCGCCGAAGTGCCGTCCAAGCTGACCACCGAGGACGTCGAGGCCTCCGACGTCGTCATCACCATGGGCTGCGGCGACACCTGCCCCGTCTTCCCCGGCAAGCGCTACCTCGACTGGGAGCTCGAAGACCCCGCGGGCCAGGGCGTCGACGCCGTCCGACCCATCCGCGACGACATCGACCGCCGCGTCCGAGGGCTGCTCGCCGAACTGCTCGACGAGCCCGCCTGAGCCGCCGGGTCCCGGCCGCAGCCGCCCTCGCGGCCGGGACCCGCCCTCACCCGGGTCGGAGGCGTGCTGCGACGATGGGCGCCACCGTGCGCTCACCGCGTGCCCGCGGTCCACTGTGGTCCCGCACCACCACCGTCGAGGACCGACCCGGAGGTAACACCCGATGAGCGCGCGTTTCCAGGAGCTCGACTGGCGACAGACCCCGCTGGGCGAACTCGTCCTGCGCCGCCGGTGGGATCCCGTGTTCGACCGCGAGGTCCACGAGATCAAGCTCAACGACGAGTTCCTGATGTCGAGCCTGTTCACCGTGTCGGAGGTGGAGCTGGCGCGCCTGGCGCTCGCCGACCTGCCCGCGCCGCTGGACGTCGTCGTGGGCGGTCTCGGCCTCGGCTACACCGCGCGGACCGTGCTGGAGAACCCGGCCGTGCGGTCGGTGGTCGTGATCGACGCGCTCGGCGAGGTCATCGAGTGGCACCGACGCGGCCTGCTGCCCGGTGGGCAGGAGCTGGCGTCGGACCCGCGCTGCCGGTTGGTGCACGGCGACTTCTTCGCGCTCTCGCGCTCCGACGGCGGCCTCGACCCGACCGACCCCGACCGCCTGTTCCACGCGATCATCGTCGACATCGACCACTCGCCCAGGCACCTGCTGCACCCCGACAACGCCGACTTCTACGAGCCCGAGGGCCTGCGTCGCCTCGCCGCCCGGCTGCACCCCGGCGGGGTGTTCGCCTTGTGGTCCAACGACCCGCCGGACGACGACTACACCGCGGCGCTGGCCGACCGGTTCGCCGAGGTCGGCGCGGAGGTCGTCCGCTTCCACAACCCGCTGCAACAACGTGAGGCGACCGCCACCGTCTACCTCGCGCGGACGGCGGGCGGTCGCTGATCCGTCAGCTCGCGAGCAACCGCACCCACGTGGGCCGCGTCATCGCGACCTCCCGGGTTCATCCCGTTGTCGACCGGACGTCGAGGTCGCCTCACGCCTCGGAGCCGGCGGGCCCGGGGACGTAAGGTTGTCCGGTTGACGCCGGGAAGGGCGGGGTTCGCTGGTGATGGACGTGGGGCGCTTGGTGGCCGGGCGGTACCGGCTGCGCGGGCGCGTGGGCGCGGGTGCGATGGGCGTCGTGTGGCAGGCGTTGGACGAGCGCCTGGACCGCGTGGTGGCGCTCAAGCAGCTCGTGGTGCCCGAGGGGGCCGACCCGGTCGCGGCGGTGGGCCGCGCGGCGCGGGAAGGGCGCATCGCCGCCCGGTTGCAGCACCCGAACGCGGTGACGGTGCACGACGTCGTGGAGGACGACGGCAAGCCGGTCCTCGTCATGGAATACCTGCGGGCGCGGACCCTCGCCGAGCTGATCGCGCGCGGCCCGTTGCCCGTCGAGCGGGTGACGCACATCGGCGCGCAGATCGCCGGCGCGCTGGCGGCGGCGCACGCGGCGGGCATCGTGCACCGGGACGTCAAGCCGGGCAACGTCCTGCTGACCGACGACGGCACCGCGAAGATCACGGACTTCGGCATCGCCCGCGCGGTCGGGGACGTCACCGTCACCCGGACCGGGCTGCTCGCCGGCACGCCCGCGTTCCTCTCGCCGGAGGTCGCGCGCGGCGGCGAGCCGGGGCCCGCCTCCGACGTGTTCGCCCTCGGCGGCACGTTGTACGCGGCGGTGGAAGGGCGTCCGCCGTTCGGCGACGGTGACAACGCGATCGCCTTGCTGCACGCCGTCGCCGCGGGCCGCTTCGCGCCGCCGACCCAGGCGGGACCGCTGACCGACGTGCTGCTGGACCTGCTGCGCACCGACCCGGCGGCCCGGCCGACGATGGCGCAGGCCGCCGAACGGCTGCGCGCGCCGACCGTGACGGCGCCACCGGCGACCCGGCTGGACCTGAACCCGGCAGACCTGCCGCCGACCGGCCCGCACCCGGAAGGCTCGCTGACCACCGGCCCGCACCGAGCCGACCTGACACCGCAGCCCGCCGGCCGGGACCTGGCGGTCCCCTCGGCGCTCCCGGCCCAAGCGGGTCCGACACCCTGGCCGACCGACCCGCACGCAACGGATCCGGCCCACACCAGTCCGACTCCATGGCCTACCGGCCCGCACGCGGCGGGCTCCGCGCGACCGTCAGGCTCGCACCCCACCGCCTTGGCGCCGCACCCGACCGCCCTCGCGCCCCGGCCCGCGCGTGGTGGGCGTGCGGGACTCATCGCGGTGGCCGCGGCGGCCGTCGTGGGGCTCGTCGTGCTGGTCGTGGTGCTGGCGAACGGGAATCGGACCACCGACAACGCGGCCGGCGCGGTCACGAGCACCACGTCGTCGTCCAGCAGCACGCCCGCTCCCGCCCAGTTGGCACAGGCCGTCGCGGAGTACTACGCGTTGTTGCCGAAGAACACCGCCCAGGCCTGGGAACGGCTCGGGCCCGGGGTGTGGGGGGGGGGGAGCACGCAGTAGGAAAAGGAATGGCGCGAAGTCGAGAAGCCCAACGCCAACGCCGCTCCCGCCGCCCGCGCAACGAGCCCCGCCCCCGCCGTCCTCGCCCTCGCCT